>CAYUXO010000110.1:0-6668 GCA_964448865.1 uncultured Anaerolineales bacterium
ATTGATAATTGGGCCTTTCAATGTGGCTACTGTACATCCGGCATGTTGATGTCAGCCTACGGGTTGTTGCTAAAAAACGCCCAACCTACCCGGGATGAAATTAGAACAGCTATAGCTGGCAACTTATGCCGCTGCACGGGTTACCAGGAAATTATTGAAGCTGTGGAAGAAACAGCAGAACAATTAAGAAAATAATAAATCTTAAAAAGAGGAGAAACACATGAGTGACTGGGGAATTTTACAACCGCAATTTATTGACTTTTTACTTACTGGAGATGAAGCTGCTGCGATAGCCTTGGCCCGGGAGTCACTCGAGGGAGGATCGACACCGGTGGAGTTCTTTGAAAACTGCATATCCCCCTCCCTGCAGGATGTAGGAAAGCGCTTTGAAACCCTGGATATCTTTCTGCCAGAAATGGTAACCGCAGCTGATACTGTTGATGCGGTAAACACTGAAGTGATCAACCCCGCGGTTGCAGAAAGCCAGAACGGCGCAAGTATGTCCTTGGGCAAAGTGCTTCTGGCGACAGTCCAGGGTGATTTGCATGATATTGGAAAGAATATGGTTGGCTTAATGCTTAAGGTTAACGGATTTGAGGTGATCGACCTGGGAACCAATGTCTCCCCCTCTGATATTGTTTCACGCGCTGAACAGGAAGAAGTCGATATTATCGGCATGTCAGCCCTTTTGACCACCTGCCTGCCCTATATGAAGGATGTTGGTGATCATCTGGCAGGAAAAGACATTCGGGAAAAATACGAGGTCATTATTGGTGGGGCTGCAACAACACCTGATGTTATGGAAGATATGGGTGCAAATGCTTATGGCAGTTCAGCAGCGGACGGCGTAAAGAAATGCAAGATGCTGCTTGGCAAGCTGTAAAAATAAGAATGCCATCAATCTGGCTAATGATAGAGGAGTAAATAATGGCACAGCGGAATAATATGGGCGTGATTGTCGCGAGTATCACCGGCATAGTCTTTGGTGGCGTAACGGCTATGGAAGGATATATATCTCGGTCAGTTGGCGCGATCAATGCCAGCTTGATAGAACACGTTTTTGCTGCGATGGTCGCTGTTCCCGCGGTGATCTATTTATTCATGCGGGGCACCATAACCTGGGAAGGGACTAAATCTATCCTGCCGATATCGGCCGTAGCTGGTGTAATGGTCATTGTGGCTGTTGCCGGTGTTGCCTATGCTATACCCAGGACAGGTGTAGCGGCAGGTAATATGGCTATGATGTTTGGGCAGATGGCAGTTGCGGTGATAATCGACATGATCGGCGTGGGTGGCTATGACAAAGTCCCCCTTACCTTGCCGCGTGTTCTCGGCCTAATTTTGATGGTCGTTGGTGTTTATCTAGTGTTGCCTAGGCAGTCATAAATATTGAGGAAGATCTATGCGCGATTATGAAATAGTTGGAAAAGGAATGGCTGCGATCGGGGGGAAGGATGTGGTCACGGGTAAGGCCGTATATACCCCGGATATTGAGTTCCCGGATATGCTGGTTGGAAAATTATTGTACAGCCCCCATGCCTGCGCCCGAATCATTAAACTGGATGTTAGCCATGCTAGAAAAATTCCTGGTGTTGTTGCTGTGATGACGGCCGACGATATCCCCGGCGAAAATAGTTACCTGTACTGGTACAGCGACCAGCCCCTGCTGGTAAAAGACCAGGTCCGCTACCGGGGAGACGCCCTGGCCGCTGTGGCAGCGGAAACAGAGGAAATTGCCCGAGCTGCGCTAGACGCCATTATTGTTGAGTATGAACCGCTGGAAGGCATCTTTGATGTTGTAGAGGCCATGCGGCCGGATGCTGGAAGTGTCTGGGCTGATAAAGAGAATATTCACAGCCATATCGTGGAAACCTGGGGAGATATAGAAGAGGGTTTTGCTCAGGCAGATGTTATTGTGGAGAACACATTCCAGACTTCTTACCAGGAACATGCCATGCTGGAAACTGAGTCTGCGGTAGCCACTATAGATCTGGATGGCTCTGTGCTGGTGTATGCTTCAGCGCAGGCTCCCCACCGGGACCGGATCCAGATCGCCCGGGCTCTTGGGGTACCTGAAGCGATGGTACGGGAGATCACTCCTCACATCGGCGGAGCGTTTGGTGCCAAGGATGAAGCCAATATCCAGATCCACGCCGCGTTGCTTGCCAATCAGACCAGGCGCCCGGTAAGAATTGTCAGAAGCCGGGAAGAATCTATACTAACCCATGTCAAACGCCATCCCATAAAAATCAACTATAAGATGGGATCCACCAATGATGGAAAATTAACTGCCATTCACCTTGTGGGAATTGGAGATACAGGTCCCTATGTCAACGCGGGGGAAGAGGTCATGATGGTTGTGGCAGCTTACGGGCTAACGCCTTATTTTGTTCCCCATGCAAAAGCAGAAGCTTATACGGTATTAACTAATAATCCCATCTGCGGCGCTTTCCGGGGATTTGGCGTTCCCCAGGCAACGCTTGCCTTTGAAGGGTTGATGGATGAATTGGCCCGAGAGCTGGAGATTGACCCGCTGGACATCCGTTTGATTAATGGCTTAAAGACCGGTCAGCGCTTTCAACCCAAATCGGTTGTCCGACAGGCAGAGGGCCTGCAGGCTTGTCTGGAGCGAGCTGCCGAATTAGCGGATTGGAAGAACAGGGAGAAGGAAGGACGAAAACCCGCTCCCCATCTTCGGCGGGGATGGGGCCTGGCTGTTTCCTTCCATAAAGTCGGGTTTGGCTGCAACATCCCGGATCATGCTTCAGCCGGAATTAATATGGCGCCGGATGGTTCTGTTGTAGTCCGGACTGGCGCGTCGGACATGGGGCAAGGTATCCATACGATCATTGCTCAATTTGTAGCAGAGCAATTAGGCATTCAGTCAGACCAGGTAAAAGTTCATAAACCAGATACTGCATTGTCGGCAGACGCCGGCGCGTCAGTAGCCAGCCGGGCGACGGTATTTTCAGGCAACGCCACTCTGAAAGCGGCAGCGTCCATCCGCCAGGTTTTGGTCAATCTGGCTGCCGAGGAACTTGGCGCAGATCCGGAGCTGGTGGATTTACGGGGTGGTTATGTTTATGTTGAAAACGAACAGGTACAGCTGACTGTCTCCGAGCTGGCGGCCAAAGCCTATGAAAAAAATCTACCCATGCAAGCCAGTGGTTTTTACACCATGGATTATCCAGAAGCTGAATTGGAAGACGGTTCAACCGGATTTGAACAGGTTGTAGGTTTTGGCGTTCATGTTGCCGAAGTGCTGGTTGATATTGAAACCGGGCAGGTTGAGATTGAGCAGATCATCGCCGTCCATGATGCAGGCACAATAATCAATCCCAAGGGTGCCCGCGGCCAAATTGAAGGTGCGGTTTCTATGGCCAGCGGCTATGCTCTGATCGAGGACCTGGTTGTGGACCAGGGCTTGATCCAGAATCCATCCCTTGAAAGTTATTTGATCCCAACAGTAATGGATATGCCAAAGATTACAGCAGATTTTGTCGAGATCGAGGATGTAGCAGGACCGTTTGGTGCCAAAGGATTGGGTGAACCGCCAATGAATGTCTCCCCGGCAGCGATCGCCAACGCTGTAACTGACGCCATTGGCGCGCCAGTCACCCATCTTCCAATCACACCCGAGCGGGTCCTGGATTTGCTGGAAAAGCAGCTGGGCAGCAAGGATTAAATATGTCAATTACTTACCAAATGCGTTTAGACGATCTGAACAATGCCTTTGGGCTGGAATTAAAGGATAAGGTGCTGGCGGCGCCATTCTCGGACCATTTCTTCTCGACCCGGCGAGCTGGGCTTTCTAACAAAAAGGCCATGCTTGACCATGTTAAGCGCTTTCAAGCAATTAAAAATACCGTCGTGGATTTTGATTTTGATCTGGCCCTGCAATCCGGTATTTACCCGGCTCAGTGGTTCCAGGCCCTGGATGCCAAACATTATCAATGGCCAGGTGGTGATTTGCCCGACGACAAGACCTTCCAGTTCATAGAGAAGGAATATCTACAGGCCGATGAATATGATCAATTCCTGGCCAATCCAACAGACTTCAGTTTGAGGGTTCTGTGGCCCCGCATGACAGGAAAAATGGAGCCCCTGGCAGCTTTCCCACCACTCTTTTCTTTGGGCCCCGACCCCATCTTCCTGGGTCCCGCATTTTCCTATCCTGAAAATTTACAGGTCCTAAAATCCCTGGTCGAACTCGCAGAAGCAGCGGCTGTCTCAGACCAGGCTGAACGCCAATATATTCAGGAGATGAGGGAGCTTGGTTATCCGGTGTCCTATCAAGCCAATTTCACACCGCCGTTTGACATTGTGGCCGACTTTCTACGAGGACTGAAAGGGACCATGCTGGATATGTACAGAGTTCCAGAAAAACTAATGGCCGTGGTAGAGCTGTACATTGAGCCTCAAATCGAAGCTGCCATCGCCTGGGCTGAAGCTGTAGAAAACCCCCGGATCGTTTTCTGGCTGCATAAAGGCGCAGCAGGATTTATGTCAGACCAGCATTTCAAAGAATTTTATTGGCCCAGTTTGAAGAGAGTGGTGCTAGCACTGGTGGAAAAAGGATTGACACCTATTCTTCATGTCCAGGGAGATTACACCCCGCGCCTGCCATATCTGGCTGAACTGCCACGGGGAAAGGTCCCCATTCATTATGATCGGGTTGATCACCAGAAGGCCCTGGAAATTATGGGCGACCGCCAGTGTTTCTGGGGAGGGATTTCTTCAGCTGCCCTGGCAACTGGTACACAGGAGCAGGTCAGTGAAGAAGTTACAAAACTGATAGATTTATTTGGCTCAAAAGGCGGATTGATTGTAGACGGCAGTGTGGGGATTCCGGACGAAGCCAGGCCAGAGAACATACAAGCTATGGTGGACGTTGTCCGGGAATATAACGACGGATAAGGAGAAGGTGGATATGGGATCAACCCTGCACTGTGACCTATTGTTGAGCGGAGGGATTGTCATTACTGTTGATGACAATCGCCGGGTATTCGATCCGGGGTCCGTGGCTATCACTGGAAATAGAATAGTGGCAGTTGGCTCGCAACAGGAGCTGGTGAAGTATCAAGCCAACAGGGTTATCAACTGCAAGGGAAAATTGATTTCTCCCGGTTTTATTGACTGCCATAACCATTTGTTTGAATCCCTTCTGCGGGGTGTCGGGGAAGGGATGGAGCTCTATCCCTGGTTGGCCCAGTTATTGGAGCCCTTCAGTGACAGGGTCACCCGGGAAGAAGCAGTCTCGGCAGTATTAAATTGCTCCCTGGAAGCGATCAAAAATGGGACAACCTGCGTAATTGACAATCATTACGGACCGACAGATCTTGAAACCACACTTGCTGTCGCTGATGCAATTCAGCAAACAGGATTGCGCGGCGCTGTTGCCCGGGGTATGTACGGGCCTGCTACAGATATTTCTGATGAACACGGATACAAACTGGAGCGCACTTTTATGTACAGTGTGCAGGAAGAAATAGATATTACGCGGGACGCTATGATAGCGCGGCCCCCAGGCAGCAAAGTTGCAATTTGGCCTGCGCCGGAAAACGTTTCTTTAAACCCCCAGGAACTTGTGATTGGGGCGGCAGGACTAGCCAGGGAATTCGGTACCCGCTGGCATACCCATCTGGCAGAGTCGAATATTGAGGATGGTCTTTACAGAAAACAGCACGGCATGGGCATGGTGGAGAAGCTTAATGAAGATGGGTTAATTGAAGATGGAACCTTTGCCCATGCGATCTGGTTAAGCGATCAGGACGTTGATATGCTGGGAGATGCTCAGGCTGGCGTGGCCCACTGCCCTGTGAGCAACCAGTATCTGGCAACAGGTGTCATCCGATTGAAGGATTTGAGCGATTCAGGTGTTGTTGTAGGGCTAGGCAGTGATGGTTCCTGCTGTGGCAACCAGGATTTAATCCTGGCAATGCGGGCAGCGGTTATTTTACAGAGAGTGAATACGCTTGACCCGACAGCAGCCACGGCCGAAAAAGCTTTGGAGATGGCAACAGTAAATGGTGCAAGATATGCTGGCATTGATGCCGGGCAGATTGCCCCAGGAAAATTGGCTGACTTGGTAGTTATCGGAATGGATGAGCCTGGTACCAAACCCTTTAACAGGGCTGTAGGCTCATTGGTTTATAACGGAAGAGGTTCGGATGTAGAATTCACAATCGTAGGAGGTGAAATAATATACGAAAACGGAAAAATGACTAATGTTGACGAGATTTCCATCAAAGAGGAAGTTCAAAAAAGAGCAGACGAGCTTTTTGAACGACTCGGATTGGAAAAATATCGGACGCATTGGAACAGGCAACCTTAAGGTCATCATGGACCGAACCAGGATGTAGCTTAAGTTTAAAACAAACAATCCGTGCGGGAGAAATAATCCAGCAGTTTATGCAAACGGAGAGTTTAAAGATGAAAGAAAATAATTATATAGAGGTCTTGCGCCAGGTGATAATTGATGGCGATGAGGACCAAGCAGCTTCGGCTGCTCAGGCTGC
The DNA here is from genome assembly GCA_964448865.1 of uncultured Anaerolineales bacterium. Classification (GTDB taxonomy): domain Bacteria; phylum Chloroflexota; class Anaerolineae; order Anaerolineales; family UBA11858; genus B10-G9. The sequence continues at coordinate 6,519 of CAYUXO010000110.1, forward strand.
CATCGATGCCGGCGTGGACCCCGCCACCCTGATCAAAAAAGCCATTAACGCCCCTATGGACGATATTGGAAAGGCTTTTCAGGACGGGGATATTTTCCTGCCGGAATTGATCATGATTGGTGATACCGCCCGGATCGCTTCCGACGTGAT
>CAYUXO010000111.1:0-6649 GCA_964448865.1 uncultured Anaerolineales bacterium
CTTATTACGAGGCAGACGGAGGAATGAATATATCTGTTAGCTATGACTATAGTGAAACCTGTGTCACTGGCATGGCTCTTAACATCCTGGCGTATTTCAAGTATCCGGATCTCCGTGTAAAACACCTGGTTGATCATCTGCTCAAGCAGCAGATGGCGGATGGCGGCTGGAATTGCGAATCCTATAAGGGCGCAACCCACAGTTCATTCCACACTACAATCTCGGTCCTGGAAGGTTTACTGACATATCAGAAGAATACACTCGAAGGAACTCAAGAAGTTACTGATTCCCGTTTGAAAGCTCATGAATTTCTGCTCCGGCATAAGCTGTTCCGCTCCCATCGAACAGGAGAAATCGTCCATCAGCGAATGACCAGATTCCCTTTCCCACCCCGCTGGTTTTATGATGTGTTGAGAGCCCTGGACTATTTCCAGGCAGCCCGCGCGGAACATGATCCCAGGTATAAAGACGCGATCGATCTGCTCCTGAAAAAACAGACCAGGGATCAGACATGGCCCAGCTACCGGGGTCCCAGTGGGCGAACCTTTTTTGATCTTGAACTTGCCGGTCAACCAGGAAGAATGAATACTTTGCGCGCTTTGCGGGTCCTGAAATGGTGGAATTCCCCTGAGAATACCAGCAACTGATAAGTTAATATGATTAATATATTAATATTTCAATAACAATTACCTATCATCTACAAATTACAGTTGACAGAAAATCCAATCCTGCTACAATGCAAAACAACTTTTATTATTTTCACAACAATAGGAAAACAATGGAAAATTCTGAAAATATCCTCCTTACACCAGAAGCCGCTATTGCTATTAAGTCTTTAATGAAAGAACAGGAGCTGACAGAACACTCCCTGAGGATATTCATTGCCGGAGTTGGTTGAGGCGGTCCTCAATACGGTATGTCATTGGATGATAAGGTCAGCGACAGCGACCAGATTTATTCCAATCATGGCGTAAAGGTCATCGTTGATGACCAAACTCTTGCTTATCTGCAGCGAGCCACCATCAAATACGTCGAGGAAAATGGACGCAGTGGATTCCAGATCGAGCAAAACGCACCCCAGACTTCCGTTGCAGGATGCGCTGGATGTGACCCAAACACAGGTTGTGCATAACACTGATAAGAATTAAATAAAGAGACCAGGCTCAACAATTGGCCTGGTCTTTTCATTTAATAATATTCAGATTATGTCCTTCTTAAAAAGGAAACGATCAAACCAAAAATACCAATTGAAACCAAACCCAGGATTATAAAACCGCTCGGTAATCCACCGGTACCGATGTTGACTGACACTGTTTCATAGGTAGGTATTATCAATGGTGGAGGTGGAGTAAAGGTCGGTTTCCTCGTGGGTGGTATATCTGAGATAAACTGGGCTGCTAATGTTGGGTCAATTGTAGGCGTAGTTTCTGGAGTAGGAGTGGGTGGTTTCGGCACGATCGGAAGCTCTCCGGTGACCCGAAGATATGGCGCGTAAACCCAGGCAACGCCTTCAGGAACTCCTGGATAGACTATTTTCACCCAGGCTCCGCCTTCTGTTCTCGCCAACGCCGGAACTTCTTGTCTGTTGATCAAAACACCAACTTTCGGATAAAAAACATCTGGACCGGAGCGAACATTGATCTGATCCTCTGGATCCGAATAAACAATTGCGAAAGGTCCTTTTGGTGTGCCCGTTACAGTGGCAATAGCCACTGTCGGCTGCTGGAAGGATCCAGAAGCCTCGACAAGATCAGCCCCCCCCCAGGCCAAACCCACTGCTATCAGCAATACAAATACCATAACTGCAATAGGTATTTTGTTTACCATTTTTTTTACCCTTCTGGTTTGTGGCCGGATATCAATTTTCCAAGGGAGACAACTGCACTGGAATATATCAGATCCTCTTCCTTCAGTAATTTTTCAACCAGGTTTCGGCCAGCTCTATCTTTCCTCTTCTCAATCCTTTGAACCAAATTTTGGAAAACTGGAATCAGTTCCAGGAAACCTGCTTCTCCACCTAAAAAGATTGCCTGCTGACGTATTGAAGCTGATATTTTCCGGTCGTTCACTATACCACTCAATATTTCACCCGCATAGGAAGATATTTTGAATATATTTAATAGGGAGTTTTCGGCTGCCAGGGGCGAGCTTTAAAAAATATTCCCTCTTCCCTCAAAAAATCCAAAGCTTGCTCCCGTTCGAGGGGTTTGGTTGATACTAAATTTTCAGCTGCAATCCAGATTTCACTCTTGAGTGGATTCTGGTTAATCCCACTGTCACCCATTATAAGCAAAAACCTTTCATTAACGCTTAACCACGCTAGAGATTATTCCCCGGCTGCTCTAAATACACGCATTTTATTTTCCAGAGAGTCCAGTAGAGAAGTATAGGCATCTGCAAATGCCTTAACTCCCTCATTCTCCAGTTCCTGTGCCACCTGTTCTATGTCTATTCCCAGGGCTGCTAATTCCTCAAACACTTTGCTAGAAAGGCCATGATCTTGATCTATTGTGCGTTCAACTTTTCCATGATCATAAAATGCCATTAATGTCTGGGGAGGAACAGTATTTACAGTCCCGGGTCCAATTAATTCTTCTACATAAATTGTGTCATGATATTCTGGATTCTTGGTGCTCGTTGAAGCCCAAAGTGCTCTCTGCTTGTTTGCTCCACTAGCTTTTAGTGACTGAAACCTTGCATCTTCTGCAAAAGTTTTTTCATACTCAGCAAAAGCCAGTTTACCCGACGCAATAGCAGCCTTTCCAAATAACTTCTGGGTTTTACCCTGAAGTTCGGTGGAGTTGGAGAGCTGCATGCTTTCAAGTTTTTTATCCACCTTGCTATCTATTCTTGAGATAAAAAATGATGCGACGGATGCAATTTTTGAGATATCTCCCTCGGCCTCAAGTCGTTTTTCAAGACCTGCCAGATAAGCTTCCATGACTTTCTGATATCGACTCAGACCAAATATCAAGGTCACATTGACGTTAATTCCCTCAGAGATTACCTCTGTTATCGCAGGAAGACCTTCCAGCGTGGCAGGAATTTTTACCATCAGATTGGGACGATCAACAGCCTTCCAAAGTCTTATCGCCTCGCTGATGGTCTTGTCAGTGTCATGAGCTAGATAAGGGCTTACTTCCAAACTAACATAGCCATCCGCCCCACCCGTCTCCTGATATAAATCCCGGAATAAATCTGTCGCCCGTTGAATGTCCTGAATGGCCAATCTTTCGTAGATCTCTTCCCGGGATAAATCACTCTGCAGATGTAATTTGATCTCCTGGTCATAATCATTTGATTGGCTGATCGCTTTATTAAAAATACTTGGATTGGAGGTGATCCCTCTGATTTCCCCCCTCTGGATCATTTCAGACAGGGTGCCATCATCAAGTAATTTTCTTTCGATGTTGTCATACCAGATGGATTGACCTATCTGATTAATTTTTTCTACAACAGTATTCATCTAGATAATCCTTTCTTTTCAATGTTTTTCATTTTATTTGTCCGTCTTAAGTGCCTTTCTCCACCAGGATCGTTGCCCACGAATCTGGCGTCCAGGAAACTGTTTACTAATAATTTGGCAAGTTCTTCATCTACAACCCTACTTCCCAAACACAGCACATTCATATCATCATGTTCCACTCCCTGCCTGGCGCTATAAACATCATGGCAAATAGACCCATAAATCCCGTTCATTTTATTGGCAGTAATACAACCGCCAATGCCAGATCCACACACTACTATTCCTCTATCAGCATTTCCAGCTTTGATGGCGTTTCCAAGCGGTTCTACAAAATCAGGGTAATCGACACTCTTATCAGAATCTGTGCCAAAGTCGATTACATCATGGGCCAACTCTTCAATATACTCTATCAGAGTTGTTTTTAGGTCAAATCCCGCATGGTCTGAGCATATGGCTATGCGCATTATTTTGCCCTCCTCAGGAGTTCTTCAGCCTTTTGAATTACTCCCTCTACTGTAAACCCAAATTCTTCAAATATCTTTCCAGCGGGAGCAGACGCACCGTATCTGTCAATTGTTATTAGATCTCCACTATCCCCAACCCATTCATGCCAACCCAGGGATATTCCGGCTTCCACTGCCAGTCTCTTGTGAATACCTGATGGGAGCACCAGATCACGATATCCCTGATCTTGCTTCCTGAATAATTCCCAACTCGGGAACGATACCAGGCGGATATTAACGCCTTCTGCAGCTAAACGTTCCCCAGCTTTGATAATCAAATCCACTTCCGAGCCTGAAGCCATCAGGATTAGATCCGGCTCACCTTCACCTAGATCCGCAAGCACATAAGCTCCCCGTTTTAATCCTTCAGCAGTTTCGTAAATATCCCTGTCAATAGTTGGCAGAGCCTGCCTGGTAAGTGCCAAGGCTGTCGGGCCATTTCTGCGGGATATCGCAAACGACCAGGCTTGAGCTGTTTCATTGGCATCACAGGGACGCAAGGTTACCAGTCCGGGAATCGCCCGCAAGGCAGCTAAATGTTCAACTGGTTGATGCGTTGGACCATCTTCCCCAACGCCTACACTGTCATGAGTAAGGACCCAGATGCTGGGCACATGAGATAAAGCTGAGACACGAATAGCGGGTCTAAAATAATCTGAGAATACCAGGAATGTTCCACCGTAAGGAATTACTCCACCATGCAATGCCATGCCATTAACAATAGACCCCATGGCATGTTCTCTGACCCCAAAATGGAAATTCCTTCCCTCCGGGTGATCCGCCTGGAATGAAGGGCTTCCATCTATCCATGTTTTATTAGAAGGAGCCAGATCAGCTGATCCACCGATTAACTCAGGTAAATCACTCGCCAAGGCATTCAATACCTTGGCTGACGCAGCCCTGGTTGCGATGCCAGTAGGATCAACAGGAAATACCGGAACCTCCCAGCTCGCTGGAAGTTCTCCTGCCAAACGTCTTTTTAACTCAGCAGCTTCGGAGGGATATTTTTCCTGGTAACCGGTAAAGAGGTCATTCCAATCCTGTTCAGCTGCAGATCCTTTGGATTTTTCCCTACTAAAGAACTTCTGGACATCTTCAGGAATGTAAAAACGCGGTTCTTCAGGCCACCCCAGGGCAGCTTTAGCCGCATTTAACTCTTCATCTCCCGGAGGAGATCCATGAGCTGCGCTAGTGTCCTGTTTGTTTGGCATTCCATAACCAATATGAGTTCTGCAAACAATCAATGAGGGGCGTGGGTCTTTTTTAGCCTTCTGGATAGCTTTATCAACAGCTTCAAGATCATTTCCATCTTCCACATTGATTACTTGCCAGCCATAGGCTGCAAACCTGGCAGCCCGGTCTTCAGTAAAAGCCAGATCCGTTGATCCATCAATTGAGATACGATTATCATCATATAAATAGATCAATTTTCCCAATTTCAGATGACCAGCCAGGGAAGCCGCTTCTGAAGTAACTCCTTCCATCAAGTCCCCATCAGTAACTAATCCGAAAACATAATGGTCTATGATTGGATAATCCGTTTTGTTGAATATCGAAGCAAGATGAGCTTCTGCAATAGCAAAACCTACCCCATTAGCAAATCCTTGTCCCAGGGGCCCGGTGGTTGTTTCCACACCAGGTGTCACCCCGTATTCTGGATGTCCAGGTGTTAAACTTCCCCACTGGCGAAAGTTTTTGATTTCATCCAGGCTCAGGTCATAACCAGTTAAGTGCAGCAAGGAATACAACAGCATAGACCCATGCCCGCCAGATAAAATAAACCGATCGCGATTAGGCCAGGCAGGATTCGTTGGGTTATGCTTTAAATGTCGGGTCCACAATGTGAAGGCTAATGCTGCTGTCCCCATCGGCAAGCCCGGATGTCCTGAATTGGCCTTTTGAATTGCATCCGCTGATAAAAACCGGATGGCATTTACGGCACGTTCCTCAACTAGTTTTGTTCTCCCCATAAAAATTCCTCCTAAAATCAAAAAGTGACTTTATATAATATAAGAATCTAACTCCCAAAAAGTGGTTGTTAGTTAGTTCAATTTATATTTGGTTAGTCAATCATTAACACCAAGCATGAGAAATCATTCCCTATTTTACCCCATCCAACTTCAGTTTATCTATGACAAGGGCAAATAGTGTTTATTATCCACTTCTACCCAGATATTAGAGGTATTGACACGAGAATATCTTTCTTTTTTCTTGTGCTACTCCTCTTTCCAGGCTGAATGCATCAGACGGAATGGCAACACCCAAAGCCCAGGAACACTTTGAAAGATTCTATGAGACATTGGGGTCTAAAAAAGCAGATGGACGGTATGCGCCAGTTCATCACCGGCTGGCTACTCACTGGGCACGGCTGATCGAGCTGCTTTATGCTGCTTAAATTGCTTAAAGAATGCTCGAGTTGACAGAAGACCCGGAAATCACTGACCCCAATGTACGTATGGTTGTGACCAACACTCCCACAGAAGGTATCGGCAGTGTTGAAGCACCTCGGGGAACCCTGACCCATCATTACAAAACTGATGAGAACGGAATTCTGACCGATGTCAATTTGATTGTTGGAACCACCAATAATAATGCTCCCATTGCCATGTCCATTAAAAAGGCAGCTGAAGGGCTGATCAAAGGTGGCGAGGTGAGTGAAGGATTGCTAATACGATCGAGA
>CAYUXO010000112.1:0-1648 GCA_964448865.1 uncultured Anaerolineales bacterium
AGGGTCGCTCGCAATGACATAAAAGCCCTCGCTTGTCTTGCCTGTCCTGAGCCTAGTCGAAGGGAGTAGCTTAAGCGAAGCGACAGCGTATTGAAGGGAAGAGGGCGCAGTGACCAACCCGGTCCTGAGCGGAAGCGAAGAGCCCGTCTTCGGTCCTGTTCCTATGGTTCTTCAATTCAGGAGATTGCCACAGGTGCTACGCACCCCCCTCTCATAGACAGTTACCAACCGGTCCTGAGTGGAAGCGAAGATATCAGAGAGGAATTCATTCCCTGAAATATTCTGATTAACATATACTCAAGGGTATATAATAAACGAATACCTTAAATAATCCTTCAAACTTTGATCTGAATATGATCCTAAAAAAACTCCTCACACATAAGTATTTAATACTCCTGGCGCTGCTGCTGGCCCTGGTTGTCAGTGCCCCTTCCTTGTGGCGAGGATGGGGTTTTGAGGATGATATCTATCACCGCTCGATCCTGCTCACGTCCTCACTGCCTGAGGCACTCAAGAATTTATTTGTATTTATTGACCCGAATACTTCCCGGGCCCAAATGGAACTTGGAGCTCTTCCCTGGTGGACCCTTGAAACGACCCAGATCGCATTTTTCCGGCCCATAGCAGTCCTCACATTCTGGTTGGATTACCAGCTCTGGCCGGATAGCTCGACCCTCATGCATGCTCACAACTTGATCTGGTATCTGGCAGTTTGTGCTCTAGTGGCATTGTATTATCGCAGAATAATGGGGCGAAATATTGCCTCGGGCCTTGCTATCTTGCTGTTCGCGTTGAATATTCCCCATGTTAATGGGGTTTACTCGATTGCTGCTCGCAGCCAGTTGTTAGCGACGTTCTTTGGGATCTTATCACTCTGGGCTCATGACAAAACCTCTCGTGATCAGTGGAAGGTGGGTCATGTCCTGGGACCACTCTTCCTGGCTTTGTCTCTTTTTTCCGCTGAAGCCGGGATCGCAATTGTTGGCTACCTGGTCGCATATGTATTCTTCATAGATGAGGGTGATTGGAAAGTTCGACTGAGTCGATTGATCCCCTATGCTCTGGTTGTGGTGGCATGGCGATTGGTCTACATAGGGATGGGTTATGGGGCCTGGGGCTCAGGTTTTTACCTTGACCCCCTGCGTGAACCACTGCGTTTTGTTTTCAACCTTATTAAACAATTCCCGATCTTGCTGCTGGGACAATGGGTCCTGCCGGATCCGGTTGTATTCGCTGGATTTTCGACAATAGGGCAAATTGGATTCTGGATCCTTGGCGTGGTGATCCTGGTCATACTGGCAATTTTGATCTCTCCTATGATCGGCAAGATCCGTCGTACACGGTACTGGGCTTTAGGTATGATCCTCGCCATGGTCCCGATCTGTGGGGTCTCGCTGGTAAGTGGGCGTCACATGCTGATCTTGAGTATCGGTGCCATCGCTCTTATGGCCCAGTATATCGCTGGACGGTTGAGTAAAGACGATCCACTCACCTACAATCCGCGCTGGCAGACATTTTCTTATGTAGCAGCGATTGTCCTGCTGAGTTTACACGGCCTTATTTACCCCATCATGGCGTCGACACTCCGTGTGGTAGCGGACCCCATGCCGAAGCTGATGGATCTGGGTCCGTTACCAGATATTGAGGG
>CAYUXO010000112.1:1748-6411 GCA_964448865.1 uncultured Anaerolineales bacterium
GGGGGAAGTGGTTGATCTGCCCGGGATGAAAGTAGAGATATTTTCGCTCACACAAGATGGACGGCCCTGGGAAGTGCACCTGATTTTTGAGAAAGTATTGGAAGATCCTTCCCTGCAGTGGTTGAAATGGTGTTGGGAAACTGAGTCCTATATACCTTTTGATATCCCGATCGAGGGAGAGCTCATACTGGTTGCTGGTCCCTTTCAACCCAGCGATTCTCCCCAGTTCCCAACTATTTTCCCTTAGCAAGAGGAGCTCCAAATGATCCAAGCTATCTTATCCAGAAAACGCCTGGTATATGCTGTGTTCATTATCCTCGACATCCTGTCCATTGGGATGGGCATGGGCGTGCCGATTTTAACGATCCTATTCGGAATATTGGTGGGCTGGTACCTGCCACTTTACCTGGAATTACCGGATCAGATCAATAAAATCTCCCTGAAAAAGTTGCTCAAGGCGGCTATGCTCACATCAGCGGTCTCGCTGGTGGTACTGGGAGCGATCTGGCTTCCGGCTCTTTCCTGGCTTTTTGAGCCCGCCAAAGACCTGACCCAATTCGGCATGCCCCTGATCCTTTTTGAGCCCCGGGCTTCGTTTATAGGCTGGATCATTTTGATGGTGCTGATTTCTCCCTTCCTGCAGTTTTTAATGACAGTATTGGGGGCAGTGGTCCGCATAGCGAGTTTTGGCCAGGACTGAAGACTAAGGATGGAAAGAAAAGTTGACAGGTTTGAAAGTTTTCCTGACTGTTTGGCGAGGACATGAAATAATTGGAGATTGCTTCGCCTATCCTGAGATTACCGAAGGGTCGGGTCACCCCTAGATTTCAACTGCCATATGTTAAAATCAATTCTGTGAAAAGAATCGCCTGGATTTCCCTGTTAATTTTTCCATTCATAGTCCTGCCTGGCGTTCAGCCGGCTCGATCGGCACCTGCAGCTCAAGCTGCGGCTCAAGCCACAATCGCGCCATCAATCTTCATCCAAAGCCCGCGCGAAGGACAAGCCCTGCAGGGGATTGAGATCATAGAGGGCAAGATCCGCGGGGAGGGATTTATTGGCGGAAAGATCTCTTTCAGCTACTCTGACTCCCAGGACCCAACCTGGTTTTATATCGCCGACATCGAACCAGTAGCTGCCGATAGCTCTCAGGTATCTTTCAAGGTGAATTGGGACACTTCCCAGATCACTGACGGGGATTACGATTTGCGGGTGGTAGCTGAATACCAGAACGCCGTAGCGATTTTTGAATTGATACCCAAGTTGAGGATCCGCAACTACAGCCCGGTAGAAACCTCCACCCCGGCGCCTGTTGTGAATGACGAATCTCCTGAAGTTACACCTTCACATACCGCAGAGCCGGTCCTGAAGAACACGCCCACAGCTCTGCCGCTCAACCCGGTTGTGATAAAATCGGATGGCCTTTCGAGAGCCTTGCTTGGCAGCGGAATATTTGTTGCCCTGATCTTTATAGCCGGAGGCTTGTACTGGTTCATAAAACACCGCCCGGATAATTAAAATGATCTTCAACAAGTCGAAACCATATCTGATTGTAGGCCTGGGTAATCCAGGCCGGGAATATTCCGCCAGCCGGCATAACGTTGGCTTCATGGTTGTTGACAGATTGGCAGAGAAGCTTGATACCTCTTTTCGCAAGGTAAAAATGAAAGCCCTGATGACTGCCGTGCGCTATAAGGGAGAACGAATAATCCTGATCAAACCTCAGACTTTTATGAATCTCTCTGGCCAGGCAGTATCATCCTTTATCCGTTTTTATAAATTGCCTCTGGAAAATATGCTGGTGGTTTACGATGATGTCGATCTGCCCGTTGAGACCTTGCGTTTAAAGCCGGATGGCGGCGACGCCGGCCAGCGGGGAGTGAGGTCGATCATCCAGCAGTTAGGAACAAAATCCTTTCCCCGCTTGCGGGTGGGCATAGACCGCCCGCCCGGCCGCATGGAAGTCAGTGATTATGTGCTGCAGAAATTTTCCGCCGCTGAAAAAGGAATTCTGCCTTTTATCCTGGACACGGCTTCTGAGGCAGTACTGCACTTTATCGATCAGGGCCTTAATCAGGCCATGACCATTTACAACCAGAACCCATCCCAGAAATAAATTATGCGTAAAGAGATCCTTCAGATCATCACCAGGCTGCCGGCTTTTCAAGAGTTGGCTGCTGAAATTCGCTCCGGGACCAAAGCTCTTTCTTCCGGACTGCCCCGGTCTGTCCGCCCCCCGGTCCTGGCTGGTTTAAGGCTCTTGTTGGGTCAACCGATCCTGCTGCTAACCGATAAGACAGATCGGGCCCTGGTTCTGGAGGATGAATGGAATTTCTGGCACCCTGAGGATAAATTTTCTTTTTTCCCTGAACCAGACCCGCTCTATTATGAAAAAGTGGCCTGGACCCGCAAAACACGCCGGGACCGGTTATTGATCCTTTCCCACCTGGCTTCCCTGATGACCCCGGGTGCTGGGTCAGACCAGCTGCCACCATTGATCATTGCCCCCGTCCGGGCGGTCATGACCCGCACCCTTCCCCGGCGGGAATTTTTGAAAACTTCCCGCCGGATCAAAGTCGGAGATAGATATTCTCCGCGCGCACTGGCCGCGGAATGGGTCAGTGCCGGATACGAATCCACTCCGATAGTTACCTCCCCGGGGGGTTTTGCCAGACGGGGCGGTATCCTTGACCTCTGGCCCCCCGGGGATCGTTTCCCGGCCAGGCTGGAGTTCTTTGGTGATGAAATTGAAATGCTGCGGCGTTTTGACCCCGAAAACCAGCGTACTATCCAGAAGATCCAGGTTATCCAGGTTACGCCAGCGAGAGAATTTATCCTTCCCCTGGATCTATTGGAAGAGGGGACCGGGGTTGTGAAAACCGAATACCATCTGGGCACCTTACATGACGAACAGGCAACCCTTCTGAATTATTTGCCCCAGAACACCCTGATCTTCCTGGATAATGAGGACTTGATACGTGATACTGCCCGGGAAATTCACAACCAGGCTGAATCCCTGAGAAAGGGCTACCAGAAAGACAATTTGATTGCGGCTGATTTTCCGACTCCATATCTGCCCTGGGAAGACCTGGAAGGAGCCCTGTCAGGATTTTCAACTATCAGCCTGGGCCCCGCCGGACTGGAAGGACCAGCGGATGGAGGTTCCGCCGCCGGACTGGGTGCCAGCTTCAAGCCCAACCAGCGTTTTGGCGGCGAGCTGAAATTGTTCACCAACCACCTTGTGGACCTGCTCCAGAATGGAGAGCAGGCTGTGGTGATATCCCGTCAGTCCGCTCGCCTGGAAGAAATCTGGAAAGACCGCTCCCACCTTGACGTGGATCCAACATTTATCAAAGGCAGTCTTGATGGAGGATGGGTTTTATCGCCTGAAGGTGAAAACCCGGTCCATTTCTTCACTGATGGAGAAATTTTTGGCTGGCGCCGTATTCAGCCCCGCCGGCGGCCGGTGCACCGGGCCCAAGCCCCCGAGGTTAACTACAGCGATTTCCAGCCGGATGACTGGGTAGTTCATATGGACCATGGCATCGGCCGCTTCGCCGGCCTGGTTTTCCGGGAATTGGACGGAATCGAAGGCGAATACCTGGCTGTGGAATATGCGGAAGGTGACTATCTTTACGTGCCGGCGTCCCAGGCGGACCGGCTGACCCGTTATGTGGGACCGGACCATCACGATCCTTCCGTCAGCCGCCTGGGCGGCGGGCGTTGGGGAAACATTACAGACCGTGTAAAAAAGGAAGTTGTCCAGGTAGCCCAGGACCTGCTGGATCTTTATGCCCGCAGGCAAACAGTCACCGGATATGCTTTTAAATCAGACACGGCCTGGCAGCAGGAATTGGAAGCCAGTTTTCCCTACATCGAAACCGAGGATCAACTCAAGGTCATATCCCAGGTTAAGGGTGACATGGAAAAAGCCAAACCCATGGACCGGCTGATCTGCGGTGATGTCGGTTACGGCAAAACTGAAATTGCCGTCCGAGCCGCATTTAAGGCAGTCATGGATGGAAAACAGGTTGCCGTGCTTGTACCCACCACTATTTTGGCTCAGCAGCACTTCGATACCTTCCGGCAGCGGATGGGCGGATTTCCAGTGGAAGTGCGCATGCTCTCCCGGTTCCGCACACCCAAACAGCAATCCACCATCCTTTCGGGGTTGATCAAAGGTTCAGTGGATATTGTCATTGGCACCCACCGCCTGCTCTCCCGGGATGTGATCTTTAAAGACCTGGGGTTAATGATTGTTGATGAAGAGCAGCGTTTCGGTGTTTCCCACAAAGAACGAATTAAATCCAAACGGGCTGATATCGACGTTTTGACTTTGACAGCAACTCCGATTCCCCGAACTATGTATATGGCCCTTACCGGCGTGCGGGATATTTCCCGCATCAATACGCCCCCTGAGGAACGCCTGCCGGTAGTCACTCATGTCAGTGGTTATGATCCGGGATTGATCCAGAAGGCTATCTGGAGGGAAATGGAGCGCGGCGGACAGGTATTTTTTGTGCACAACCGGGTTAAAACCATTGATGCTGTTAAAGCCCATTTGACAGGACTGGTTCCGGAAGCCCGGATTGGCATTGCCCATGGCCAGATGCATGAACGGGATCTGGCTGAGCGCATGAGAGAATTTACCCGGGGAGAAATT
>CAYUXO010000113.1:0-6225 GCA_964448865.1 uncultured Anaerolineales bacterium
GCATATACAGGAGCCATGCCGCTGAACGACCTGGAATCATGCATGGGAATTTCCAAGTTGCGGACAACAGCGGCCTTTTCTGGAACACCAAAGTGAGATGCCAGGGCGAAGCTGCCTTCGGCGAGTAAACTTCCAAAGCCTTCCTTGTGGGCAATCAATTCGATTAAGTGATGGGACATTTTTATATCGCCGAATCGAATTTCCAATCCCCCGGTGGATTCTTCAGTAAGGATGCCTTTTTCAAACAGATCACAAGCCAGGGCGATGGTTGAACCCGTGCTGATAGTATCCAATCCAAATACGTTGCAAAGATGCCCGGCATAGATCACACCTTCCAGATCATCTACCATGGCCAGGGAACCAAATGAGGCAATGGTTTCATACTCCGGACCATCGACTTTATCGACCTTATATTTCACCGTGCGAGTTTCTCGACCGCAGATGATCGGGCAGCGATAGCAGGCAGTATTTTTGATGAGGTGTTGCTCTGTCATTAGAACTCCTGACAGATTTCCCCCGGGCTCCCACTCTCCAACCTGGTGGTATCCAACTGGCATGTCTCCGAACATTAATGCCCCATCAACATATACGGCAGTACCACCCATCCGAAAGACTTCGACGGAAAGATCACCTTTTAGTATCTGAAGAATCTCATTAACGGCACCTTTAAATGCCCCGGGATTAAACAGAGGTACCTTCTGGCTGCCGCGAAAAGCGATCGCCTTCAAATTTTTAGAACCCATCACAGCGCCCAAGCCTGTTCTTCCGGCTGCCCGGCCGTGATCATTCATGATCGCGGCCATTTTGACCAGGTTTTCTCCTGCCGATCCAATGCAGGAGATCCTGGTTTTGGGGTCGTTCAGAAAACCCTGGATTGACTCCTGGGTTTGATAGGTATCCTGGCCCCACAGATCGCCAGCATCATGGATTTTTACTTGCTGGTCCTGGATGGATATCCAGCAAGGTTCAGTGGATCTTCCGGTGATGTACAAACCATCATAGCCGGCAAAACGCAGCTCAGGACCGATGAAACCCCCCGTGTTGGATTCTCCCCAGAAACCCGTCAGGGGAGATCTGGCGCTCACAGAACAGCGCCCGGCGGCAGGCATACTAGTACCAACCAGCGGGCCGGTCATATACAAGAGCGGATTTTCTGGTCCCAGGGGGTCGACGGATTTATTTAACTTGTCGTAAAGCAATCTGGCGGTGAGACCGCTGCCGCCAATAAAATCCCGGGCCTGATCTGGATTGATATCATCCTCACGGATAGTTTTTGTAGATAAATCAATCAGCAGCAATTTATTCATCAATACTCCTGCGTAATCACCTGGAAGATTGTTATAGAACCTAAAAATCTACTGACTGGCCGCGATAAAGGTATCTGAATATTTTTTCAAGTTCCTGGTAGGAAGGAGCCCGCGGCGCAGTGATGATCTGGGTATCGTTAAACGAATCGTCAACCAGTTTGTCAATCTGGGAGTTAAAATCGTTTTCATTAATTCCCAGGTCCTTAAGATTTAATGGCGTTTCCGTTATCTTTAATAGATCCTGGATAGCGGCAGCAAATTGTCTGCCAACATCAGCGTTTGAAAATTGGATTCCAAGTACTCTGGCAAGGTCGGAGATCCGGGAGGGTTCCTCCCGGGCGGCGAATTCAATGGTATACGGCAGGCAAACACTTACCGCGCGTCCGTGCGGAATCCCGAATACAGAACCCAGCACATGGCCCATAGCGTGGGCCAGAGAAGCCATAGCGTTTCCAAAACCCAACCCTGCGCTGGTGGCAGCATTATGCATCTTTTCCCGGGCTTGCAGGAAGTGCTCCTGACCGGGATTATCTGCCTGAGAGGCCTCGTAGGCTGTAGGTAGGTACTTGAAGACCCCCCGGGCGGCATTTAAGCATAAGCCGTCGGTGATATCGGTATGCCAGGTGCAGATATAGCCTTCGATGGCGTGAGTGAGTGCATCCAGACCGGTGTCAGCAGTCAAACGGGGAGGCATACCCGATGCCAGGGCAGGATCAACCAGGGCGATATCAGCAGCATTTTCACGGTTTCCTAATCCCATCTTGCGTTTGGATTCCGGGTCAGTCAAGACGATGGCCCAGGTAACTTCTGCGCCCGTGCCGCTGGTGGTGGGAATGGTGACCAGGCGGGCTTTTTGGCGCAGGCCGAGTTCAATGAAGGGATTGATCCCGGCGGGTATCAGGTCGGGTCTTTCGTACAAAACCCAAATCGCTTTGGCTGCGTCCATGGGTGATCCGCCGCCGAGGCCGATGATCCAGTCAGGATTAAATGAATTTGCGGTTTGGACGCCCAATTCTACCGAGGTCAGGGTGGGATCGGGTTCAACCTGATCGAATACCAGGGTTTCAACACCTTTCTTTGACAATAGACCAGTTACCCGCTCCACTATTCCCAGTTGAACCAGAGTTTGATCAGTCACAACCAGCGCCCGCTTGCAGTTGATATCTTCTAAGGAAGATAAGGCGGCTTCACCAAATACGATCCTGGGGGAAACAAAATGCCACATCCAGCCCCTCCTTTAATTCAATTTGACAGGGAGAGAAAACCTACCAATCAGTGGGTACAAGAGCGCAGCAGGCCACAATTTCCTGGGCTGCCTTGGGATAACGCATAATTTTCATCAAATTGCCCTTTAGCTTCAATTGTCCTGTCATCATACCCTGAATGGGATCCAATTTGCCATCAATGACCTTGCGCCAGGTGCTAAAAGGGGCACTAAGAGTGTATTCAGTTTCCGGTAAGTTTCCTTCCTCGACCACGGCAGCGCCAGGACTTTTTCCATGGTAAAGCTGCAGGTGAAGGTAAGCTGTTTCTTTGTAGGCCTCATCGGGTTCTACTACAAATATAAAATCACCTTCCCAGTCTTTGGCTGAGCGTTGGTAGGATTCGCTGGCATTTAGTAAATCTCTTACTTCAATAATCCATTCACCCGAGGGAAATTTGTGTGACATCTTGCCTCCTTAATTTGACCATGTCTGTATTATACACACCTGGAAACAGGGAGACCCTAAAAGATTTACTTATCCTTCGAGATCACGTTTAACTTCCCCGGGCAGGATTATTCGCAAGTGGATATAAAAGGGGGTTCAGGCCAACTCCTCCAGAATTGAAATGATATGATTAAGGATGGCAAGAGCACCAATTTCAGCTTTGTGTATAGTAAGGTACTGAATGAAAATTCTTCATTTTGACGATCCAGTTGAATTTCAGGAAATAACCAGGGATTTTCTTTTGCGGTCGGAAGCGGAAAACAACCTTCCCCTGGGTATCATCGCCAGCATCATTGCCGGAGAATATCTTGAGATAGATCCATATATGGCACTGGTAGAGGACGGAGGTAAACCATTCCTGGTGGTGATGCGCACACCTCCACACCCAGCCTTTTTTTCCTATCAAGCTGTTCCCCCCCACCTGACATTCTTGCTGGGATAGTTAACGAATTACAGGATATGATGAGCGAGGATTTCACAGGCATTACCGGAAACAAGACCATGGCAGCCGCATTGGTTGAAACATGGGAAAGACTAACAGGCAGGCAGACGAGACTGAAGACGGCAATGAGGATATACAAATTGAATGAAGTCAAACACGTAAAGGGAGTTCTAGGCAGGTTGCGACCTATGGTGAAGGAAGACGAGGAATGGTTCCTGGAGTGGTATGCTGAATTCCTCCGGGAAGTCATGGAGGAAGAGCCTGATCCATCCAGGGTAAAGAAACAGGTATTAAGATATCAGACCGCCGAAAAACTTCAACGGGGCATGATGATCTGGGAGCTAAAGGGAAAACCTGTATCAATGGCTGGTTATTCGGGACCTACACCCAACGGGATCAGGATTGGCGCGTTTTACACTCCCCCCGATCTGCGCAGAAAGGGTTACGCGAGCGTCTGCACAGCCGGATTAAGCCAGCATCTTTTGAGCCTGGGTTTCCAGTTCTGCTTCCTGTTCACTGACTTGCTAAATCCAACCTCAAATCATATTTACCAGCAGATAGGTTATGAAGCGGTTTGTGATGTGGATCAATATGAATTCTTAGAGAAAGAAAGGATGACATCTGATGAAAACGATCGGTTTGCTGGGCGGAATGAGCTGGGAATCATCCATTGAATATTATCGGATCATTAACCAATCCGTGAGGAAAGAATTAGGCGGGGTTCACTCGGCCAAAATTGTCCTGGTTTCACTTGATTTTGCGGAAATTGAAGAGCTGCAGATGAAGGGAGACTGGAAAGCCGCGACCCGGATATTAATCCAATCCGCTCAAGAGCTGGAAAGGGCCGGGGCGGATTTTTTCCTGATCTGCACCAATACCATGCATTTAATGGCAGAAGAGGTTTCGGGGGCCGTATCGATTCCACTGCTGCATATAGCTGACGCCACAGCCCGGGCAGTAAAGGACAAAAGCCTGCAGACAGTTGGTTTACTGGGAACCAGGTTCACCATGGAAGAAGATTTTTACCGGGGAAGACTGTCAGACCTTCACAAGCTTCAGGTAATCATACCTGATCAAGTGGGGAGGGATCTGATCCACCAGGTGATCTATGACGAGTTGGTGCAGGGAAGGATAAATAACAAATCCCGTGAAGAGTACCTGTCAGTGATCGAATCCCTGGTGGAAAAGGGAGCAGAAGGGATCATCCTGGGTTGCACAGAAATTGGCCTGCTGGTTAAGGGGGAAGACATCCCGGCACCCGTCTTTGATACCATGGAAATCCATGCCGCGGCTGCTGTTGAAGCCTCCTTTAGTAGATTTCCAATGAGCTGAATAGATATCCTGTATAATGATTTCAGACAACCATACTTGAAAAATTCTCCGTATCGTGGAAACGGAAAACAAATTAAGCAGAGGGAAGTAGTTATGAACACAGACTTTTTGAGAAGGCAGCTGGCATTAAATAGAGACCGGCTTGCAGCCCTGGCCCAGGGTGTGCCCGAAGATCAAGCCCGCTGGAAACCAGATCCGGAAACCTGGTCGATATTGGAAATTGTCAGCCACCTGGCAGACGAAGAGGAATTTGATTTTCCGGTTAGGCTGAAAATGATCCTGGAAGAATCTGAAAAACCCTGGCCAGACATTGATCCCGGGGGCTGGGTAGTAGAACGTGAATATAATGAGGGGGTTTTATTTGAGACGCTCAAGCGCTATATGAAATTGCGCAACGAGGCCCTGGTCTGGCTTGAATCAATAGACAACCCGGATTGGGATATCACTTACGAAGCGCCCTTCGGTGAAGTCAGTGCTGGGGATATGTTTGTCTCCTGGGTGACTCACGACCTGCTCCATTTGAGACAGTTGGTTGAAATGCAAAGGGATTATCTGGTTGATCAGGCGCAGCCATATCGGCTGGATTATGCCGGGGATTGGTAAGGTTACAAGGAGGATAATAAAAGAAAAGAGGCTGTCGGTAGTGATGTGTACTCTGTAAAGTGGACTAATAATTAGAACCCTTTCCTGGGTAGTAATGCGAACTACTGACTTACTCCCACTGGCGCTATAATTATAATCGATGACTTTATCCTTTTAATAACGACTTGATCATCACTGTCTTTGAAGACTTCAGTATATATTAAACACAGGGATTGAAATCCTCAGAGAGGACATCACTCTTCGATTGAGTGATGTCTAGGCGTCAACCGTTGTTGACGCTTAAAGGCTCTTGAATACAATCAATTTTGGTGCTAAAAAGACAAAAAGGGGGAAATAATGGCAAATAGGAGATTGAAATTATACCTTCATCTTGTATGGGGGACATGGAATGGAAATCCTTGGATAATACCAAGAATAAAACGCCCTGTTTATCGCTGTATTGTGAATCAAATCAACCAGCTTGGCTGTAAAGTTATCGCGATCAATGGTGTTGCGGATCATGTCCATTTAGTTGTGAGATTAAAATCCACTGTATCGGTTGCCTTGATCGTCAAGAAAGCCAAAGGTGTTTCGGCGAGTTTTATTAATCGATTTCTTGATCTGGATGAGCATTTCAAATGGAGAGCTGGTTATGGAGGATTCACAATCAGCCGCTGGGATTTACTTATAGTATTAAACTATGTTAAAAAGCAGGAAGCTCATCACGATGATGGATCATTGAATGTGGATCTAGAATCCTTGTAGTATCTGATCCCAATGCGCCCCTGGAGAGGGGCGCAAAGATTTCTCTCTGAAAACCAGATTGGAGGAAATCATCTCGTCGACGCAGGTC
>CAYUXO010000114.1:0-4663 GCA_964448865.1 uncultured Anaerolineales bacterium
TCCTGCCGGAATTGATCATGATTGGTGATACCGCCCGGATCGCTTCCGACGTGATCGTGCCTCATATAACGGTGAAAGACCAGGATGCCACCTATGGCGGAAAGGTGGTCATTGGAACCATCCAGGGGGACATGCATGATATTGGTAAGAATATTGTCTCAGCCTATCTGATGGCAACTGGATTTCAGGTCAAAGACTTGGGGACGGACGTCACTCCCAAGGACTTCATCCGGGCAGTTATAGATGAAAAAGCTGACGTGATCGCCATTTCAACCTTATTATCAACCACCCAGCCCCTCTTTATGAATATCACCAAAACCCTGGTGGACTCTGGTCAACGAGAGAAGGTATTTGTTATTGTTGGCGGCGGACCGGTTACGCCGGAATGGGCAGCCGATATCGGAGCAGATGGCTACGGTCGGGATGCTGCTGATGCGGCAGACCTCACCCGACAGGTGCTCTCCTCCGGAGAGAAACCGCCTTTTGCCAAACCATTAGTCATCGGCGCATTAAAGCAATAACACAGAGAATTAGGAGGAGCAACCATGAAGAACCCTGAAATTATCAATATTCTGGAACGATCCCAGAATGGTGAATATTGCACTGTAAAGGAATGGGATGTAAAACGCATTCCTAAAGCTGTTCGTGAAAAATTGGAAGAATACCAACTGAAAGGTACCTGCGATCCCGAGAACCCCGTTAATATAGACGGAGAATTGGCAGACCGGTTCTATAAGGCCGGATATGAAATGGCCCTTGAGTTGGGCATGCTTTGTGAGACAACCGACCGGATCATCAAAGTTTCTGAAGGTGAACTGATCGCTTCCCTGGAAAAAGCCCCTGCAGAAATTACCATTGGAACCGGGGAAGATGCTACGTTAATAAAAGCGCGCAAACCTTCTGATCCTTATCCAACCATGTTCGGAGCCTCCCTGGGCATTACTAACTCAGAAGAAGTCTGGCCAGCGTTAACCGAGGGAATTGCCCGTGAAAGGGATGTAGACATGCTGGAGGGCGGCTCTTTAAAATCGATATATGGCTTGGACGTCATCCCGGATGCCCCTTCAGAGACACTGGTGGGTTTTGAACAGGCCAAACAACATGTCGAGATTCGGGTGAAAGCCGGTCGTCCCGGCATGGGCGGAATCGGCCAAATATCTGCGGTGACTGAATATGGACAATTTGGTGGGTACGGTATTCCAGGCGCCCTGCCGATTACTGACCTTTCTTTGATCCTATTCCCTTCTGAACTGAAGGTCAATTACCAGACTCTGCACAAAGTCGTGCACACCCTTAATGTGGGCGGCATGATATTCGCGGGCTCCCCTGCCATGATCGGCGGCATGCCCGGCCCACCGGAAGGCGCTGTGCTTTCTTGTATCGCCTGCGCCTTATTACAGTACCCCATTCTGCAGGCAGATGTTGGCGGCGGCGAGATCTACGATATCCGCTATCTTTCCAATGTCAACCGGGACGGGATCTGGGCCCTGAGTGTTACCCATCAGGCTCTGAGCCGCAACACTGATTTACTGACCCATGGAATCGCCAACCAGGTATCTGGTCCGGGAACTAAAGAATTGTTATACGAGACCATTGTTGGTGTATCTACGATTGCAGCCTCAGGTGCTGCATTCTCGACCGGTCCGCGTTCGGCAGGTGGGAAACTTGAAGATTATCTAACACCGCTGGAATGCCGCTTCTGTGCCGAGGTTTCCCATGCTGCATCAGGTTTATCTCTTGAGAAGGTGAACGAGATAGCCAAAACAATACTGCCGAAATATGAGGACAGCATCAAAGACCCCCATATTGGCAAGATCGTTCATGAAGTCTATGATCTTGAAAAATTCCAGCCCAAGACGGAGTGGCAGCAGGTTTACGATGAGGTGAAGCAGGAGGCAATTGAATTAGGATTGCCGCTTTAATCGAGGATAAAAAAATGTCTGAATTAAAAATTCAGTTTACAGTCAATGGTGTGGAGAGAAACCTGAACACAGAACCCCACCGCCGACTGCTGGACTTGCTCAGAGATGATCTGGGATTAACTGGAACCAAAGATGGATGCAGTCAGGGAGATTGCGGCGCCTGTGTGGTTCTGATGGACGGCAAAGCTGTCAATTCCTGCCTTGTTCTGGCACCCCAGGCAGCTGGTAAGGATGTGTTAACAGTTGAGGGTTTAGCGGCCGACCAGGAGCTCAGTAAGCTGCAGCAGGCATTTGCCGAGAAATGGGGTTTGCAATGTGGTTTCTGCACCCCCGGTATGTTAATGGTCAGTTACGCCCTGCTGCTTAAAAACCCCAATCCGTCAGTAGTTGAGATCAAGAAAGCATTAGCTGGAAACCTGTGTCGCTGCACTGGTTATGCTCCCATTATCGATTCGGTCCAGCAAGCGGCAGAACTGATGGGGGAGGTGAATAATGTCCAATGAAATCATAGGTGTTCCCACACCAGCAATCGACAACTACCTACTGCTTACTGGTTCAGCCCGCTACCTGGATGATATTCGGATGGAAGGTGAATTGGTCGGCAAATTGTTATATAGCGCGTATCCCAGAGCGATTATCACCAGACTGGAGGTTGAGGCGGCCCGGAAAACAACCGGTGTGGTAGCGGTTCTTACTCATGAGGATATCCCGGGCGAAAACAGTTATCTTTATCACACACCGGATCAACCGTTGTTAGCCATTGACCGGGTGAATTACCTGGGTGATGCCATTGTTGCCATAGCAGCAGAAAATGAAGAAGCTGCCAGGCTGGCGTTGGATGCAATTAAGGTTAAATATGAACCACTGCCGGGTGTCTTTGATCCGCTGGAGTCGATGAAACCCGACTGCCCCAGGATCCTGGAAGATTACGACAATGTCATCCCTAGTGTTTCTCATGAAATTGGGGATATTGAAAAAGGTTTTGGTGATGCAGACGTTATTATTGAGAATGTCTATACCACTCAATGGATCGAACATGCTTACCTG
Organism: uncultured Anaerolineales bacterium; assembly: GCA_964448865.1. Taxonomy (GTDB): domain Bacteria; phylum Chloroflexota; class Anaerolineae; order Anaerolineales; family UBA11858; genus B10-G9. The sequence goes on from CAYUXO010000114.1 coordinate 2,970, forward strand.
GAACCCGAAGGAGCTCTGGCATATATTGATCATCTGGGGATCATGGTTGTTTATGCATCCAACCAGGCTCCCAACCGGGATAGGAAACAGATTGCCCGATCGCTGGGAATTCCAGAGAACCGGGTGCGAGTGATTACGCCGTTCGTGGGGGGCGCATTTGGCGCCAAAGATGAAATACACGTCCAGATCCATGCGGCTTTATTAGCCCAGGCAACCGGCAGGCCTGTCAAAATCCTTCGGGATCGGGAAGAATCCATTCTGACACACGTCAAGCGCCACCCCGTAATCGTTCGGCACCGGTTGGGTGCCAGGCGGGATGGTTTGATCACAGCGATTCAGATTGAGGCAATAGCTGATACAGGTCCATACGAGAATGCAGGCCGCTTTATCATGAAATTTGCTGGTGATATCGCTTGTGGTCCATATTATGTTCCCAATGCCAAGGTAGATACTTATGCGGTCCGGACCAACAATCCCATCGGTGGAGCTATGCGAGCATTTGGCGGCCCCCAGGTCTGCCTGGCTTATGAGAGCCAAATGGATGAATTGGCCGCAGAACTTGGATTGGATCCTCTTGAAGTGAGATTAAAGAACGCTGTAAAAAGTGGGGATATGACCCCAAGTGGAAACATTATCCGGGAAGCAGCAGCGGTAAAAACTTCCCTGGTTGAAGCCGCCCGGATGATCGGATGGCAGGAACTTGATAATAAAGAACGAGAACCCGCTCCTCATCTTCGCCGGGGATGGGGATTGGCAACCGATTGGTTTGTGATCGGGATGGGGAGAGGACAGGATAATGCTGGGGTCATTATCGAGATGGCACCGGACGGTTCAGTGGTGTTAAGAACAGGAGCAGTTGAGATGGGTCAGGGCGTATTTACCACCCTGGCGGCGATGGCGGCTGAAAACCTTGGTGTAACCCTGGATGATGTCAGAGTGATTCGCCCTGACACCGAATTCACTCCGGATGCTGGCCCAAGTGTGGCATCGCGCCAAACCTTTATGTCTGGCAACGCTGTCCTGAAAGGATCCAGCGTGATCCGGGAGAGTTTGCTTGAGACTGCTTCAGAAGAAACTGGCCTTCCAGTTGAGGTTCTTGATTTGCGGAATGGGCAGGTATATGCGGAAGACGAAGAACTTTCCATTTCTATTCCGGAACTTGCCGCAATAGCTACCTTTAAGAATCGTCCTATGCATGCGGACGGTTTTTATGCCATGGAATTTCCGGAAGAAACCACCGAAAAGGGCAAGTTTATTGCGGTAGGACCCTCGGCTTTTGGAACCCAGATAGCCCAGGTGCTGGTTGATATTGAGACTGGGGAAGTGGTCGTTGAAAAAATTGTAGCCGTACAGAATGTGGGCAAGATCATCAACTATGGAGGAGCCCTTGGCCAGTTGATTGGAGGTTGTGTGATGGGAGCGGGCTATGCCTTACTGGAAGAACTGATTGTCAATGATGGTAAAACAATAACTGATTCCCTGGATAGCTACTTAATTCCTACAATCATGGATATCCCGGAAATAGAAACCAAACTACTGGAAATCCCGGAACCATTTGGCCCCCACGGGGCCGTGGGTATTGGCGAACCATCAATGATGCCAACGGCACCTGCAATAGCCAACGCGGTTTCAAATGCCATAGGAAAAAGGATCAAACAAATACCATTGACACCGGAACGCGTGCTCGCGGCCAT
>CAYUXO010000114.1:4763-6187 GCA_964448865.1 uncultured Anaerolineales bacterium
GGGAATGATACAGTAGAGATCTATGCCCGTATTCCGGAATCAGATATCCAGCCTACCTTTGTAGGTGGTCCTTTCGGTGTGCCGGTTCCCGAGGATATGTTTGTGCCCATCATGCTCAGTTATGCCCAGGAGCCGCTGATCGATGTGATTGAAAACCCGACTCTGGAAAAAGTCTATGGGTACCCCATCAAAGCAGCCTCTCCCTGGGAGGTACTCGGTGGATGGAGGGAAGCTGAATTGTCCTTTGAGGTGATCAACCGGGCAGGCCGCCCGGGAATGCCTATTGGCTGTATCGAGATCTCACCTACTGCCCTGGCACAGATATCGGCCGCGTCTTGGGGTGGGGTCCGACCCAGCGATTGGCATCATGTTTCCGCCCCCAGTGAATTTAAGACCAACTATGATTTACTTTCCAAGACAGCCCATATCATACGTATTGGGGCCCATATGGAAGGCTACCTGAATATCATTTATGGTGGGTTTTTAGGAGGTGCTGAAGGCGTGGTGATCGGGTTGGCGGCAGGCATGATCGTTGTTAACCAGAATTATATGGGCACAACCATCAGCGCCAGTTCAGCCCATCCATTCCTGCACAGTGATGCTACACCAGAATCACTCTGGGCCCAGAGTTTGGCATTCCAGGCTGTTTCAAGGAACAGCAAGATCCTGACTGCTTCCCTCTGTAAACCCGCCGCAGGCCCTGGAACAAAAACCCTGCTATACGAGTGTGCTGCATTTATTTTATCCGCTGTGGTTTCAGGCCTGACAGTTCCCCAGGCTAGTATGACAGCCACGGGAACGAATTCCTGTCATTGCAGTGGGCTGGAAGCGCGGTTCAGCGCTGAGGTCGCTCGTGCTGCCGCAGGAATGACGCGTGAACAGGCAGACGAGATCGTCCAAAAACTCCTGGTTACTTATGAAGATGATTTGCCAAACAAACCCGTTGGCCAACCTTTCCAAGAAGTTTATGATCTAAAAACCCTGCGTCCAACCCCGGAATGGGATGGCACGTATCAAGATGTAAAAAATGAGCTAATTGATATGGGGCTTCCCTTATAACTGGTAATTAGGGTAATATTTATGCAGCAACAATGCTTATCGGGCCTGCCGAAGGACCGAAGACAGCATGTTTTAATCAGTGGTGAATTGATTTGTTTATGAGTTGCCAGGCTGTGTTGACAGGAACTAGATATCCGGTTAAACTAATATTGTCAGATGGCTGCCAAGTATAATAACAGGGCAGTTTTCAATCGGGCGAAGGATATAAGCAGTGTCGAATTTCCCGGCTCTTCCCGAATATTCTGACAGAAAAAAACTGAGATTAAATCCATTGATGAGAGCAGGCACAGCCAAATCAGGAGGTTATTAAATGTCATCAATCCTCATTAAAAACGGATATCTTGTTACCATGAACGGGGATGGTA
>CAYUXO010000115.1:0-1848 GCA_964448865.1 uncultured Anaerolineales bacterium
GTTTCTCAAATAGCTTCACATCCCTGGGATCATCGTTTTCGGGATCAGATCCGTTGATCTCATTGTCATAACCAACCAACACCCTGACTGTCTTGTAATTCGGAACCTGGCGGGTGACGGTTTTGGTGCCTACCTGCACCCGCTGCTCTTCAAATACCGGTTCACTTTCAAGAATGGTTTTATATCCAACCAGGATCCTTTGCTGTTCATATTTGGGCACCTTCTCTGTGACAGTGCGGTAACCTGAAACAACTTTCTTTTCTTTATAAACAGGAACCTGGTGAGTGATGGTTTTTGTAGTCTGATAGGGAACCCGTTTGTTCACCAGGACTCTTTTCCAACGGGTTTCCGTTTTATAACCGACCAGGAAACGTTTGGAACCAATATAGTGATAATCAGGGATCTTCCGGATGATTTTTTTCCACTCAAGGACTTTTTTGGTCCGGTATTTTGTGACCGGGATTTCTTTCTTAACCAGTTTTGTGCCGGTTCTAACTTTTTCAGTTTTATATACAGGGATATTTTTGGTTATCGTGCTGAAGCCAACCTGGACTTTTTTATTCTCGTATTGAGGTATTTCTTTCTTAACTCCCCGAATACCTACTTTCACTTGCCTGGTTTCATAAACTGGAACTTCCTGCTGGATGGTTTTTAATCCCATAAAAATAATTTTTTCTTCGTAGCGCGGGATTTGGAGAGTTTCAGGAACCTCCGGCGGCAGCGGTCCCCCGCCAATTCCTTTCCGGCGGGGATTTGTCAGCCATTTACGGGTATCGGAAATAAACCGGGGTTTACTGATAGCCCCTGCCTGGGTGAACATCAATCCCAGCATCGACAGAGCGCTGAAAACCCCCATCCAGGGCAGCATTAGGTCTTCTTCGGGAGCCAGGGCCGTCTGAAGTGGGACCAAACCAGAATTTCCCTGGGCTCCCCATAATTCCTGGAATTCTTCTCCCCTATATATCACTTCCCCTATTAATGGATCATTGACCCTGACCCAACTACCATCAACTGCCAGGCCAGTCAGGGTTACAAAGTGCCCCGGCTGATCGGGACCGTTGGTCCCCAGGGCCAGTACTACCGGGTATCCCTTTTTCAATTCAGCGGCCAGCTGCTCCAGGGTCCAGTTATGGAAAGCATAACTGCCCGGAAAACCATAATGCCTGGCCCCAAAAGCCAACTCCTCCACCCCCGTACCCCACTCATACATCAGCTCCCGGGTAAACAGGAAATTTCTCAGCTGCTCTGTGGAGGGAATATTTGTGTTTTGTCCCCTGCTCAGATAATCCAGGGCCATACCCAGGGCAGCTGGCCCACAGCTCACCTCTCCTGTTGACTGAGTTCGTTGGAGTACATCAAGAAATATTCCCTGTCCCTCATAAGCAGGATCTGGTAGGGGTGCCGGATCCACATATCCCGGCAAATCAATCTTAAATGGAATGTATATCTGGTTAGGAATAAGAATGTCGGAGGGATGGGATTCCCCCTGATTTCCCTCCGACAAGGCAACCACCGGATTAATCCCGATGATCTCCGGTGCGGCAATCCGGGAAGTCGGCTGTGGAGTGGGCGAAGCGAGAGGATCCACCCCCGCAGCAGCAACTTCCGGACCAACTGCCGCCACCATTACAAAAAAACATACCCCTAGAAAGATAACTTTCTTAAACATTCAGAACCTCTCAATTATTAGCATCCGGGCTGATTAACCCCCGTTAAACTATCAATACCTGCCAGAATACTATCCAGCGGTCTCCGAGAGAGGCTCTTAAATGATTGAATCAAAAAAGCACTCCGGAATTGGAGTGCTTTTTTATATCTATCTCAGATAATTTACTTAATCATCGTCAT
>CAYUXO010000115.1:1948-6154 GCA_964448865.1 uncultured Anaerolineales bacterium
CATCATCGGAATCGTCATCCAGGTCGTCATCATCCGAATGGTTATCAAGGCTGATTTCCAGGGCTAACAAGGTTCCGTCATCCTGAGTAACAGCTCCAACTTCCACAATATCTCCGATCCCGATCACGTCCTTCAGTTCTGTCTCGGGTCCAACTGTCACATCAATACCACCAATAACCCAGGAGAACTCTCCCATATCTTCCACTAGTCCGGAAAATTCAACGGCCTCAATGCGTCCTTCAAAGAGAAGTATTTCAACTTCCGACAGCCTTTCCTGATCAAATTCGAACTCTAATTCAATCCTGGTTTGCTCACTGGATGCCAATGCCTTCTGAACCTGTTCCCAATTAAGTTTCAATCCGTAGAGCACATCACCTGGCAAGCTCGAAGCTGAGGCGGTAACTGTAAAAAATCCAGCAATTAAGACTGTGACCACCAGATAAATTGCCAATCGCGGTATTAATTTCATTTCGTTATTCTCCTGTCTATGTAATAAATTTTCAAGCCATTTACCTGAATAACGAAGATTGTGTCCTTTTGTTCCGAAATTGAAAAAATGATCTTCATTTCGCAGATCATCAACCTCTGACAAAAGCCTGTTTTTTCCCTGGAGTACAGCGGCTTCTGGTGCTTTTGGTTTAGACATGGAGCTTGTAAATATAATAGCCTTCAAAAGGGGTTCTAATCGCTCAGCCTGAGCAGGATGATCTGTCAATATATCTTTCAATGATCTACCGCCCGCGAGTTCTTTCCGGCATTCTTCCAGTAATAATTCAAGATCATATGTGTTCATAAACAATTTTCCTCTAATAGAGCTTTCTCCAGGGATTTCAAAGCCCGATGCTGCAATGAACGTATGGCTCGATCACTTTTACCCAGGAGTTCCAAAATTTCCCCGGTAGAATAATCCTCAACATACCGGTAGATCAGGATTAATCGCTGGGATTCCGGCAGCCGAACCAGGGCTTTCCGAAAACAATCCTGGGCCTGGCGGTCCTGTAACTGCTGAGCCGGGCCAGGGTTTTCATCCTCAATGATCTGGTCCTTGATAGGAAGCTGATCTACCCTGCCCAGGGAACGACGGTGATCCACAACCAGGTTCCTGGCAATAGTATAAAGCCAGGCCAGAATAGGTTTTCCTCGATCCCGATAGGCGGGTAGTTTACGGATCATGCGAATAAATACCTCGGAAACTAAATCTTCTGCGGTTGCCGCATCGCTCACCCGATAAAAGATATACCTGTAAACCGCCTGGTGGTGAGTATCGTATAATGCAGCGATAGCTTTTTTATCTCCTTGTTTTGCCTTCAGGAGATTTTGTTTTCCTTTATTCTCATCCATGTATTTCACCCTGAATAACGTGAAAATGCTGATTTTGTTCCGGCGGAAAATAGTTTTCTATATTTATTAAAATTAATAACAAGTATGCGTGATCTTTAAGGGATCTCGCATACTTAAAATTAAGTCAAGCTTCTTACCTTGTGAAACTGGCAGCAATGAGTTCGATTAGTTCCCTGTATAGCAAATAATCTTCGGGGTCATCGCCGGAAAAATAGAAATAGACATTGGATTCCCCAGAAACCGTTTCCAGATCAAGAGCCCACTGATAATAACCTTCTGTGTCAGTAAATTCATAGGACATCAGGTAGGCATCATCCACTTCAGGGACCGAGAAAGGTGTGCTTTCAAAAACCTTAAAGGTGCCTTCCTGGGATTCATCCCGGAGAGAATCCGCCACATCCTGAGCTACTTGCCTTGCATCCAGGCCAGTATCAACCAGGTCCTCACCCACATACAGGTAAGTGTAGCTGTTGGTATCGTAAAAAGTCACCCCATACTCTTCAGTTTCGATTTCCCATCCAGTTGGATAATCAAAGATGGCCTGAAAATCACTGGCAACATAAGTCGAGAGCAGAACTGCGTGAGCCCCGGTTGCCGGACCGGAAGAAGTCAGTTCTTCTGGTAGTTCCTCAAGCAGATCGTCGAAGGAATCGTCAAAAAAATCCGGCATCCCGGGAATCACAGAAGGATCCTCCAGGAGTTCCTGCCAGGGGATGTACTGTTCAATACGGTCCCGCAGCCCAAAACCAAGGGGGTCAAAATCGGTATAAAAGGGCAGGAATATTAAAGTGACCAGGCAGCAAACGCTTACGAAGAATAAAACGATAACTATCAGGCAGCCCCACAGGAAACACTTGCCTTTCTTCCTGGCAGGTTCCGCCGGGGCAGCGCTGGTTTGATTGGTCATGGTCTCCTCCTTGAGAGATAAATTAATAAGAGTATAAGAATTTTAACATCAAATCAGGTTAATCTCACTTTTACCATTCCGAGTAAAACGAGGAATTCATACTCATATTAGCAAACATCATGGCGTAATACCCAAGGTCAGGGAAACCCATCTCCGTATGGATATGGAGTATAAAGGTTTGTGGTCAGTTTTATGACCCTGGAAAACGATTCGTGTTTGAGATTCCTCACGGAGCCTGTCCTGAGGCTTGCCGAAGGGCTCGGAAAGACAAGGGAGGGAGATTTGTACTCGGGAGAGCTGACCCTTCGACCACGCTCTAGCGGGAGCGACAGCTCCCGCGATTTTCTTTACGAGCGAGAAAAAACCTGTCTGCTCTTTTCAGTCTTCTATCTCCATTTTGGTGTAAAATCTATGAAACACAAATCCCGGAGGTCCTATGTCCCCCAGAACGAGAATACTGTTTGCTTTAACCATACTTCTGATAACATCCCTGGCCTGCGAATATCTGCCCACACCAGAGCCAGAGCTGCCGCCTGGTGATGTGATTGCCACCTCGGTAGCTGCTACTGTGGCAGCCGGTGAGGGTGATTCCACCCCAGATGAGCCTGGGGCGCCCCCGGATACTCCGGAACCGCCTCCCTTATTGAGAATCGTTTATGTCAAAGACGGCGATGTCTGGTACTGGGAAGAAGGTGGTCCTCATTTGGTATTAACTGCGCTGGGTGACGTGAATGGTGCTTATCTTTCCAGCGACGGCCAGATGGTAGCTTTTGTGCGCCAATTTGATTGGAACAACCTGGAAATTTACGCGGTAAATACAGATGGCAGCAATCTGCATCCTCTGGTCACCCTGGCAGACTTTGCCACTATGATCACTTTTCCAGATGCCATTTCAGCCGTACCTTACCGGATAGCCTGGGTACCTGGCACTCACACCCTGGCTTTTAACACCCGGATGACTTTTGAAGGACCCGGGTTGATCCTGTCCGATGAATTGCGCCTGGTAGATGCTGACAGTGTTACCCTGAGCGTGTTGATGGCTCCAGGAACCGCGGGAGATTTTTATTACTCTCCCGATGGAAGCCAGATCGCTCTGGTTAATGGGACCATGATCAGTGTTGTGGATGCAAATGGGGGCAATCGCCATGACGTATTGACGTTCCCGTTTGTGATGACCTATAGCGAGTACGCCTACTATCCCCCGGTGGTATGGTCAGCTGACAGCACCTTCTTGCGGACATCCATCCCGTCCGCTGACCCACTGCTTGAACCCCCTGATCCGACCACTATTTGGCATTTACCGGCCGATGGTTCAGGAGCTTCATCCCTGATGACCTTTGCCAGCGTGCCGTTTTTTCACCAAGCGGCTGCGATCTCCCCAGACATGAATAAAATCGCCTATCTGGCAATGGTCACTCCAGGAGCTCCACCCATTGTTGACCTCCATATATCCAATGCAGATGGATCCGGAAATGTGATCTACAATTCCGGCGATCGCCAGTTTGAAGCCTGGTCCACAGATGGGGAGCATTTCATTTTCACTGAAGCGGGGATTAACCCCATGATCGGCCGGGTGGGAGATCCACCCCAGAATATAGCCGGGGTCACCCTTATGCTTAGTGTTCAGTGGGTTGATGATACCCGTTACCTGTACATCGACCGCCTGAGCGCCAGCTGGGAGCTCTGGCTGAGAGATATGGGTTCTCCAGGTATTTTGATCGGCAGCACTCCCGGGGATAGAATCTCGTATGATTTTATTTACTGATAGTTAAGGACACGGTTTCCTGGGAGGAAACCGTGTCCTAGGTATAAAGTTAATAACAAAAGCACTCCCGCGGGAGTGCTTTTTGAATATATGAGTTCGGTTATGATCTAATCATCCTCATCTTGATCATCCTCATCCTGATCATCCTCATCCTGATCATCCTCATCCTGATCATCCTCATCCTGATCATCCT
>CAYUXO010000116.1:0-6115 GCA_964448865.1 uncultured Anaerolineales bacterium
AGCATCTTTGAAATATCACCCTGAACAAGTCATCTTTTACAGCTTTTTTACTTCCAGTTGATTAAATTAATATAATTACCCTGTATGATCAGGGCAGTTCTTGGTTATTTTTAGGTCAAAGGAGCAGACCATGAATAAAAAAGCGATCCCCCTGATTTGCATTTTTGTCCTCATAGCATCTTTGCAGCTGGCCTGTTCGTTTTCTGATGTTTTGGGGTCTGGCGGGGAAGATCACCCCCTCGTGGAGGAAGGTGACAAAGATCAACTTCAACCTCCAGCCCAAAATGACGATGGAGCCTCACCTGCTGAAGAAACTGATCATCCTCCCGCTGATCAATCCAGCTGCAGTAAATCCTTTTCTGGCAGCATGGACCTCAGCGATGGCCAGGAATTTGAGGCCGGGGATGCCATCCAGGTCATTTTCACCCTCATCAATACCGGGACCTGCACCTGGGATGCCGGATACAATTTCATCACTGTAGGAGGAGATTTTTCACCTGCCAGCAGTGAACTGGGACTGCCGGGAGATGTGACGCCAGGAGAATCCATCCAATTGCAAGCTGCGTTTACCGCGCCATCCCAGGCGGGACTTTATCTCTCAGTCTGGAAGATGCAGGATGCTGAAGGTGGAGCATTTGGGCAGGCGACTCCTCCCAACGCTCCCCTGCGGGTGAAGATCCGGGTCATCCCCACGGGCAATCCTCAACCTACACCGACACTCAATCCCACCCAGGAACCCAGCAATCCTGATGCCTCCCTGGAAATGGATGGAGTGACCATGCTGGAAGATGAGTGTTTTGATTTCAATTCCGGGGGTGTGGTTGATTGCGGCGACAGCTCGGCTGATTTCCGGTACAGCTACAGCATGATTGGCGGCCAGCTTTTCAAAGCCAATTACAATGAATTTGCAGAGGGACAGCACCAGGAACCGGATAAGAGTTCTTGTGAGAACGCGAACTACGCGCCAATTCCCCAAATCATCACTGAAAACAAATACAAGTGTTTCAAGATCGAAACCGTCGCCAGTACAGTTTATGGCTGGGTTCGGGCAACCCATTTGAATGAAAACGGGATGACTTTTGATTTCCTGACCTTCCAGGCTGATCCACCCACTGTGACCACCCTCCCTAATACCAATCTGTTCGTGGAAAGCCAGGGGCAGCAGATCACCCTGTTGGAAGGGAAATGCTACGATGTCTGGAACGGCCAGATAAACAGCAGCTGCAGCGGCATCTTCGCCGGCTTCCTGTTTGAGGAAGTCACCGAAAAGAGCCTTCAGGTCAGTCAGATCTCTCCCCACGACATGTACTTCTCGGCCCTGATGAGCCCTGAGCCCAGTAAGAGCGACTGCATGAATACCACTTTCAACACCAGCCCGATCTGGCCCATCTCATCCACCAGCTACTACTGCTACCAGTTTGTTCCTAGCACCACAACCTATTACGGTTGGCTGCGGCCGACTTCTTTCAACCTGGGAGGATTAACCTTCGATTATCTGACTTGGGAGAGTTCGCTGTAGAGTCTTGTATCTTCAATTAATCAAGCTTCCAGGTATCTCTGGGGGCTTGATTTTTATTTTATGAGTGAGATCCAGCTGAAATACCTGCAGGAGTTGGCACTCCTGCTTGAGTTAATAGCTGCAACGTCCCTCGCTCGAGGGAGAGTGCCAACTCTCCCGGGTGATATTAACGCAGGAGCTGTCGCTCCTGCTTGAGCAATAAAAAGGATAGTGGAATCCAACTTTTTACTAATCCCCTATTTACTTCAACAATTCCCCCAGCACCTGGTTGATCATCCGCAGCGCTTTTGGAATCGCGGCCCGCACCGCCGGGCTGAGACCCTCTCCTAACTCAAATACCACCGCCTCAACCCCGATCAGGATGATCTCCGCTGGCATGTCCTCCGGCACCAGCTGGTGGCCCAGGGAGAGGGTCTCAGCGGCGCCCCAGCCGTGTACAGAGCCGCTGCCATCCCCGAATACATCCAGGTCGTCTTCACTGAACACCCTCACCCTGCCCGCCGGGGCGCCGCTCTGGACCGCGTCCACCAGGACGGCCGCGTCCAGCCCGGCGATTTCGCTCAGGAGCGTAATGCCAGGACTTTCAAGGATAACCCCTTCAATCTGGTCCTCTGGATAATCCGCCTGGTGATCTGCCATCCAGCGTTTGAGGATCTCCAGACCGATTTCGTCATCCCCCCTCATAAACTGGCCCAAACCCAGAAGTTTGATGTTCATGCCTATATTTAACCATATCTATCAGTTTCAATACCAGATAAGGTTGAATTCTACTTGTTTTGCTACAATAAGACTATCAATTGAAAATATAATATATGAAATTGGATATTGTCAGAGAGTTATAGTTTAGTATAAGTTTAGGTAAGGGCGACGAGTCGGGTCGCTCGCTGTAAAGTTGTATCAGCACCTATCCATCTTATCTGGAGAACATACATTGAATGCCTACAACTCTGTAATTGATCTGATAGGAAAAACACCATTGCTGCGTTTGGGACGTTATTGCCCTGATTTCGATGTATATGCCAAGTGTGAATATCTGAATCCCATCAGTATCAAAGATCGCCCGATCCTGCAGATCATTCTGGACGCGGAAGAAAGTGGAAAGATAAAACTGGGTGATACTTTGATCGAGGTCACCAGCGGGAATACCGGGATGGCAGTAGCCTGGATCTCAGCCATCAAGGGGTATAAGGCGGTCCTGGTCATGTCTGAGATCCAGAGTATCGAGAGACGGAGGATTTTAAAGGCATTTGGAGCCGAGTTGATCCTTACTCCAGCAGACCTAGGCACAGCAGGTGCCAGGGAAAAACTTAAAGAGATCATTAAGGGACATCCAGAATATTTTTACGTCGGCCAGCATGTTAATCTGGCTAATCCGGGTGCCCATTTCCTGACTACCGGGCCAGAGCTGTGGGGTGATACCGGCGGAAAGATCGATATCTTAGTAGCTGGGTTGGGAACAGGCGGCACGCTTTGCGGCAGCGGCCGTTATCTCAAAGGAAAAAATCCGGATATCAGGATCATAGCTGTTGAACCAAAAGAATCCCCCACGATTTCCCAGGGAATATTCCATCCTCATCGCATGATGGGCACAGCCCCGGGATTTGTGCCGGAAACCCTGGACCGGGAGCTGATTGATGATTTTTTCCTGGTCAGTGAAGCCGAGGCCTTTAAAACCTGTCGAGAGATCGCCAGAAAGGAAGGATTATTGGTGGGGATAACATCAGGGGCCTCGGCCTATGCTGCCTCAAAACTTGCAGGATTACCCGAAAATAAAGGCAAAACAATTGTTTGTGTCTTTGCCGATACTGGTGAGCGGTACTTGAGCGTAGAGGGTTTGTTCTCTTAGCAAAAGACAACTCAAAACCAGTCTTAAGTCTTCCGTTAATGAATGTCTAATTCAGAGGAGGAAATTATGAATAGCCAATCTCCAAAACCAGACATGTTCTATAAGATCAAGAACCAGGCCAGGGCTACTGCGGCGATGTTCGCGGGTATGGAGCTTGATCTGTTCACACCACTTGATAATGGTCCGATGGATACTGACCAGCTGGCATCTTTTCTCAGTGTTAAGTCAGAAAAACTTGGTCCATTATTATATGCCTTATCCATATTTGGTTTACTTTCCGAGAATGAAGGATATTTCTCGAATACACCAGAGACCTCAACGTATTTTGTAAAGGGAAAAAAGGAGTATATCGGTGAAACATCGAAGATCTGGAAAAATAACCTCCTGGCTGCCTTAACAACAGCTGAAACCATCCGGACCGGCAAGCCCCAGGCAAAATATGATTGGCGGGACATGGATCAGGCCAAACTAGAGGAACTTATGGAAGGCATGGCTGCTCAAGATGCGCCATTCGCCCGTAAGTTATCGGTAGATTTTGATTTTTCTGGCTGCCATACCCTTTTGGACGCGGGTTGTGGGTCAGGAGCCCTGGCGATTGCTATGACCGAAATACATCCTCAGCTCTCTGCTACAGTGGTTGATCTATCACAAGTCACACCTATAACCAAAAAAACCGTAATAAAAGCCAATGCCCAGGACAAAGTTGAGGTTATTTCCGCGGACCTGACCGTGGATCCGATACCCGGGGAATATGATGTGGTTTTCCTGAGCTCGATCATCCAGGTTATTTCAAAAGAGGATGCTCGAAAGGTCATCCTAAATGTTGGAAACACTGTCAAGCCTGGAGGATGGTTGTATATTTTTGGCAGCGGCATTCTGGAAGATACAAGACTATCACCCCCGGCCGCTGTTGGTATCAACCTTGTTTTGATCAATGTTTATGATGATGGTCAATCCTATACGGAATCAGAACACAGTGGCTGGTTGGAGGAAGCAGGTTTTGATAAGATTAATTTTGACTATGGTGAATTTATCATAACCGCCCGAAAACGCTATCCAAAATAATAATCACTCAGCCAGTTTGCATTAACAATACCGCCTGAAGCACGGGTTTCATTTCTTTGTAGTAGACTTAATGTTGAGAGTACCAATTCTTTCCCTGAAAAATTCTTCTGAAATCCAGGGTAAAAACCATTTGCGATTCCTCAGACTGATAGATTTTCAACAGGATTAAGAATATGGCTTCGAAAAAACCTTTCTCATTCTGGAAAATTATCAAATATCCTCCTCAATTCTTTTATGCTATCGGCTTAGGTCCGATTTATGGACGAATGGTGCTGTTGCTGACCACTACTGGAAGGATCTCAGGGTTGCCAAGAGTGACTCCGCTCCAGTACGAAGAAATTGATGGTGAGATCGTAATTGGCTCTGCCCGGGGGATAAAAGCAGATTGGTTTAAGAATATTCAAGCTGATCCGCGAGTTGTGGTTCGGGTGAGATCAAGGAAATTTGCCGGGATAGGCGAACCAGTCACTGATCCTGGCAGGATCGCTGATTTTCTGGAGTACAGATTAAGGAAAAATCCCCGCATGATCGGATTTATCATATCACGGGAAGGGGTCTCAAAAAATCCCTCCCGGGAAGAACTGGAAAAACATGCCCTGCGGAAAGCCATGGTAGTGATTAAACCCTTCAAGGAAATAAACAATGGAAAACATGGCTCATATTTATGATCAGGAACAATAGGCAATTCAGGAGGCGATCCTGGCCTATTATCACGCTGGTCATGCCTTTTACGATCCAGATCTATACCGGAAAATTCTGCATCCGGAATGGAAATTTTTTCTCCTGGAAAATGACTCCCTTAAAATTGTGGACAGGGATGAGTTTTGTGAATGGTATGCTCACGAAAATATTAAGCCTGAATTGAAGTGGGAAACTGAGATTTATAACATTGATGTGACCGGAGACCTGGCCTCGGTAAAATTGAGAATTGAAAATCAGGATGTAAAGTATATTGACTATCTAAATTTGATGAAGATTGACGGATCCTGGTGGATCGTGCATAAGATATCACACGACACGCCGAAATAATCGAGGTCAACATATAAACATAAATTTGAGAAATCAAGGAAAGGACAATATTATGGAAAAAAATATTGCTGGATTGAAAACTGAAATCGGTCAAATCAGGAACGATATGGTTGATGTCGTGAATAAAATTGATGTTGAGAAGATCATTTATCCCGGATGGACCATTAAGGAAATGATAAGTCATATCGCCGCCTGGGAAATTGTCATCGATAAAGCGCTGATTGCCTATCAAAAGAGTGATCCACCTTATTTTTTGCATGAACAGGACTTTGATGTATTTAATGAGGAAGCAGTAGCTTATCGGGCTTCCTGGACCCTGGAGCAGGTCCTCCAGGAATGGAAAGAGGTCAGGGCGGCTCTCCTAAAAACCATCCAGAAGTTGAAAGAAGAGGATCTGGAAGTTGAGATGGTGCTTCCATGGGGATCAGAACGTACAGTTGCTGAATTAATTGAGATTGCCGGAGAACATGAATCCGAGCATATGGAAGAAATACTAAAAATTACAAATTGAAGATTGAAACATAAAATTGAATTATCAAAATATTCAATTTTGAATCTTGTATTCACCACAGGTCTGGGTTTTTATTCCCAAGATTAACATGAAAACCAATGATAATCAAAGTATGAATAATCTGGAAATGAAGAAAGGCATCATC
>CAYUXO010000117.1:0-5606 GCA_964448865.1 uncultured Anaerolineales bacterium
TTTTTAGCCAGCTCAATTTTATTTATTACCGGACCCATGGCAATCCTGGGTGCGATCCAGGATGGATTACTGGGAGACTTTCAATTACTGGCAATAAAATCCGTCCTGGACGGTTTTGCGGCCTTTGCGATGGCTTCCTCGTTCGGTCCTGGAGTTCTCTTTTCGGCCCTGGTTGTATTGATCTACCAGGGTACTTTCAGCATCCTGGCGAACCAATTTCAGGGATTTATGACCCCCCAGAAATGATAGCTGAAATGACCGCGACCGGCGGATTATTGTTGATTGGGATTTCCTTGAGCAGCCTGCTGCAAATAAAAGTTATCCGGGTCGGAAATTTCATTCCCGGTCTGGTGATCAGTCCCCTGATCGTCTATTTGTTATCCTAAAACAATTTGATATGAACCCCAATAACATGATGTGTTTTCGTTTTGAGATGCTCCTTCACCCGTCCCCGGTTGAGGATATAATCCCAAACGCGCCCGGGGCCTGTCCTGCGACCGGAGGTCGAATCGAAGGGACGGGCGCTTAGAGCATCTAGGGTGGACTTAGGTTAATTCCCAGGAGGATAGAAAATTACACCAACTTTCAACCTTATAACTTTCTAACCTTCAACTTTTTTCCTTTCCATCTATTTCACACATTCACAAAGGCTCACCGTCTCACCATCACAATTCCAATCTACAATTTTCTAATATTCAATTTTATATTGTGATAAACCTTCAACTTACTAACTTTCAACGTCCTTTTCAATTCTCATATTAAAGAATTCCTGAAATTTACTGTGGGAAGACGAATTGCCTGACAGGATAACGGTCATCCAATAAACGAAATCCGAATTTCCGGTATAGATCCAGGGAGGATTGATTAACAGATTGTGTGTTTACAGAAACTTCAACAATTCCCTGGTCCTGGAACCGGTCCAATAAGTCCGCGACCAGGGATGTCCCAATTCCCCGGGACTGGTGAACCGGGTTAACTGCAAGCCGGGCTAAATGGCCCCCTTGGGATGTTGCAGTACTGATCTGGTATCCCCCCACTACCCCATCCAGCTCAATTACAGTAGCAGAAAAGGCTTCTCTAAAGGCAGCATCGAGCTGAGAAAGGCTGTTTCGCCAGATCTCATCAAAAGCAAAGCGATCCACTTCATAGATCTTTATTAGATCATCTACCTGCATCGATCGGACCGAGATATTCTTATTCAATGGGGGCCATGAAGCCTGTGTTATATCCCAGACCAGCACAACCACCTGATATATTTCCGAAAAACCCGCTTTAGTGAGCAGTTCTTCCATTTCAGGACGGATTACTAGAGAGTTTACAGTCGTCACATTTCTTGAAGATTGCAAAATTCTTTTTGCATGAGGCCAGAGCTCATTCCAGGCCCTAAAAGTAGAAAATCCCGGCGCCGTTACAAACAACCGCAGCCAGGTAATGCCATCCTCATCAGGAGGACAGGCCAAGGCTGCCAATATATTAGATCCTTCTTCCAGGATCAGGAATGGTTGAAAACCCAGCCAATCCAGGGGAGAACCCCAGCCAAGATGGCGGTGAACAAAGGATTTTCTCTGGATCAATTTTTTCAGCGGGATCAGGTCACCGGTATCTGCTGGCCTGACCGTAAGATCAGAATTATTAAATATCATTTTTGTCTGGATCCAGGATTCTCCCGAAAAAATCATTACTGAACATAAATTTGCCCGAAAGCGCTCTGAACAGTTGAATCCGTAAGACAACTTATCGTTCTAGGAATTTATTGGGGATCTTAAGGAGATTCAGGAGAATTTTTTGTCTTAGATTTGGTTTATTCACAGCCTCCAAACCCTGTTGCATCGAGAATAGAGCTCCGGGAATATTGCGGGATTTCAATTTGAGTGAGGAAAGGGATTGTGAGGTCTGAACCAATAAATCCGTTTCTCCAATTTCTTTAAAAATAACCAGAGCTTCGGAAAATTTGCCTGTTGCCTGGTCAATACATCCCAATTCCTTCAAAGCTGTCCCTTCATTGGCCAGCGCCATTGCCATTTTTAACCTATCCCCAGCCAGGTCAAAAACCTTGCTTGTCCCCTTGACAACCTCCAGGGCAGATTGGGGTTGATCGGCCTGGAGAAAAGACACACACTGATTATTCTTCATCTCAGCTGCAAGGCACCTCTCTTCCAGTTCAATATATACAGAGGCGGCCCTGGAAAAACTCTCGGCCGCAGCTTGATATTTTCCAGCCTGGAAAAGGTCTTTTGCATCTTTAACCAGCTGAGCTGCATTATTTGGGATTTTTTCAGTCATGGTTTGTCAAGATCAGAGGGTGATGTCCAGTAAACCTTCAGCCACATCCCTCATTTTGTCAACCGACATCTGGCTGAGTTTGACAGCAATTTCAAGATAGGGTCGGTTGATGGGTTTGAGCACAAAATCCTGGAGGTCTTTCGGCAGCTCAACAAATCCGCTGCCAGCTTTTTTGGCGTGGATCCAATCAGCAATCGGACCACTGTCCACCACTAGATCCCCAATTTCCCGATCGTACAATCTGAGGATCGCGTTTAACTCTGCTGTTGGAACCGGAAATTTACCCTGCTCATAAGACTTGAGACGATAAGTAGTTATCCCAACTTTCTCAGAGACTTCTTTCATGCTAAGTTTGTACTCCTGACGGTATTTGCGCATGAAAGCCCCGATTTTTAAATTTCGGATTTCGATCCTCTGCTCCAGGTTCGACAGGGAGTCCATTTTGTTCCGATCATCAGGCGCCAGGTCTTCCCAGAATCTCTCCAGCGGTACGTCAAGATAATATGCTAATACTTCAAGCTCTGGTAACGAAGGGGATTTTTCACCTGCCTCATATTTACTGATCATGCGCGAAGAAGTGCCGATGATCTCACCACAGGTTTTTTTTGATTCTCCCTTTTGAGTTCTTGCCGTCTTAAGCAACACACCCATCTTTTTCGACAAGATATTAATCGCTAATTGATAATCCATAATTCAGATTCCTCAATCTAGTCTGTCAAATTGGGCATTGTATAACCCATTCCTGTTCTGGTGACAATGTGAACCGGGTTGCTGGGATCTTCTTCAAGTTTACTCCGCAGCCTGGAAATGGTCACCCAGAGAATTTCCTTATCATTTTTATAACCATCACCCCAAACAGAGGAAAGCAATTCTTCTGTCGTTAGAATTCTGCCTTTATTATGTGAAAATTGCAGTAATAAACGATATTCAGTAGCAGATAACAAGATTTTCTCATCTTTAAGAAATACCTCTGCCCGGGCAAAATCAATCTTTAAATCCCCGTGGTCAAAAATCACTGGTTGAGAGACATCCCGTGAGAACATCGATCTGCGCAGAACGGCTCTGACTCTGGCCAGGAGTTCTGAAGCAGAAAATGGTTTCACAATATAATCGTCTGCTCCTACATTAAGTCCCTGAACTCGATCACTTTCATCGCCCTTGGCAGTGACCATGATAATTGGCACCTGAGAAAATCCCCGTATTCTCCGGCAGGTTTCGAAGCCATCCAATTTTGGCATCATAACGTCAAGAAGCACCAGGTCTATATCCTGTTCAGACACTATTTCAACCGCTTTCTCTCCATCCAGGGCTTCCAGAACCTCAAAACCATCCACGACCAGGTTGGCGGCTATCAATTGGATATATCTTGGCTCATCATCTACAATTAAGATGGTTCCCTTTTCCATATTTCTCCATCTCCTCGATTAATCAGACACTTCACCTTTCACTATTGGCAGCGTGATATAAAATACCGTTCCTTTTCCACTATCTGATTCTGCCGTCACTGTTCCATTATGGGCAACTATGATCTGCCGGCAGATATACAAACCCAAACCACTTCCCCGGACAGACATTCTGGTTTCCGGAACCCTATAAAATCGCTGGAAAATCCTCTCCAGATGCTCTTTTGCAATTCCGGGACCATTATCACTCACGCGGAGCTTTGCCTCTCCGTCTTCTTCAATTAATTTTACAACAACCGTAGACCCGGGAGCATACTTTGCGGCATTATTCAGCAGATTATCAAACACCTGGCCCAGCCGCATGGGATCCGCCTTAACCATCACACCCTGGTTTTCGATCTCCAGTTCAATATTAATGTCCATATCCCGCAATTGTGAGCGCTGGATCATGTCCCGTAGAACAACATCAAGTCGGACAGTTTGTAAATTCATCTGCAGGGTGCCGGATTGGAGTCGTGAGGAATCTAACAGATTATCAATTAATTCCTGCAAGCGATCAGCTTCATCATCAATAATTCCCAGAAACTCCCGGTAAGTCGGCACATCCCAATCGGTATCTTCCCTCAATAATGTTGTGGTGTAACCTTTGATGAATCCCAGCGGTGTTCTCAAGTCATGAGAAACTGTGGCAACGAAGTTTTCCTGCATTTTCCACATTCTCTGGCTGCCTTCGATCTGATCGATCGTACTGACCAGTACATCTCTTTCCAGTAGTTGGGCGATATGGTCCGCCATAAACAAAAATGCCTTCTGATCATTATCGGAATATTCGGGTCCCCCAAACCGGATCATGATCAACACACCAACACTGTTTTTCCCATGTCGAAGCGGGCAGCCGATATAAAACGGAATCTTAAGTCTGTCATCTTCTGGACCTTTAATGACATCCTGGTGAACAATCAGCTGGTCTTCTTTAAATATCCTTTCAATTAGCGATTCCCCCCAGGCGATGTCTGCTTCTTTCGATCGCCCTCTACCAATGGATTTTGCATAAGTAGGCCGGAGTTCTCCATTATCTTCCAGATAGATGACAATGTTATCGAAAATTATGAGTTTTCTGGATAAATCAACCAGAGATGGGAAGACCTTTGATACATTCTCCGCCTGAGAAATCAATTTGCTCAGTTCGAATATAGTTGCGATGAACGCTTTCCCTGAAACTGTTCGATCTCCCATAATTAGTGCTCAACCTGCCAGCGAAGCTGATGATGTTTTTTGGTGATATCGTCCCATTCGGGGTGATCCATGCGTTTATTATAACGCTATTGGCTATATTTCTGGCAATTATTGATGAATATCAAAATGATCATTTATCGTTTCTGGAAATGCCACTTTTTTTGCCCAATTAACTTTTTGTTAGCTGGCTGTAAAGTCTATCTGTTTACTTCCTGTTCAATTTATGTTGTAATACTTAAAGTTATGAACAGTCAATATCAAAAAATCAGTCCAACCCTTTTAGTGATCGACAATGATCCCTCAACGGCAGCAGTTTTTAAGAAACTGCTTGAAGCAAAGGACTATAATGTTTTAACAACAAATTCAAGTAAAGAAAGCCTGGATATTATCCAGCGGGTTATGCTTGATTTGATCATTCTGGATCTATTAATGCCTGAAATGGACGGCTGGGAGCTATGCAAAGCTATCCGGGAAATGACCAGAACACCAATTTTAATTATATCAGCAATTGAGTCGTCAGAGATTATCACAAAGACCCTCAATTTAGGTGCCGATGATTATCTCGTAAAACCAGTCTCGTCATATACCCTCATAGCACATGTAAAGAACCTTGTCCGTCGGTATAAAACTGAAGAGCTCGCGTTACCTGAAAACCAATAACCTAGACACTTAAACACATCCCTG
>CAYUXO010000118.1:0-5257 GCA_964448865.1 uncultured Anaerolineales bacterium
GACTTTTTTTCCCCGAAATTTTCGACTTTACCTTCCAGCCAACCAATTTGCACTGTTTCCGGTTGGTCAATACCGGGAATATAGGGTTTGATATCAAGCAGCGGTGTTCCATCCAGGATATCCACATTCTCAATTTCGATGATATTGGATTGAACACTAATTAATCGAACCACAGAAAACCCGATTGGATTTGGCCGTCGGGGAGCCCGGGTCGCAAAGACACCATGGGGAACCTCATCCAGAAAAGGTTGAACCACCAGAGAAGGATCCGGAGATCGGTGAAAATGATATATCAATATCAGGTGAGAAAAGCCTTCCAGGTCCTGTAACCCAGACACAAATTGACTGTCAAGAATAATTTTTCCCCGCACACCATCAGCTCCAGAGGGTTGGATAGGCATTCCTACTAAACTCTGATAAGGACTGTGGATCACTCCGATCGGATGATATTGAATTGTATTGTTATCCATTTCGTATCTCCCTATCTGGACCCAATCTGAGTGACCAACCGAACTCCCGCCTTATGCAGCTGTCGGAAGGTTCCCCCCTGCTCCAGGGCTGCCAGAACCGCCGGGATATTCTCCACCACAGCGCCAGCTAATAGATTAACTCCGAAATCACCCAGGATGGGGCTTAACGGAGTTGATGGTCCCAAGATCAAGATATAAGCATCCTTCCTGCAAAGGTCCAATAAATCGGGCAAAGTCTGATTAATAAAGGCCATGCCTGTGATAGCAACCAGATCCGCCTGGGGGATTATTTCAGAAGCAGCGCTGGCCGGCAGGTCCTTCCCGATGGGATTCAAATCCAGGACGTTCAGATCACCCAATTGACTCCGGAGCTTTTCAACGAAGGGAAAGTGTCCTATCAAGGCAGTTTTTTTACCACTTCCGTTTTCCAGGATGGCAGTTTCGGCGTTTTGATCGATCCAGGCTCCTGGCGTATGAGGCAAGAGGGCATTTATGGCAGCACAACCAATACTCCGCCGCAAAGGAATTACAGAGTTAATCCAGCCCGCAAGTTCTAAAGCGGTCAGGTCCTCGAGGTGTCCCGGGGCCGTAATATCCGGTTCGCCTTTATGGTCATGTTCCTCGGCAAGTGTTGATGCCAGACCGCATTGGGGGCGGCCATCTTTTTCAACAACTACAGCTGTCCAATTAATACCGATCCTGACTTTGAGAACCGGGGCTCCAGAAAGACTGGCAAGAATTTTAGAATACATATTTCTCCTGGGTATTGCCCTTAACCTGGGGGGTTTATTCATTATAATACTCCTGATTACTCCGCAGAAGTTCAACAAGGTAAAATCAAATGGAAATTGGAGGTTAATCGAGGAAAAACTCATATCCAGCGGAAGGTAAAGGAGTTTGACCAAACCAACCCCGCACGGTATAATGTTTCGTCGGTAGTTGAGAATGGAGTTTGAAGGAGTAAGGAGAAGATGCCAAAACGGACGTACCAACCGAAAATCAGACGCCGGGCCCGAGTCCACGGGTTCCGATCTCGTATGAAATCAAGAGGTGGACAAAACGTGTTAAAGAGGCGGCGCCTGAAAGGCCGCTATCAACTTGCTCACACCAAGAATAATCACGTTAAGAATACTAACTGGAATAGTTAACCTGAGAATGACCAAGGGTCTGTGGAACGGAGATTTCGCCTAACAAGTTCAATTAAGATTATGCGGGTGCGGCGATCCGGAAAGTCTTTTGCCCACCCGCTTCTGGTATTAGTATTACATGGCGGGGACGAATCTAATTCCAAGTTTGCTGTGACAGCAGGTGCTTCAATTGGTAATGCCGTCCTGAGAAATCGGGCCAAGCGATTGCTTAGATCTGCACTCAGAGATTTTCTCGGAAATATCGAACCTGGTTATTACGGAGTTCTCATTGCCCGCAAACCTCTGGTCCGCTCCAATCACAGGGAAACAAAAGAGGCTTTATATTCCCTGCTGAATGAAGCAGGCATCATTAAAAGTAAAACAGATGGATAATCAGTTTAGTTCAGATCACGAAGATCACCAGCATTTATCCCATGGTCCAGCTTTAAAAGACCTTAAGCTGAATATATGGACAATTTTTCGGCTCCCTGTCCTGGCTTTAATCGTTCTCTATCAGAAAACACTTTCCAAAGCCTTGCCAGGTAATACTTGCCGATATTATCCCAGTTGTTCACATTACACCTATCAGGCAATTTATAAATATGGTCTCCTCCGGGGAGGATTAATGGGAACCTGGCGCGTTTTGCGCTGTAACCCATTCACCCAGGGAGGTTTTGACCCGGTTCAATAATCTCACCAAAAGATCAACTCTATGAAAACAAACAAGAAATACATCCTGATCGTTTTATTAGCTGCCATTGCCCTCACCCTGGGGGCTTGTACTGGCCGGCGGATTTCCGCTACTGGTTGGTCCGGTATCACCACTGTAGAAGATACGGTTTACTTCTCCTACGGATCCCATACCTACGCGCTGAACTTGAAAAACGGGGCTCAGCAATGGCAGTTCCCCAATGAGCCCATTAATGGGTCAGAGTTTTACGCGGCTCCAGTATTGGCCGATGACGGTCAACAGCTGATTGTGGCCGGCTACGACAGCGTAATCTATAGTATCAATCCTGCTAATGGATCTAAGAACTGGTCTTTTACAGGGGCAGAAAACCGCTATATCGCCGCTCCGCTGGCAACTGAAGTAGGAATTTTTGCTCCCTCTGCTGATAATACAATTTATGCCCTTGATTTAGATGGATTGCTGTCCTGGAAATTCACCACCGATGGCCCCCTCTGGGCTTCACCAGTCAGGTCAGTTATATGTGAATGTATTTACCAGGTATCAATGGATCATTATCTCTACGCCCTCAACCCCGGGAATGGGAATCTGGTCTGGAAATCTGAAGACCTGGGTGGTCCCATTGTCAGTCGGCCAGTAGTCTCGGATTCTGGCTTAATTATCCTCAGTACCTTTGATAATGAAGTTATCGCTCTCAATGAGGAAAGCCATGATGTTGTTTGGCGGTATCAAACCTCAGATTGGGCCTGGGGCAGTCCGGTGATCGACGGTGAGCAAATCTACGTCAGCGATATCTCCGGCACATTCTACACTCTGGACCTGGAAACCGGTAAATTGCTCTGGCAGATCCAGCCCGGAGGAGGAATTTTTTCCGCGCCACTCGTCAAGGAAGATGGGATTTATTTTTCAACGGATACCAGCAGCCTGGTAGTCGTCAGCCCTGATGGTGTTATCCAGCGCAATCAGCCTGTCGAAGGAAAACTTTACGCCAGCCCTGTTGCGGCGGATGGGAAAATTCTCCTGGCGCCATCTGAAGCAGAGTTTTACCTGATCGCCTTAAACGAAAGTGGCGTTCAAATATGGGGTTATCCCCCACCTAAGTAGGAAATATATCTCAATCAGGCACTTATTAACACAAACAGGAAAAAAATATGTGGGATGCCTTTATTACCTTAATGATCACTAGTCTGCTCTTTATCTACAACCTGATCGGTCAGAATTTCGGTTGGGCAATTATCATCTTCACCGTAGTGGTGAGATTGGTAACCTACCCGCTGACTGCCAAGCAGATGAAAAGCAGCAAAGCCATGCAGGAACTTCAGAGTTCAAAAAAGTGGAATGACATCCAAAAGAAATACAAAGGCGATAAAGAAACCCTGGCCCAGAAACAAATGGAAATCTACAAGGAGATGGGTATCAGTCCCTTTGGATCCTGTCTTCCGCTGCTGGTCCAGTTTCCAGTTATCATCGGGCTTTACCAGGCAATTATTCGCAGCCTGGCTGTAACACCAATTCAGCTGGTAAATCTATCCAAGCACATTACTGAAGCAGCTAATGTCATTCCGATCAACAGTCAATTCTGGTGGATGGAGCTCAGTGAACCGGAACGACTTCCGATCTTTGGAGTGGCAGTCCCTATCCTGGCGATCCTGGTCGTAATTACCTCCTATATCCAGACCAAGATGATAACGCCGCCAGGCGGAGCCACTGATTCCGGTCAGGGCGCACAAATGACCAAGGCGATGAGTCTGTATATGCCCTTCTTCATGGGCTACCTGGCTTTAACCTTCGCATCTGGATTGGCACTGTATTTTATTGCTACAAACCTGGCAACAATCGCCCAGTACGTCATCACAGGACAGGCGGATTTTAAGAATATAATACCCTCAATTCCAGGACTTACTCGTAAATGATCTGGAAGGGTGAGGTTTACAGAGAGGGCATATGAATAACAACCGCGCAACTCTTGAGGTTATTGCTCAAAGTGTTGAAGAAGCCATTGAAAAAGGATTGGCAGATCTGGGATTATCCCGGGATAAAGTAGATATTACTGTACTTGACAAAGGCGGCTCGGGCCTGCTCGGTTTTGGCTCCCGCAAAGCAAGGGTGCGAATATCTGTCCTTGGCGAAGGCGAGCAAAGTACCGGGGACACCGAAGAAGCTGCCAGCCAGACCAAAAAAACACCTGATGCCGACAAAGATGACACCTTAAGGCTGACAGAGGAAATTGTCTCTGAATTACTCGAAAAGATGAACCTGGTAGCTGATGTGGATGCCAGGTACAGTGAAGAAAGCGATAGACTTCCTTTCCGTCCAATAATGGTGGATATCACAGGCAAGGACCTCAGTATTCTGATAGGCCGGAGAGCAAAAACTCTCAACGCCCTTCAGTACATCACCCGTTTGATTCTCGGCAAAGAATTGGAACATGGTGTTCCGCTCAGCATTGATGTAGAGGGGTACCGCGATCGCCGGGAACAGCAGGTCAGACAGCTGGCTCAACGGGTTGCCAATCAGGTTGCTGATACCAAACGCCAACAGGCTCTGGAACCCATGCCACCCAATGAAAGGCGCTTTGCCCACATTGAGCTTCAGGATAACAAATCTGTCTACACAGAAAGTACTGGACAGGATCCTAATCGAAAGGTGATCATCCACCCCAGTGATGAATAAGGACCTTCAAACAAAATATAAAACTGGCAGAGGAATATATCCCTGCCAGTTTTTTTTTACTGGCAAATTGCTATCAGGTATAATTCAGCCATGCTAAACCAGCCCGGAGAAACTCCTCCAGATTATTTGATCATGGGACACATCACCCGGGATTTACTTGAAGATGGGTCCAGATTGGGAGGGACTGCGGTTTACAGCTCCCTCTTGGCTCAGCGGCTGGGCCTGAATAGTTGCCCTGTTCACAAGCTGTGATAAGAAACTCTCCCTGGACTCCCTGAGTGGCATTGAAATTTATAATC
>CAYUXO010000119.1:0-5135 GCA_964448865.1 uncultured Anaerolineales bacterium
CTATTCGAGAAGGTGGTCTGACGGTTGCGTCCGGCGTGGTCACCGATATCATAGAGTAGAACAATTCGATCACTTGGGACGGTAACTAAGTTATGGCAAAAAAGAAAGGTGTCAGACCGGTAATTACACTGGAGTGCATAGAATGCAACGAACGTAATTACACGTCTGAAAAGAATAGACGAAATGACCCGGATCGGTTGGAACTAAAAAAATACTGTTCCAGATGCCGGAAGCATACACTGCATCGAGAAACGAAGTAAGGATTAACTAGGTGATTGCTAACATGGCACAAATGATGGCGATCACTTGTTACCCAGCGCAGGCCAGTAGCTCAATTTGGCAGAGCACCGGTCTCCAAAACCGGGGGTTGTGGGTTCGATTCCTACCTGGCCTGCCTATTTCATTTACTTGGCGCCGTCTTTCAGGGCGGCGTTTTGACCGTAAAAGGAGTTTGATGTGGCTGTAAAAAAATCACAACCACGTGGGATCCAGAAATTTGTTCGGGAAACCATTGCCGAACTTAAAAAAGTTTCATGGCCAACCAGAAAGGAAGCGATCAGCTTGACTAGAGTTGTGCTTATCGTTATTTTAGTGATGGGCGCATTTTTAGGAATTCTGGATTATCTTTTTTCCCAGTTGTTTGGCTTGATCCTGAGTGCCTAGGAAAATACCCATCTGCTTCTCAAAGAAGGGATTATGGATATTAACGAGAATGAAGAACAGATCGAGGAATTAGAACCGCTTGCTGATACTGCTGATTCAGTGGTTGATCCGGTGGAGGATAACAAGGCTCCGGTAGATGAAGAGCCGGTGACCCTGCCTGACCAGGACCCACCTGCTGACGAAGAAGAAGATCAGAAAGGATCACTTGACGGTAAAGTTTCCGACGAACTATCGGAGGAGCAGCCATCCGCGGATGGCCTTCCGGATGCTGAACCTATTGAGGATTCCGAAGTGGAACTTGAGGAATCGGATGAACCTGTTCTAGAAGAAGAACCAGCGTCTGAGGGCTCGGAATCCGACGAGGATGAGACGGTCCTGATCCCTGAGGACTCTGAGGTTCCAGTTGAGATCGATCTTGATGAGGATCTCGGAAAGGAACTTGAGGAATCGGATGAACCTGTTATAGAAGAAGAAACAGCGCCTGATGGCCCGGAATCCGACGAGGATGAGACGGTCTTGATCCCTGAGGACTCTGAGGCTCCAGTTGAGATCGATCCTGATGAGGATGAACCCGATCCCTACAAACCTATTCTTGAAATTGAACCTGCTATAGACGACGGTAGAGCCTGGTATGTAGTTCACTGCTATTCAGGCAATGAAGATAAAGTCCGCCATAATATCTTGCAGCGCATTGAATCTATGACTATGGATGATTTGATCTTCGATGTGGTAGTTCCCACGGAAGATGAAGTCAATATCAAGAATGGGGAACGACAGACAGTTGAGAAGAAAGTATTTCCTGGTTATATCCTTGTGAACATGATCTTGACAGAAGAGTCCTGGTACATGGTTCGCAATACACCTGGCGTGACCGGATTTGTGGGTATGGGAAATGACCCCACTCCGCTGCAGCCCGAGGAAGT
The DNA here is from genome assembly GCA_964448865.1 of uncultured Anaerolineales bacterium. Taxonomy (GTDB): domain Bacteria; phylum Chloroflexota; class Anaerolineae; order Anaerolineales; family UBA11858; genus B10-G9. The sequence goes on from CAYUXO010000119.1 coordinate 1,587, forward strand.
CGCCCGGATTCTCAAACGCATGGAATCAGAATCGCCCCGGATCAATGTCACATTCCGGCCCGGTGAACGTGTTCGTATTGTGGATGGACCTTTTGAAGATTTTTATGGGAAAGTTTCCGAAATTGACATGGATCGGGCAACTGTCTGGATCATGGTTAATTTCTTCGGCAGAGAAACTCCAGTCGAATTGGATTTCCTGCAGGTTGAAGAAGCTTAACGTTTATTAAATTTGTGGGAGGATCAATCAGATCCGCTAAAACCACGAAGGAGAAAATTGTGTCGAAAAAAGTAAAAGCAAATGTACGATTACAGATCGAAGCAGGGAAGGCAAATCCTGCTCCCCCTATCGGTCCTGCTCTGGCAGCTCACGGTATCAATTTGATGGCTTTTTGCAAGGAATATAATGCCAGGACATCAGATCGAGCGGGAGATATCATCCCGGCCGACATCACCATATTTACCGATGGATCCTTTAAATTTGTGCTCCGAACTTCCCCGGCCGCCATCCTGATCAAGAAAGCCGCTGGTGTTGAAAAAGGTTCCGCAGAACCTAACAAAGAAATTGTGGGAGAAATAACCAGGGATCAGCTGAGGGAAATAGCTCAGACCAAGATGAAAGATCTTAATGCAGTTGATATTGAAGGCGCCATGCGGCAGATCGCTGGCACCGCCCGACAAATGGGAATTACTATAACAGACTAAATTCTCGTGGGAGGATGAAATTTCATCCGCTATCACCACAAGGAGCTATAAATGGCAAAACACGGAAGAAAATATACAGAAGCTTTTGAGAAAGTAGATCGAGACAACAAATATATCCCCCTGGAAGCTATCACCCTCGCGAAGGAATTAGCTTACGCGAAGTTTGATGAAACTGTGGAGCTGCATGTGCGCCTGGGAGTAGACCCCCGCCATGCTGATCAGATCGTCCGCGACCTGGTAAACCTGCCCCATGGACTGGGAAAAACTGTAAAAGTCCTGGTATTTGCTCAGGGTGAAGATGCTGCCGCCGCCCGGAAAGCCGGGGCAGATTATATCGCTGACGGCGATGAGATGATCAATAAGATCAAAGGCGGCTGGTTTGATTTTGATGTTGCAATCGCCACACCCAATATGATGGGAAAAGTTGGTGTGCTGGGTCCGATTTTAGGTCCCAGGGGCATGATGCCCAACCCTAAAGCTGGGACAATGATCCCTGGGGAAGACCTTCCGCGGGTGATTGAGCAATCCAAAGCCGGCAGGATCGAGTACAGGGTTGATAAGACTGCCAACATTCACGTTCCAATTGGAAAAGTATCCTTCTCAGTAGAGCAGTTACATGATAATATGAGTGCGCTGATGGAGTCGCTGGTGGGCAATCGACCTGCGTCAACCAAAGGTGTGTACATCAAGAAAGTTGTCATTGCGACAAGCATGGGCCCCGGCATTATTGTGGATCCAGTGCTGGCAGGAGAAATGGAGACAGAATAAACTCTCTATTTCTATGAAAATTTGTAAATAACAAAAGAAGATTTACCAGAGACAGCTGGTGTTTTCCTTGAAAACTTAATTTCCAGCCAAGGTATAAGTAAACTTTTCTGTTGTCCTCAACAAAAGTCTTTACCTGCTCTGGCGGTAAAGACTTTTTTGTTATCTAGACAAGACTGAACCCGATTGAAGGAGGTGTAATACTTTGGCTATTTCAAGAGAGCAAAAGGAAAAACTCGTTGAGCAGTACAAGAAATGGGTTGAAGAAAGCGATGCAATGGTGTTGGCCCATTACCATAAACTGTCCGTAAAGGGTATCAGTGATCTCCGCAAGGATATCAGGGAATCCGGTGGCGAGTTTCATGTCATAAAGAACCGACTGGCTAAAAGGGCTTTTGAAGAAATCGGCAGGGAATGGAAGGAAGGTGCTTTCACCGGACCCACTGCTATGGGAATTTCTTATGATAATCCCTCCGGACTCGCCAAAGCCTTAAAAAGCTTTGCGAAAGAGCACGGAACGATTGAGATCAATAGCGGATACCTGGCTGAACGACTGGTCACAGCAGAAGAAATCAATGCCCTGGCAGACCTGCCCTCTATGACAGAAATGCAGGCGATACTGCTCCGCACCATTCTTGCCCCGGCATCTAATCTGGCTAGAATTCTGGCTGAACCAAGTCGACAGGTGGCAGCAGTCATCAAGTCCTACTCAGAACAACAAGAAACTGCAGCGTAATCAAATAAAAACAATCACAACGGAAATAGTACCGTTATAAGGAGAATAAAATGGCTGATATCGAAAAAATTAAAGATCAATTGAGCAAATTGACCGTTCTGGAAGCAGCTGATTTAGTAAAAATGCTGGAAGAGGAATGGGGTGTGTCTGCTGCTGCTCCGGTTGCTGTTGCTGCCGTTGCCGGTGGTGGAGAAGCAGAAGCTGCTGAAGCGAAAACTGAATTTGACGTGGTCATCAAAGATGTTGGACCAAAGAAAATTGAAGTTATTAAAGCTATCCGGACAATTACCAGCCTGGGTCTGAAAGACGCCAAAGATATGGCAGAAGCTCCCGATTCCAAGGTTCTGGAAGCAGTAGGAAAAGAAGCTGCAGAAGAAGCTAAGAAACAGCTCGAAGAAGCTGGTGCAACAATCGAACTAGCTTAGTTATACAAACGGGTTCAGAAAGGCTGCCCTGGATTACCAGAGGCAGCCTTTTGTTTTTAAGGAATAAAGAAGATGTGTGATCCTGAGTCAGTAACTCTCCCAAAAATATTCGGATAATCTCATTTAACTGAATGCTTAAGGATCACGCATCCTGTAGATTAATTCTGCTCTCTAGCCAATCCACAAAGATAAGCTCCTCCGCTGTGAAGCCATTCCTCAAGACGGGGACTGTGATCCAATCCGGCTTTGGCATCCTTGAATATTTGATAACCCCAATAAACATAACGAACCATCTCATCATTCCACCTGTCCTGGGGCTGTTGAGCTCCAGTGATGCCCCCGTTATATCCCGCCAGGGTCAACCTGGTTGTCCCGCCAGCTTCCTGGGCCATCCGAAGGTATTTTAATCCCCGTTTAGCATTTGTGCCGGGATGAAAGGGATCTTCTCCCTCAAGAAAATGATAGGGCATAACCTGGAACAGCCCTCTAGCTCCAGCCGAGGACTCAGCCCGGACATATCCACAAGATTCAATTTGCATAACGGTAGCAACCAGATCAGGATCAAGGTGGTACTTTACGCTCCAGGCCAGGATCTTTTCTTCCCAGAGCTGAACTTCGGGAGTAAATAAGGTTGAGATTCCTTCCTGTGGGTGGGACGTACTTGATCCTGTGGCAAGTGCTTCACCCGCCAGTTCAACCTTAACCTGACTGAAACCCAAATAAAGCAGAACACCTAACAGGAGAATTGAAAAAGGTGGAATTAAAGACCACAGGCAGCCCTGAGGAGAATTCTGGGCTGCCTGGGCATCAAGGGGATTAGGAGAAGAAACCATTGACGATCTAATTTAGTGATCTTTACCCTGCGCGCCCTGCGCAGATAACGGCTGATAGGTAGGCTCCCTTCTGGACCCTCTGGCAGGG
>CAYUXO010000120.1:0-4999 GCA_964448865.1 uncultured Anaerolineales bacterium
ATGGTTCTGGACTTTTTACACGCGGTCAAACCCAGGTTATGACATTAACTACACTGGGTACTCCTCGTGATGCTCAGATGATTGATAACCTGTCACCAACAGATTCCAAACGCTACATGCATCATTACAACTTCCCGCCATTCTCGGTGGGCGAGGTTCGCTTCTTAAGGGGAACGTCCCGCCGCGAAGTGGGACATGGTGTTTTGGCTGAACGGGCTTTACTGCCAGTAATTCCTAACGAAGAAGAATTCCCATACACCCTGCGTCTGGTATCTGAAGTGCTGTCTTCGAACGGCTCTTCTTCCATGGCTTCAGTGTGTGGATCCACGCTGTCTTTGATGGACACAGGTGTTCCTATCAAAGCACCGGTTGCCGGTGTGGCGATGGGATTGATCAAAGAAGGCGATCGTTATGCAATTCTGACCGACATCCTTGGTCTGGAAGACCATATCGGGAACATGGATTTTAAGGTCGCCGGAACAGACGCTGGAATCACTGCCATGCAAATGGATATCAAATTGAAGGGTTTATCTTCCAAGGTGATGGCTGAAGCGTTGGAAGCAGCCAAGGTAGCTCGGGCCGAAATCATGGGAAAAATGATGGAAACCATCTCTGAAACGCGTGAGGAATTAAAACCCCACGTACCGCGCATTGAATCCATCCGCATTCCAGTGGACAAGATTGGCGCAATTATTGGCCCAGGCGGAAAAACCATTCGCGATATCCAGGAGACAACTGGCGCGAAAATCGATGTCAATGATGAGGGTATTGTCTTTATCTCAACGGACAATGGAGAAAGCGCCCGCATGGCTAGAGAACGCATCGAAGGGTTAACTGCGACTCCGGAAATTGGCCGGATTTATACCGGTCGTGTTGTGGGCATAAAAACCTTTGGCGCATTTGTGGAAATTCTGCCAGGTATTGATGGCCTGGTGCATATCTCGCAGTTGGAATCAAGCCATGTAAAGTCCGTGGAAGATGTAGTTGGGTTTGGTGACGAGATCACTGTGATGGTGACTGATATCAGCAAAGATGGCAAAATCCGTCTCTCCCGTCAGGCAGTTCTGGAAGGATGGTCGTTGGAAGAAGCTCAACAGGCAGACCGGAAAAAATAAGTCTGATCAGACATACAAAGATCCGGTAGGTAAACCTGCCGGATTTTTATGTTATCCTGCCCCTGAATTAGAGATTATCCAGCGAATAATGGAATCTCATATATAAATATTATATAAAAAATACGAAATATTCATGGGGTAGGACGCATCTTTATGAGTAAGTTTGGTAAAATGTGGAAGTGAGATAAACGTTTTATATCTTGATATAAGGAGAAAGAAGCATGAGTAAAAAAGAGATCGGTATCAAACCTTTGGGAGCCCGGGTTGTTATTCAGCCTGTTGAAGAGGATAATAGAACAGACAGCGGGTTATATATTCCTGATACTGCCAAAGAAAAACCTCAGACCGGATTGGTTATCGCGGTTGGTGATAACACCGAGGATGTGACCATAACGGTAAAAGTTGGTGAAAAAGTTCTTTTCCCGAAATACACTGGCACTGAAATTAAATTCGGCAGTGAAGACTATATCATCATGGACTTTGAAAAAGTCCTGGCAGTACTAGCAAAATAAATTTATGACTGAATCTTCTGAGAAAGTCCTTCAAAGTTTGATTATCGGCTCGGGGCCTGCAGGTTTAGCAGCAGCTTTGTATGCTGCCAGAGCGAATCTGGAACCGGTCGTATTATCGGGAATGGATCTGGGTGGCCAGGTATCAAAAACCGGCGCAATTGAAAATTACCCTGGATTTCCATCCATTGAAGGTCCTGAAATGGTATCCGCCTTTCAGCAGCAAGCTGAACAGTTTGGCGCGGAAATTGTTTATGATTCTGCAACCGAAGTAGACCTTTCGATCCACCCATTCAAGGTTACTACCTATGGCAGTGAATATTTCGCTGAATCCCTGATCATAGCTACAGGCGCTTCAATTCGGGAACTTGGAGTTCCAGGCGAGACTGAGTTTACAGGTCGGGGAGTTTCCTATTGTGCAACCTGTGATGGCCACTTCTTCAAAGAAAAGGACTTGGTTGTTGTTGGGGGAGGGGACAGTGCGCTTAAGGAAGGAATTTTCCTGACTCGATTTGCAAATTCTGTTACGATAGTCCACCGGCGGGATGAACTCCGGGCAGGTCCATACCTGGCGAATAAAGCCAAAGAGAATCCCAAGATCAATTTTGCCTGGGATACTATTGTGACTGAAATCATCGGTGATGGAACGGTGAATTCCGTCCGGTTGAAAAATAAAAAAACCGGTGATGAAGAGGTAAGATCCATTGACGGTGTCTTTATTTTCATCGGCCATGACCCAAATACAGAGTTGTTCAAAGATCAGCTTGAAACAGACGAGAATGGTTATCTAGTGCTGGATAAAAAAATGCACACTAGCTTGCCGGGAGTATTTGCTGCTGGGGAAGTTGGAGATCCACACTTCCAACAGGTTATCGTTTCCGCCGGAATGGGAGCAGCTGCTGCCATGGAAGTGGTGGAATTCTTAGAAGAAGAAAAATAAGAGGAGGATGTGTGATCCTTAAGGATTAATGACATCCCGGACTTGATAAAATAATAAAAAACTCAGGATCACGCATCCTGAGTTTTTTTATTTTTAGGGACGGTATCCTTTAAAGTGTCTCTTCAGCTTCCCGCATGGCATTAAAGGCAGCGATGCTGACTTCAATCACATCGAGATCAGGTTCGTTGGTTGTAAGTCTTTGCAAAGCCAGGTTAGGTTTAATCAAGAGTCTAATCAGGGGTTTGTGCTTGTTAGCCGCTGTCCAGCGCAAATATTCGTATGCCACACCAGCCAGGGCAGGAAGCAGCAGGATCCTGCTGATTAATCTCCACAACAATGTCATCGGTCCTAGCGCTGTAAATAGCAAAACTGAGAACAGCACCACTATTAACAAGAAAGCAGTTCCACAGCGGGGATGTTCAAGGCTGAACTGCTGCACTTTTTCCGGAACTAAATCAGCACCAGCTTCAAATGCATTGATTACTTTGTGTTCTGCCCCATGATAACTGAACACCCGTTTGATGTCCTCCATTCTTCCAATACCCCACATATACGCGATCAGGAAGATTAATCTCACCAGGCCTTCAAGCAGGTTACCAATCCAGGGTCTCCAGCTGAAAAAGCGTTCTACTGCCTGGCCAACTCCGGCTGGGATCAGGAAAAAGATCAGGATAGCTATTGTCATTGACAGAGCAAATGTGAAAAACAATGCGGGCCCTTCAAGCTTTTCATCTTCCCCGGTTTGTAAATTTGCCGAGATCGTTAATGCACGCATGCCCAGAATTAAGGCATCATATAATCCAATTAATCCCCGTAAAAAAGGGATCTTCATGATCCGGCTTTGGTAAATTTTATTCAGTTCCTCAGTGTGAATAGTGATTTCCCCACTGGGAGCACGCATGGCAATAGCGGCCGCTTTTTTACCACGCATCATCACGCCTTCGATTACTGCCTGGCCGCCATAATTAGGTAGTTTTGTAGTCGTTCGGGTATCTGAACTCATAAGTTATAAATTGAAGAAGAAATGTACCAGGGCTTCAATTCCCTTGTAAAATGTTGGCAGGTGGATTTTTTCGTTTGGACCGTGCATATTATCGCTGGGTAAACCAAAACCGATATTGACTGAATCTACTCCCAGATTTTGCTGAATATGCACAACAACCGGAACACTGCCGCCTTCACGCTTGAATATCGGGCGTTTCCCCCAGGCAGCTTCGGCGGCCTGGACATAAGCCTCAATCCATTTGGATTTGCGGTCGCTGAGGGATGGAAAATCTTTTGACATCTGGGTCAGCTCCCAGGTTACTGTCTCCGGAGCATGTTCGGACAGGTAAGCTTTGAATTGTTCGTATACTTCAACAGGGTCCTGGTCAGGTACCAGTCGGCAGGAAACTTTGGCCATAGCATATGCTGGCAGGACAGTTTTTTGGCCTTCACCAATAAAACCAGAATAAAGGCCGTTTATTTCTAGCGTGGGTCTGGCGCCAGTCCGTTCTACTGCGGTATAGCCTTCTTCCCCCCAGAGAGCTTTAACGCCGCCTTGTTCCAGGTAAAATTCCTCATTGACGGGGAGCTTACTGATTTCATCCCTCTCATCTGGGTCAATTGGCAGAACTTTATCATAAAAACCTTTCAGGGTTACCCTCCCTTTTTTATCATGCAAACCTGATAACAGATCGGTCATCACCTGGGCAGGATTGTGAATGGCACCGCCAAATGTGCCTGAGTGAAGGTCCTGTTTGGGTCCCTGGATCCGAAGCTCAAAATAAGCGATACCACGCAAAGAATAGGTAATGGTTGGCAGATCAGGTGCCTGCATTCCGGTATCGGGATTCAGGAAAAAGTCACAGGCTAGCATCTCTGGATTCTCTTTAATGAAAGTTTCAATATAGGAACCGCCGATTTCCTCTTCTCCTTCGATCAGGAATTTTACATTTACTGGTAGATCGCCGGTCTTGCGAATCGCCTCAAGAGCGCTGAAACAGGCAATGATCTGGCCTTTCATGTCGGTTGATCCGCGGGCAAAGAGGTTGTCACCGTCAATTGTAGGTTTAAAAGGATCCGAATTCCACTCGTCAATCGGATCCTCAGGCTGAACGTCATAATGACCATAGATCAGTACCGTCACTGCATCTTTTCCGGCAGAGAGATCTTCTGCGTAAACGATCGGATGGCGAGGTGTGGGGAAAATCTCCACCCGGGTCATGCCCAGGGCATCCAGTTCGGCTTTCAGCCATTCTGCCGCTTTTTGGATATCTGCTTTGCGCTCTAGATCTGTTGAGACAGAGGGGATGGAAATGAGTTCTTTCATCCTTGCTAGAAATTCTTTTTTATTTTCCTGTACATAGGCCAAAGCCATATTTCGGTGATCAGACATCAGGTTCATCCTCCACTTATATTAGGGATGTTTTTACTGGGTAGATTTTACCGCAGCT
>CAYUXO010000121.1:0-2385 GCA_964448865.1 uncultured Anaerolineales bacterium
TGTGCCGTAAACCGTTTCTATATATATGGGGTCTTTGGGTTCAGGCTCAATCTTATCCCGTAGATTATGGATGTGAACATCCACTGTACGTTCATAACCTTCCAGATAGGAAGCTTCCCCCAGACTCTCAAGCAATTCCACTCTGGAAAAAGTTCTCCCGGGAGCATTCATCAGGGCAGTCAGTAGATCAAATTCGGAAGGAGTAAGCTCTACAAGTTGATCTCCCACTTCAACGCTATGGCCTTGGATGTCAAGAGTTATATCAGCTACCCGCAGGGTTTCTTTATCCTGGATGGTTTTTGATGAACGGCGTATTAATGCATTAACCCGGGCTGTTAACTCCTTCAAACTGAAAGGTTTGGTCATGTAGTCATCAGCTCCCAGTTCGAGCCCAAGTACTTTGTCAGTCTCTTCAACTTTCGCGGTCAAAACCAGGATAGGTGTGTCTGATTCAGCAGTAAATACCCGGATAAACTCGGCGCCACCCATTTCCGGCATCATCATATCAAGGATGATGCAATCGGGCTTTTCTTCCCGGGCAACAAACAAAGCTTTCTGACCATTTAATGCCGAAACGACTGCATATCCTTCTTGCGAGAGATAATCCTTAAGCATGGTCAGGATATCGGGATTGTCGTCAACTATCAGAATTTTTTTTACCATACACACCTCTAATATAATTATAACTAGTCCAATTTCGGTCAAATGGATCTGTCCATAGTTTAACAGTATCATATTAAGAAATTATTAAGAAGGCTGGAGATAATGATAACTAATAAGGATGCGTGATCCTTTGAATTAAAGTTCGCTAAAAAAATTTAGAATAATATCTAAATCAGTCTGACTCAAGATCACGCATCCTAAGAATTTATTTAGATGAGATATAATTCATGTCAAATTTATATGGCTGACTATGACAAACAAAAATCCCCGCTCGGCTGACGACTACCAGCTCGAGTACAAACCCAAACACCAGAACTACCGCTATTTGATGCGGAACCGCATCAATGAGATCCTGCTGGTATCCAGCATCTATGACTCTTTCATCATTGAAGAGGACGCCCGGCTCTCAGACCAGATTTTCGAGGAATTCCACAATCTCAATCTGCGCACCCTGCCTCATATCTTTCGGGCAACCTCCGTTGACAGTGCTTTGGAATTACTCCAGGAGAGGGATTTTGACCTGGTAATTACCATGCGGCGCCTGGGTGAAATCAATCCCCAGCGATTTGCAGACCAGGTGAAGGCTATTCAAAACATTCCGGTTGTGCTGTTATTGAATAATTCCGCTGAACTTCAGTTTCTGCCCGCCAGATCTCTTGAGGATAGCAAGATTGACCACACCTTCGTCTGGAATGGCAACCCGACAGTGTTTGTGGCTATCATCAAACTGCTTGAGGACCGCCTGAATGTGGATGAAGACATCGAGCTCGGGGATACCCGGGTGATAATTGTGGTGGAAGATTCCATCCGTTTTTATTCTCTCTATCTGCCAGTGCTGTATTCTGAGATCATGCGTCAAACCCAGAGATTGATCGCAGAGGGCGCCAACGATTATTTGTCACTGCTGCAGATGCGCTCCCGGCCTAAAATATTGCTGGCTCGCACTTACGAAGAAGCCTTGGGCGATTATCAAAAATACCAGGACCATCTTCTGGGTATGATTACAGATATCCGTTTTCCAAGGAAAGGGAGTCTGGACGAAAATGCCGGATTTGATCTGGTGAAAAAGGTCAGATCTCAAGGGCCGACATTGCCAATCATGCTGCAGTCAAGTGATGAGAAAAACCGGAAGCAATCTGAGGACCTGCAGGGTTTCTTCGTGAACAAGAATGATCATAACCTGATCCAGGAATTGAGAACCTTTTTGCTGGATTATATGGGTTTTGGCTCTTTTACGTTCAGAATGCCGGATGACAAAATCGTCGGAACAGCAAATAACCTATTTGATCTTAGGGATGAGTTAATCAAAATACCCCTGGAATCTTTTATTTTCCATGCCCAGAATGATCATTTTTCAGGCTGGTTGGCCGCCCGGGGCGAGTTTTCCATGGCGCGCCAACTCAAACCCCGTAAAGTTTCTGAATTTGAAAACAAGGAAGAATTAAGACAATTGATAATTGCCTCTGTGGAAGATATTCTCCATGAGCGTATGGGAACTATCATTGATTTTGACCGCCAGAATTATCATCCCGCTTCAAGATTCATCAGGCTTCGCCCGGGATCTCTGGGCGGCAAGGGCAGGGGGCTGGCGTTTTTGCTGTTCCTGAGAAGTTCCTATAATACAGGTTTTCAAAAAGAGTTTCCTGGGGTCGAGATCCAAATACCCAGAACGGTAGTGATCGGAACAGACGAATTCGACCAGTTTATGGGTGAAAATGGTTT
>CAYUXO010000121.1:2485-4998 GCA_964448865.1 uncultured Anaerolineales bacterium
GGTGAATCCCGGATGGCAATTGTGATCCAGGAGGTGGTAGGAAAACCATATGGTGAGCGATATTATCCCAATTTTTCAGGCACTGCCGCATCGTATAATTATTATCCTTTGGGAAAATATCTTCAGCCGGAAGATCGCATCGCCTTTGTAGCCCTGGGATTGGGAAAAACTGTAATGGACGGGGGAATGGCCAGGCGTTTCAGTCCTAAACGTCCCAAGATCAATATTTTCGGCAGTGTCGAAGATGAAGTGCAAAATAGCCAGAGCAGCTTCTTTGCTGTCCGGTTGGCACAGGATGAGTTTATCAATCTTGAGAAGGGTGAATATTCATTCCTGGAAAGCTGTTCGATCCGGGATGCTATTAACGACCGGACATTAAGCGAGATTGCAGATACCTATGACCAGCAGGGGGGAAGGTTGACCAGTGGTTATTGGGATGAAAATGCTGGGGCTCCGGTCATTACTTTTAACCGCCAATTGAAGTTAGGCGCTTTCCCATTAGCGGGGATCATTAACAGGGTACTGCAGTTGGGTGAGGAAGCCATGGGCTGTCCGGTAGAAATTGAATTTGCGGGAAATTTTTCCACTGAATCTGAGGGAAAAGCTGATTTCGGGTTGCTTCAATTGAGACCATTTCTTGAGTATGAAGAAACCCTTATGCTTGACGACCGTGTTTATAAAAAAGAAGACCTGTTTGTGTCGACCTCAGTGGTTTCAGGATTCCGGATGATTGATGATATCCAGGATATTCTTTATGTCAAACCTGAAAGTTTTGATCTCACCAGGACAGTAGAGATGGTTGATGAAGTTATGAAAATAAACCGTTCCCTTGTGGAACAGGAAAAACCATATATCCTGATCGGACCTGGTAGATGGGGGACCTGCGAACGCCACCTTGGAATCCCTGTTCTATGGTCGGATATTCATGGGGCCAGGGTGATTATGGAGGTTGATCTGGAGGGTTTCCAGGTGGATCACTCCCAGGGAAGCCATTTTTTCCACAATATATCTTCTGCAGGAATACCCTATTTTTATATCAAATACAATTCAGAGACGGATTTTCTGGATTGGGAGTGGCTTAATGACCTTGAGGCTGTATCTGAAACCACTTATTTCCGCCATGTCAGGACGGAAAAGCCCCTGAGAGTGATCGCAAATGGAAAAGAACGATCCGGAAAGGTTATAAAACCCTTATAGGGACAGATTACCCAGGAATAATGGGGACCGGAACACTTTATGAGGTCCGGTCCTTGTTTTGTATATGCACATCCAATTGGGGGAATGGCAGCTGGATGTTTTCTTTTTGGAGGGCATTATAGAGAGCAGTGTTGACCCGGTCAAACATACGCCGGGTATCGACATAGGATTCCAACCACCAGCGAACCCGGAAAATCAGGGTCGATTCACCAAATTCCAGGAAAAGCGCTTCCACCTTACGATCTGGAAGGACACCCTCTACACCTTTCACAGCATCTACCATGACCTGGCGGGCTTTTTCGAGATCCGTTCCATAAGCCACGCCAATATGAATTTGCAGACGGTACTGATCGTTAGGGTAGGCGTAGTTGACAACCAGGGATTTCCCGATCACAGAGTTTGGCACAACCACCATGCGATTGTCGCGGGTTCGGATGCGGGTGCTGCGTAAGCCGATGTCAACCACGTCCCCCCAGGTATCCAGATCCATCAGTTCAATCCGGTCACCAATCCGGAAAGGACGATCCACCATGATCAGAAATCCGCTGATAGAATCCTCGAGTGCACTCTGGGCAGCCAGGGCTATAGCCAGGGAACCAATGCCTAAAGTAGTTACCATGGCAGTGATATTGATCTCAAAATGCGATAAGATAGTGATAATTCCGATCGAACTCAATAACATCAATACAATCCGTTGGAAAAAAGGAAAGAGTTGTTTATCCAGGGAGGCTTCTGTTTTTTGGGATATCTCCTCCCCCAACCAGGTAAAGATATGAGTGATTAGGCGCCAGGCAAAAACAAAACTAACCAGGAAATAGAGCACAAAAAATCCTTCCCTAAGCAAAATATTCCAATCCTCGGGAAGGAAACTCAATCTTCGCAAAGCAGTATCCAGGGCCAATACCACTGCCATGAGATATAGCGGCAGCCTGGCAGCGTTCAATAGATGATTGTCAAGATTGTTTTTAGTGCGTTTAGAGATTCGGAATAAGATCTTATCCAGAATAAGGGATATGACCCATCTGCCAAGTAAAAGCACACTGAATAAAATCAACCCTGATATGCCAATTTCCAGCCATTCTGATCCTGATAAATCCCAGAAAACCTGGTTCATAACTCCTCCTTAACTTCTCTTTGGGATTATTATAACTTTATTAGCAGATGATTGTCGTTTGGAACCCGGTTGAATAACTTCACTGGATTCTCCCCGGGGCTTTTTGAGCAGCTCTGGATCGGTCAGATCACATACTTTTCCCAGTTTGACCCTGATCTTACCAACGATGTATTTAGGAGGATGGGAAGACCGGCGGGTTATC
>CAYUXO010000122.1:0-4956 GCA_964448865.1 uncultured Anaerolineales bacterium
CATCAATAACAGGCCAAATTTGTTGCATTCCATGATAAATCATCCAGTTATCCCAACCTGCCCTGCCGACTGCAAATGGTGGAATATCCTGGTACAAATATTTAAGGAAAACAAAATAATCCATTGCGGCCGGAGACTGAAGTTTTCCTTCTTTTTCAACCCGGATTTTCATATCATTTGACCAATCTGAGTCGAAAGTGATCTCCGCAGTGATATCAAGATCCCAGCGCCTGCCAACAATTAAGAATTCCTTCTTCAACTTGTGGATCTTTTGGATTACCTCCATCGTTTCCGGCAGAAGGAGAATATCAGCATTGAGATAGATCAGAAGATCTTGAGTCGAAGCCTGCCTGGCAAGGGAAAATATTGAGTTGATCAGGGGTGTTCCAAGATTATTTACCTGAACATTTGGAATGTGTTGGACATCCAGTAATTCTGCATTTTCTTTTATTCCAGGCTCATCGCCAATTAAGATAACCTCAGCATCTGATCCCAGCAATTTCCAGGATCTCACAGCATTAAGCTGGATGATATTTATATGAGGGTCCGAAAATGGTTTCGGCGCTGAAAATATTGTCACTTTACTCATTGATATTTAGTCTTGATCCCTGATTGATTTTCACTCGGATCGTTTTTTTGTGGATAACTTTGTTGATAATTTGGGATAACCCGGTTATTATTGGGGAAAATCCCTGGATAACTCAGGTTATCCACAAAATCGCCCTATTTAATTTTGTCCTTGTTTTCCCGGTACCATTCAATTGTCTTTTGAATACCCTCTTTAAAGGGCATTTCTGCTGCGAAGCCAAAATATTCTTTGGCTCTCTCGATATCCAGCGCCCTCCTTGGCTGTCCATTGGGTTTACTGGTATCCCAAACAATCCTTCCTTTAAATCCAGAAGATTCCGCAATTAATTCGGCCAGGTCTTTGATGCTGATTTCCATCCCGGCCCCTAGATTTACCGGTTCGCTGCCCTGGTATCTCTCAGCAGCCATCACAATACCCCGGGCTGCATCACCGGCATAGAAAAATTCCCGGGTAGGTGATCCGTCACCCCACAATACGACCTCTTCTTCTCCCTGATCAACTGCATATATCATTTTTCTAATCAGGGCTGGAATTACATGGGAGGTCTCCAGATTAAAGTTATCCCGGGGTCCATACAAATTCACAGGAAGCAGGTAAATAGCATTAAACCCATATTGTTCACGGTATGCCTGGGCTTGGACTAAAAGCATTTTTTTTGCCAATCCATAAGGTGCGTTGGTCTCTTCCGGATATCCTTCCCAGAGATTTTCTTCCTTAAAAGGAACCGGCGTGAATTTTGGATAGGCACAAATGGTTCCAATAGCTACAAATTTACTGACACCAAATTTCCAGGCTTCATGCATAAGAGGAACACCCATCATCAGATTCTTATAAAAGAATTCAGCCGGGCGAGCTCGATTAGCGCCAATACCACCCGCTAGAGCAGCCAGGTGAATAATGATATCCGGATTGGCATCTGATAACATCCGCTGGATATTGTCAACGTCTGTGAGATCATAATCATCAATCAGGGGAATAAATATATTATTAGCCCCTCTCCCTCGGAGGGTTTTCTGAACAAAGGATCCCAGGAACCCATCACCACCAGTTACACAAATTTTTTTATCAGACCAAAAATCAATAGGATCAGGATATTCAGCTGTATTTGCCATATTTATCTTCCCATACTGACAACCTGGTCTTCCCAGTTGTGCCAGTCATCAAATTTATCATCAACAATCTTCTTGCCATGTCCGGGTGCTTCCAGGCCAATTAATTCCAGGTCCGCATCCATCATAATTCTTACCAGCTCATGGTAACGAACTTTCGGATCCCATTTTAAAATCCTCGCTGCTTTACCAGGATCCGCTTCCAGATGATTTACCTCTGTAGGGCGGAAGTAGCGGGGATCAATTTCAACATAATCCTTATAGTTGAGATCAACATACCCAAAGGCTTCTTCCACAAACTCTCTCACAGTATGGGCCTCTCCGGTCCCAATAACAATGTCATAAGGTTCATCCTGCTGGAGCATGGACCACATACCTTCTACATATTCCGGGGCATAACCCCAGTCACGTTTAGATTCAAGATTACCTAAATATAGCTTATCTTGAATTCCGGCTTTAATTCTGGCTGCCGCCATGGTTATTTTCCTGGTTACAAAAGTCTCACCTCTGCGGGGAGATTCATGGTTAAACAAAATTCCATTACAAGCAAATAGGCCATACCCCTGGGAATAATTACGTGTAACCCAGAAAGCATATAATTTTGCCGCCGCGTAAGGACTTTGAGGTTGAAACGGTGTGCCTTCATTCTGTGGAGGAGGGGCGTTGCCAAATAATTCACTCGTTGAGGCTTGATAAAAACGGGTCTTGATCCCGGATCGACGGATAGCTTCTAGGATTCTGATGGTTCCTAATCCTGAGACATCACCAGTATATTCAGGCAGATCAAAGCTGACCCGAACATGACTCTGAGCTGCTAGATGATATACCTCATCCGGCTGCACATCATGAATTACTCGCTCCAGGCTGTCTGAACTGGAAAGGTCGCCGTAATGCAGATATAATTTAACCTCTTCCCCATTATGAGGATCCCGATAAAGATGATCTAATCGGCGAGTGTTAAAAGTTGACGCTCTTCGTATCACACCATGGACTTCGTAACCTTTGTGGAGCAGCATCTCCGCCAGGTATGATCCATCCTGTCCTGTGATTCCGGTTATGATTGCTTTTTTCATTTATTGATCCTTTTTCATACCCAACTTTCATCCATTAATTAACTTTAGGCTGCCTGGTTTTCTCTGACTGGACTATTTTTAAGGGCGACAGAGTATCCAGTTATTTCAAGAAGGGGGACATCATCCCTGTCAACTACCTCAAATCCCTGTTCCAGGCAAGTAAGCTGGCATACATCTGCTATTTCACTTTTCCCGGTTATTTTCACCTGGGTAAAACCTTCTTCTCGGATCTCTACCAGGAAATCTTTGACATTCTGCCGGGTCTCTCGATATAACCGCATCTGGTTTTCAACATATTGTATGGTTAATTTTGCCCGAAGGGCGATTCCTTCAGGAGTGATTATATAGCGCAGTTTTTTCCGCTGGGCTCTTTTGGCTTTTACATATCCCTTGGATACCAATCGCTTGATATGCCAATTGACAGTTCCCACAGCGACATTAAGGAATTCTGCCAGGGTAGCCTGATTTATATCTGGATCGTTGGCAATCTCCTCTAAAAGGATTAACTCTCTAGCTTCCTGAGAAAGATCCATCTTTACTTGCTCCTATTATCTATAATTCAGTCTCTGAATTATACTCTAATTTGGATTCCGGTCAAGAACTACTGATCTCTGACTCTTGCCCGCTATTTATTTTGTTGTTCACGTTCCCTGCTATTCATATCTAATCTCTACTCGAATAATTACTTTCTAGCCACTGTTGATAATTCGGCTGGTTTTGCACATTTTTCACCCAACCAGGGTGCTCTAGATACCAGTTTATGGTCTTCTCTAGACCTTCCCTGAGTTTTAGGTCTGGCATCCAACCGAGTTCAGTGGATATCTTCTCTGTATTCAGGGCATATCTGCGGTCATGTCCCAGTCTATCCTTTACATGCAGTACTAAATTTATATGGGGATAATATTTGGATTCGGGAAATTTTTCATCCAGTAAACTGCAGATCTCCCTTACTATTTCCAAATTGGTTGGCTGGCTAATTCCAGCAACCAGATAAACCTGGCCCAAAGTGCCATTTTGGATAACCTTCCAGATCGCCCGGCAGTGATCGCTGACAAAGATCCAGTCGCGGATCTGCAGGCCATCACCATAAATTGGCAGCGGTTTCCCTTCCAGAGCATTCAGAATGATCAATGGAACCAGTTTCTCAGGATACTGATAAGGTCCGTAGTTATTAGAACAGTTTGTAATAGTGATCGGAAGACCAAATGCATGGAAATACGAGCGGACCATTACATCACTGGCGGTTTTGGATGCCGCATAAATCGAGTTTGGTTTTTCCAGGCTGTTCTCAGAAAACGGTTCTTGGTCTGGATATAAAGATCCAAAATTTCGTCTGTGGATATATGGTGAAAATGCAGATCTTTCCGGCGGAATTCATCCACAGTCAGGTAATACTCCCGGAATGCCTCCAGCAGGGTCAATGTGCCGATAAAATTAGTTTGGTGAAAAATTTCTGGATTCAGGAAAGATCTATCAACATGGGTCTCGGCTGCAAAATGGACCACCAGGTCGATTTCATACTTGAACAAAACGTCGTCCAATAGCGCCCTGTCGCAGATATCACCCTTAATAAAATCATAACGAACCTGATCTGGAAGATCCGCTAGATTATCAAGATTACCTGCATAGGTTAATGAGTCAAGATTAACGATCTTAACCGCAGATTCATTTTCAAGGGTATATCTGATGAAATTCGATCCTATAAATCCTGCCCCGCCTGTGATAAGAATGTTTTTCATAGAACCCCGAGTGAACTCTCCAAACTAAACGGGATCTGGCTCACTTGATTGATGATTTGATCCGGAAATCATCTAGGATTTTTTCATATAACTTGATGTATTTTTCAGTTTGTTTATCCAGATCATATTTTTCAAGAGCCTGCTTACGGCAGTTTTTACCCATAACCGAGTGTATGTCTTCATTATTTAAAAATCTCTCGATCCCCCCAACAAGAGCGTCCACATCCTGGGATGGTACGATAAATCCGGTTACCCCATCAATTACTTCTTCTGGCATAGGACCAAGGTCAAAAGCAATCACCGGGGTCCCACTTGCCATGGATTCCAAAGCTGTTTGAGGTTGGCCATCAGCCAGAGTTGTGCACAAGAAAACATCAGCAGCGACATAGATCAGGGCTTGTTTTTCCGGATCATTAACATATCCAAAATGTTTATAGTTTTTCAAC
>CAYUXO010000123.1:0-4955 GCA_964448865.1 uncultured Anaerolineales bacterium
CGATGTGCAAATCTCCCTATGTGGGTGAAATTTACCTGATAGGCCTCAGCCCGGATGAATTTCCTTGTCACCAAAAACTGAATTTTATTTCCGCTGAGAGAACTACAACTATTCTTGAAAAAATAGTTCTTGGATCTCAAACCATCATAGCTAAATATCCAGAACTCGATCACCTTATTTTCTGCACAGGTGATGTTCCAGGAATTTCTACAGATTCTATTAACAACTTTTTCAACGAACTCAATCAAAACATTGATGCGGATGTTCTGTTAAGCGCCGTGCCTGAAGATATCATATCTCAAGAATTTCCAGAGCACAGGCGCATAGTTGGACGATTCAAGGATCTTTCCATCATTATTGGTGAGATGGTGGCTTTGAAACATACAATCATCTCTCCTCTGGTGGTTGAGATTAATCAACTTACTGAACTAAGAAATCAATTTGTCCACATGTCTGACACATCAAAACGTATGCTAGTAATGCGATATCTGGCAAGAAAGCCGCGCTTGTGGATCTTGATTTTAAAATACTTGCTTGGAAGTTTATCCATAGATGAGGTTGAGATAATTCTCTCCCGGGTTTATGGTATTAAATTGAAAATTACCATCATTTCTGATCCAGGTATTGGTATGGATATGGATTTTCCAGAAGATTATCAGAAATTATCTGATTATGTATTAAGGACAAAACTTCAGATGATTTGACTGTAAACTTATCTGGATTCTTGATATTAATAATTTTCGCCATTTAAATTCTCTCAAAAACGTCAATTTAATCCCATTTGGATGAATAATATACATATTTATAATGACATTCTTCCTATTAAATATGCCCTCGCCTATCTTCCGACTTGGTGTTGATTGACAATAGAATCACACCACGTTAAAATCCAAATACAGCATAACGCCACACCAATGACCTTCACATCGAAAATCGAACAGCTGAACCGGAACTTTTTTCCAAGGTTCAGAGGGCATAATATCATCACCACAACCGCCCCTCAGTCCCTGAGAATGGGCGGTTGCCTGCTTAAGGCAACAACACAATTCGGATGGATCCAGATTCTACACCACAGATTCAGGTAATCAAAAAACAGATTGAGTGCGGTGTCATTCCAAGAAAATTAATAGAAGATTTCTGCAGTATTTATTGGCGCATTCTACAAGTATAATATTGGTGGGTCAGGGAGATTGATCAATGTCGAGCACATCGAATCAGACCAGTTCTGTAGAGAATCCAGTTGGAGCCGTAATGGTTGTGGGAGGGGGAATTGCTGGAATGCAGGCTTCTCTTGATCTGGCAGATCAGGGATACAAAGTATATCTGATTGAAAAAGAAACAGCCATCGGTGGGAAAATGGCGCAGCTTGATAAAACATTCCCTACCAATGACTGTGCTATGTGTACGATTTCTCCTAAATTGGTTGAGGTAGGCCGACATCCCAATATTGAAATTTTGACTGGGTCGGAAGTTGTAGATGTGACCGGACAGGCAGGTGATTTTTCTGCCAGGATCAACACAAAACCCCGTTATATCAGCCTTGAAGACTGCGTAGCTTGTAACGACTGCGTGGATGTATGTCCGGTAATAGTTCCAGATATATTCAACGAAGGATTGGTTCAACGCCAGGCAGTATACAAACAGTATCCTCAAGCAATCCCCAATGCTTATGCCATTACAAAAGCCGGTATTGCCCCCTGCCGGGATGCCTGCCCCGCAGGCCAGAGAGCCCAGGGGTATATCGCTCTGATCCGGGATGGCCGCTGGGAAGATGCTTACAGAGTCATAAAAATGGATAACCCTTTCCCGGGTATCTGTGGAAGGATCTGTAATCATCGCTGTGAAACTGCCTGCAACCGCGGAAAGTATGATGAACCCATTAATATCAGGGCATTAAAAAGATTCATCACAGACAAGATCTATGAAACTGCCAGAACGGAAATCACCCCGGCAGAAATTCTTTATCCAAAAAATCGCGTAGCAATAATTGGTGCAGGTCCCTGCGGCTTGACCGCCGCCCAGGATCTAATTCTAAATGGTTATCCTGTGACTGTTTTCGAAGCTACGCCCGTTGCGGGCGGCATGCTCCGGCTGGGCGTCCCCGAATACCGTTTACCAACTGATGTCATTGAACGTGAAGTCCAGGATATCGTCGATCTGGGTATAGATTTAAAACTCAATCACCGGGTTGATGATCTGGATAAACTATTTGAAGAGGGATTCAAAGCCGTATTAATAGCTGTAGGAGCCCATGAAGGCATCCGGCTGCCTATTCCTGGAGCAAATTTTGAAGGTGTAATCATCAACACCCGGTTTTTACGAGATGTCCGGCTTGGTAAATACCAGTCTGATAAAAAGAGTGATGCCCCCCCGCTTGGGGATCGAGTTTTAGTTCTGGGAGGAGGCAATGTAGCCATCGACTGCGCCCGGTCAGCAATCCGCCTCGGTAAAGAAGTTCATCTGGCGTGCCTTGAAAGCCGGCCAGAAATGCCCGCCCACGATTGGGAAATAGAAGCGGCCATCGAGGAAGGTGTCAAGGTTTATCCCAGCCAATCATTCGAGCGCATCCTGGGAACAGAGGACGATAAAGTAAAAGGTATGGAGCTGATGGATGTCTCCAGCTTTACTTTTGACGAAAGCGGCGGTTTGCATGTCGAAAAAGTTCCTGGATCCAATTATGAAATTCTCTGTGATACAGTTATATTCTCAGTTGGCCAGCGGGCAGGATTGGCATTCATCCCCGATGATGCTGGTGTTGGAATCACCAAACAACAAACAATCGCAATTAATCCCAATACCCTGGCAGCTACCCGGGAAGGCGTATTCGCGGCAGGCGACAGTGTATCTGGCACTGCATTTGTGATCGAGTCTGTTGAAAGCGGTCATAGAGTTGCCAGTTCCATCACTCGCTTTCTCCAGGGAGAAGACCTGGAACCTCCCCCTGGACCCGACCTGCCAGTAGTTGAGCTCAGTGACAAGGAACTTCAAGAACTCGCTGCCCGGGGTGAAATCTTTCCCCAACCCAGGGTCCCGCTCCCGGAATTATCTCTCGCTGACCGGGTTTCATGTTTTGCTGAAGTCGAATTTGGCTATGATGAAGAAAGCGCCAAGGCTGAGGCTGCTCGATGCCTCGCTTGCGGAATCTGTTCAGAATGTATGTCCTGTGTTTTTGCATGCGGTAAAGACGCCATACACCATGATATGGTGGGATCTGAAAGTAAACTCAATATCGGAGCGATAATTCTTGCTCCGGGATACCAGACCTATCAAGCTGAGCTTTCCGCGGAATACGGCTTTGGGAGATTCCCCAATGTGGTATCGTCCCTGCAATATGAACGCCTGCTCTCTGCCAGCGGACCTACCGGCGGGCATGTCAGACGACCTTCGGATGAAACCAGTCCAAAACGGGTTGCTTTCTTACAGTGTATTGGCAGCCGTGATCAAAACCATGATTACTGCTCGGCAGTGTGCTGTATGTATGCTGCCAAAGAAGCCATGATGACCATTGAACATGCCCGTGCTGAAGAACGGACCAATCCCGGCAGCGGTGACGTTCACTGCCAGGTATTCTTCATTGATTCCCGGGCTTACAGCAAAGGTTACGAAGAATATTACCGGCGCGCAGAAGAAAAATATGGAGTTGAATATACTCGCTGCAGAATCAGCGAGGTAAAAGAAAATCCGGATAATCACAACCTGATCCTTACCTACAGCTCTCCTTATGAAAACCAGGCAGTTCCAATCCAGAAAGAATTTGACATGGTGGTGTTGTCAGTTGGCATGGAAATTTCAGATTCCGTCCAGAATCTTGGCCGGCAATTGGGAATCGAACTGGATGAATATGGTTTTTGCCACACCACTTTGTTTGATCCCCTGCAGACTTCACGAGAAGGACTCTATGTGGCCGGTCCCTTCCGGGAACCTAAAGACATCCCTGAAACTGTCGTAGAAGCCAGTGGAGCAGCCGCCAAAGCTGCTAAGCTGCTCTCGTCAGCACGCCACAGCCTGGCGGTAAAAAAGGAATATCCCCAGGAAAGGTCAGTAGCTGATGAGGAAACACGCATAGGCGTTTTTGTCTGTCACTGCGGGACCAACATTGGTGGATACCTGGATGTGCCCCAGGTGGCTGAATATGCAAAATCCCTTCCCAATGTGGTCTATGCTGAAGACAATCTTTATACCTGCTCCCAGGATACTGTAGCCCATATTATTGAAACCACCATTGAGCTAGGACTTAATCGAGTTGTCGTATCCTCCTGCACCCCCATAACCCATGAACCGCTATTCCAGGATGCCATTAAACAGGCCGGATTAAACCCTCATTTGTTTGAAATGGCAAATATCCGAAATCAATGCTCCTGGGTTCATTCCAGCGACTGGGAGGGAGCCACCATTAAAGCAAAAACCCTGACCAGAATGGCTGTTGCCCGGGCTGATAAATTACACTCGTTAGAGATCACTGAAGTGCCAGTTCTTCCTGAAGCCCTGATCATCGGCGGTGGCGCCGCCGGCATGCATTCAGCCCTCAATCTGGCTGATCAGGGTTATCCAGTTCACCTGGTTGAACGAAAGGAAAAATTGGGCGGGAATTTGAATAATCTGTATTATTTCCCCTCCACTAAAGAATCACCAGCACTTGCAAAACCCCAGGATTACCTGAGGACCCTGGTTGACCAGATTCAGGATCATCCGCTGATCACTACTTACCTCGATACCGAGCTCCTGGAAACTGAGGGAATTAAAGGTAACTTTACCTCAACACTTCAAAATGGAAGTAAGGTCAGATCTGTCAAACATGGTGTAATTATCATTGCCTCCGGTGGTGTTGAATATAAGGGCCAAGAATATCACTACGGCCAATCTCCCAGGATCAAGACCCAATTGGAATTTGAGGAACTCCTGGGAAATGGTGATAATTTGCCTGAACGGGTTACCATGATTCAATGTGTGGGTCC
>CAYUXO010000124.1:0-4861 GCA_964448865.1 uncultured Anaerolineales bacterium
ACTTTGGGAGAATAGAATAAGGGCAGCTGTGGGGCTGCCCCTATTCCAGGCTATTGGTTTTATGGTGGCTGATCTAATCACGGATCTTAGTGGAAAAGGTACGGATACTGTGAGTATTTATACACAGATCCGGAACTCCCTCCCGGAAGCTCAACCATACAAGAGCTGCCAGACGAGAGATCATCCTCAATGCTGAAAGAGCCTGCAGATGACGCTTCATCTTCTACACTGAACGATCCAGCTGAAGACGCCTCATCTTCCACGCTGGCAGAAGCTGAGGATGACAGATCACTTTCGATACTGAAAGAACCCCCAGATGAAGCTTCATCTTCCACACTGGCAGAAGCTGAGGATGACAGATCACTTTCAATACTGAAAGAGCCTGCAGAAGATGCTTCATCTTCTACACTGAACGATCCGGCTGAAGACGCCTCATCTTCCACGCTTGCAGAAGCTGAGGACGACAAATCACTTTCAATGCTGAATGAACCTGCTCCGGACGAATTATCCTCAATCATGAAAGAACCGGATCCCGATTGGACACCTTCAACAATGGCTGCTGCTGCGGAAGGATCAGCGAGCATCACCATAAAAACTACTGAGAGCAATACATTTATTTTTTTCATTTTAATATCTCCTTAAGTCTAATTTTTTCGATACTGACAGGTAATCCTGGTGTATTTTCATAGGCACCTCCTTTTGATCTTGTTGTCCCATCTGTGATCGAGATCCTGATTATTAATTGTCCGGGATGTTAAGCCGCTCCCCGGTGATGAAGAGCGGCTTAGGCACGCAGGGGTTTTTGAAAAGGTCTCGAACATCTTTGTTGGGTACATTATTGTTTTACGCTCTTCTAGTTATGATTGTTTGCTGGATAACAGTCGGGTATCTTTAAAGATCAGGCTCAGTTTCTGGATCAAATTGATCTTTAATTCCGAGTTCTGGTCAGAAGACTTCTGACTGCCTTTCTGGATCTGCTGGATTAAGCGTTCTTTTTCAGCTTCCTTTAGCAAATCCTGGTAATGTTCCTGCTGGGCGTAGTAGTGGTTGAACATAATACCTCCTCTGGTCTGGTAGGAATATCTTCTTGAGAATCCCTTTCTTAGTCCTGCGCCATCAGTATATAAAAGAAGGCGTTTCCAAAGCGTTTCAGCCACCGTTTCGTTGTTTTGACTTAATTTGGAGAAGATCAATAAGATCTGGTTGTCTGATCCAAATCTATAGAAGTTCAACGTTGCTGATCAGAACACAATTTAACAAAAGACCGCTATTCGTTCTGAATAGCGGTCTTTGGATTAATTTAACAATCTATATTATTGCTAATGGGAAAATAGTTTAGCCCTCACTGCCCTATGACATAGATCCGGGCAGACCAGACTCCAAACGGACCCCCACAGGTAACCAGGGTCACAGTTTCCTCCCGGGTGGGTCCTAAATATTTTTGATGTTTAACCAGCTCAGCCTTGGTCTTATAAACCCAGGGAACTTCGACAACTTTTTTAACGAAGTAGACATGCCTTCCCCCGTCTTCAGTAAAAAGAACGATCTTATCTCCGGGACCTAGTTTTTTCAGATGGATAAAAACACCTTCCCAGGCGTACCATCCGCGATTGTAGTTATGACCGACCAGCACGATATTACTGCCATCCCCGGGGTTAACAGATGTGATCACCTGCCCCACCAGGTCCAGACGGTTGGTAGTGGCAAATAGTTTATTTGTATCGTACTGAATTACGCCGCTGCTGTCCCGGTATTGTTTTAAAGGGACCACAGCTCTGTCCACATTAATGCTCGGTATGCGCACCCGTATGACCGGACCAGCGCTTGGGACCTGTGTTGGAGACGGCGTAGGCGTAGGCGTAGGAGTTGGTGTTCCAGTCTTGTAAAGCAGAGAAAAGAACACATCATCCGTGATGGGTTCAGAATTGAGGATGGTAGATCGGTCTGGAAGGGGTAGACTGATCTCCAGGGCCGAGATCAAATAATTGCCCTCGTCCAGCAGTCTGGATGCCAGGACCGGTTTAACTGATACCAGAACTGCCCAGAGCAGTAATAAACCTCCGGCTATCAATAACAAATCACTGAACCTTCGTCGCCCAAAAATCTTTCTCAACGAATTCCTCTAACTGGATGCATTTAATAACAGCAAAATTTCTGCGTTTTGATGTCAGCAAATCGTGTTCTCAGGTCTTTATTAACGCGGCCACCCTTGACAATTATCCCTTATCAAAGGGTGGAAATGCCTGCGCCAGGATAGGTTTGTGACGCAGGCAGTAACTTATTATATGGCTACTACAGCTTTCTTCCGGCGCAAAAATATACCTGCAACCAGTAATCCAGCTCCAAGCACGACAGCACCGGCAACGATATAGGGAGTTGGTAGTTCGACTCCCGTATAAGGTGGAATACCAGCGTAATCAACCGTGGATGTGACCCGGCAATCGTCAACACTGTACCAGGTTACAACATGGTAACGATAGGAATCGGAATATACCTGGTATAGATATCCACCGTTATAGATATCGCAGATCTGGTCATTAATGACAATATCCAGTTCCGCCGCATCCGTGCAGGCCCAGGGGTCATCATAACTGCCATCGCCCCCGGTTGCGTCGGTGGTACTGCAGTAGAAAACTCCTGCAGCACTGACAGTCGCGGGAATGAGAACGGCGACTAATATTGCAAATATCGCGATCATTCTGATTTTTTTCATCCGTACACTCTCCTTTAATAAAAATTCCTTATATAACACACTCAATACTTGATTTTCCAGCAGACATTGATGCTTAAGTTATCTGCCTCCTGTGAATATCAGATCTGGTTCAATCCAAAACCACCTCCAACAGTGTATCTGCCAAACTAAATAGATCAAGATCAGATCCCATGTCCACAATATATTTATATTCCGCAGCTGCTTCTGCAGGCTTTCCTGCTGCTTCAAGGGCCAAACCAAGATATAAATGCGTATTGGGATCCTCCGGGTCAATAAAACGTGCCGCATCAAGATACAACAAGGCCTGGTCCGGGTTCTCTTCTAATAATGAGATCACACCTAAACCTTGCAGGGCCATTAAATGTCTGGGGTCGTCCAGCAAGACTTCCTGCCAAGCCTGCCGAGCTTGTTCCAGCTGACTTTCATAGAGATTAATTCCCGCCCAGTCTGCCCTGGTGTCCATCAATGTGGAATCCAGGTCCAGCGCGTATTGGTAAGCATTGGCAGCCGCACCCCATTGCCCCAGGGCATAATAAGCATTGCCTAAGTTGCGATAGGCCTCTATATTTTGTGGATTCAAATTAAGTGCTTTTAAAAAATGATCTATTGCCAATTCAGCCCCATCTTCTTCCAGCAGTAATACGCCCAGATTATTATGGATCCAGGGCAAGTACTCATCCATACCAATGGCTTGTTGATAAACCTCGATTGCCTCTTCCCCTTTACTTTGAAGAACCAATATATCACCCAGATCTCCATAAATCCTGGCTGAATCAGGCTGCCAGCTGATAACGAATTTCAGGTATTTTTCTGCCAGGTCGGGTCGTCCTGCTTCAACCATCAAATCGGGGATCGAGTTATTGGCCGTATCAACCAGAATGGGGCCGAGAGTGAAAAGGACCATAATTAGTGTTAAGGCCGCAACCAACATTTTCCAGCCCGTCTTTTTATGGCGAGGTATCCCGGAATTGATTGTCCTGGATACTGAAGTCGGACTGGGAGTCATCCAGTCAGAGCGATTTAGAACCCACAAGACCGTTTCCGCCTGGGCGGTAACAGTGTGCGCGCTTGGTTTACCATCCTGGAGCATCTCAACCCCGAAGTAATCCCCTGCTCCGAGCGTGCGGGTTTGGTTATGTGTACTTTCCAGCTTTATCTGTCCGCTTTCCAATATACCTAAAAACTGTCCTGATCGTCCTTGTTTGATAATGGGTGCACCAGATGCGTATTCAACTCTTTTCAGGTTCGATTCCAGGAAATGCCGCCGCTTTGCTGGCAATCCCTCAAAAAAGTTCATATTCAATCGATCTGAAACAGTAATTCTATCTTTCATAATTCCTTTGACCTGGTGCTGACCAGGCAGGTAAATATCGCCCTGTTTCACAATTTAATGTATTTTATCCCCTAAATCATTGTAACAAGAAGATGGAAAGATGAATTATGAGATTTGTTAGGTGGTTTTAGAGGGAAAAAGCCCTTCTGAAGGGCAATTTCAGTAATAAATGTCCAAAATCGCTCGATATATCCGTCATTTGGGAAAATCAGTTAGAATATAGCCATCCATTCATTTGAATCAGGAGATCTCATGGCCAATCAAAGCCTTACCGAGCAAGTAAAAAATGACATTAAAAGTCTGCAATCTTCTTTGCGTGATATGCAATCTTTGGTGCGGATGACAGGTACCCGGGATAGAGTAGAAGATTTGGGCACATCAGTCAACGGGATGGATCGGCGGGTCAAATCCTTGCGTGAGCGTGGGTACGCTTTTGAGAAAGATCTGGAAGTAATGGCGGCAGATTTTCAAAAAGAATGGGCCGGGATCGCGCCCAAGATCGAAGCGCAGATAAGAAAAGAAATAGTCGGCATGGAGCGATTAATGCGCCCTTTGGAGACACAAATCACAGGTTTGGCTGGAGAAAGCGGGGCGCCGGCAGCCCTGCGGCCGCGTGTGAAGAAACTCAAGTCACAAGTAGAAACGTTGGAAGGTCGCATCGAAGCAGCGGAGAGCAGCATCCGTGGTATATACGATCAATTTAGCAGCGACTTTCAGGAAGTCAAATACCATCTCACAAAACTGGAATGGACCTTAACAGAACTCAGTGAAGCGAGCTTTGAGATGCTGGCAACCGAATCAGGGATCATGGCGGT
>CAYUXO010000125.1:0-4815 GCA_964448865.1 uncultured Anaerolineales bacterium
CATTACCACTGGCATCCTGATGAACAGCCAGGAGTGAGGGTGTTCCTCCTCCTTCTTGATAGATCTCTCGAACCCTGTGCCCGGGAGCTTTTGGAGCTACCATACTGACATCAACATTCGGAGGGGGTGTGATGGTCTCAAAACGGATATTAAAACCGTGGGCAAACATCAGCGTTTTCCCGGGGCTCAAATGGGGTTCGATCTCATTGCGATAAATCTCGGGTTGGGCTGTATCCGGGACAAGGATCATGATCGTATCGGCCCAGGCGGCAGCTTCGGAAGTTGGGACCACCTCTAATCCTTCTGCTTCGGCCTTAAGTTTTGAACGGCTGTTTTCTCGTAGTCCCACCCGCACGTTTACGCCGCTGTCGCGTAAATTTAAGCTGTGGGCATGACCTTGGGACCCGAACCCAATAACTGCAACCTTTTTGTTCTTGATCAAATCAGGATTTGCATCTTTGTCATAATAAATCGTGGCCATATTTTTATCCTTCGGGGTTGAATTAGGCGATACTCTTTTCTTTTCCATTTGCGCCAGGAGTGTACCTTTTCCCATCTGACGCACCACGCATCATAGCTACTTGACCGGTACGGACCAATTCTTCTATGCCGATCGGGCGAAGTAACTCAACCAGGCTTTCGATTTTATCCTCAGTACCTGTGATCTCCACAATGACCGATTCGGGTGCAACATCCACAATATTTGCCCGGAAGATAGCTGCCAAACTGGCTACCTCGCCTCGTGTCTCAGGAGTTGCTTTTACCTTGATCAATGCCAAATCTCTTACTACGGATGGTTGATTGGTGAGATCCTGTACATCGATCACATTGACCAATTTATAGAGATTGGCTTCCACTGTCCGGGCGTCGACATCTTCATTTTCAAGGACTATTGTCATCCTGGAAATTTCATCATGCTCCGTCCGACCGACATTCAGCGATTCTATATTAAATTTCCGGCGCCGGAACAAAGAAGCTACTCGATTGAGAACACCGGGTTTATTTTCTACAAGGGCAAATAATATTTGCTGCATGAAATCTCCTTTCTTCTTGGGAGCATCCAGAAGGTTTTCTGGGAATTGTCTTTACTCCGATCCAACTGTATGAGGCTGTTTGTGAATTGGGCGCCGGATCATTTCATCCAGAGCAGCTCCCGCTGGTACCATGGGATATACTGATTCTTCTTTCTCTACGATAAAGTCCAGCAGCACTGGCCCCGGGGTTTGCTGGGCAAACTCAAAGGCTGAGAGAACCTCCCCTGGTTCAGTGACCCGTCTCGCAGGGATCCCATGGGCATCTGCAAGTTTTACAAAATCTGGTCCTGTAATTGGGGTGGACACATATCGTTTATCAAAGAAGAACTCCTGCCATTGTCGGACCATCCCTAGGAATCCGTTATTCATAATCGCTATTTTGATATTCGCATTCTCTTGTACAGCAGTTGATAATTCACACTGAGTCATTTGAAAGCTGCCATCCCCATCTACCAGCCAGATTTCCTGATCAGGACAGGCGAACCAGGCACCCAGGGCAGCTGGAAGACCAAAGCCCATTGTTCCAGCTCCTCCAGATGTGATCAGGCGATAAGGTTCCTCGAAAGGATAATACTGAGCTGTCCACATTTGATGCTGGCCGACACCCGTAGCGACTATTGCATTTCCTTTGGTGATTTCCCACAGGTCATTGATCACATGGGCTGAATGTAATTTTCCATCTTCCTGCCAGGAAATTATGTTGCGTTCTCTGGTTTCTTCCTTCCAGGCAGCAATCTGGGTCTTCCAGGCATCGTGACTATATTCCCCGACCAGGGGTATCAAATCAATCAGCACTGTCTTGAGGTCTCCCATTAAAGCTAGATCAACATCCACATTTTTATCCACCTCAGTGGGATCAATTTCCACATGGATCTTCCGAGCCCGGGGTGCGTAGGTGCGCAGGTTTCCAGTGACCCGATCATCAAAACGCATGCCAAATGCCAACAGCAAATCAGCATTTTGGATGGCTTGGTTACAATAAGCCTCTCCATGCATCCCCATCATGCCCAGGGACAGCGGATGAGAAGTAGGAAGGGCGCCCAATCCAAGTAACGTCATTGCCACAGGTGTCTGAGTCATGGTGGCAAATAATTCCAGCGACTTCATGGCATCTGACATCAATACCCCTTGTCCAGCCAGGATTACAGGCTGCTCAGCTTTTTCAATCATTTCGGCAGCGATTTTCAAATCATTCTCAGGGGCGTGTATTGGGGGCTTGTAACCCGGGAGAGAAACTGTTTTCTGGATATGATCTTTCTTATAGGTCGTTTTCTCTATTTGAGCATCCTTGCAAAAATCGATCAATACAGGACCGGGACGCCCACTGCGGGCAATATGAAAAGCTTTACGCACAACCTCAGCGATTTCATCAGCGCTGGTAATCAGGAAATTATGTTTTGTAATCGGCAATGTGATACCGGTTACATCGATTTCCTGAAATGCATCTTTTCCAAGTAAGTGTGAATGAACCTGGCCTGTGATGCACACAATGGGGGAAGAGTCCAACATTGCGGTTGCGATGCCAGTTACCAGATTGGATGCACCCGGACCCGAAGTTGCCAGAGCAACCCCTACTTTATTAGATGTTCGGGCATAACCATCCGCCATATGAGCAGCACCTTGTTCATGACGGGTAAGCACATGGTGCACCGGGTATTTCAACATAGCGTCATAGACAGGCATAATCGCTCCACCCGGATATCCAAATACAACTGTTACTCCCTCACCTATCAGGCTTTCCCACAGTATTTCTGCTCCTGATAATTCCATATCTGCTTCTCCTTTGAACCGTATAAAAGAAAACAATATTTCTATAAGTATCAAATTAAAACGGCACCTTGATTTGCGCTGGAGACAATCCGTGAATAACGGCTCAGCCAGGAACTTGTTGTAGATGCTTTAAAAGGAGGCAAGGCTTGTAAACGTTTATTAATTACCTCTTCACTTAAGCGGACTTCCAACAAGTATTTATCCAGATCAAAGAAAATCTCATCACCATCCTGGAGGGCTGCAATGGGACCTCGGGCAGCTGCTTCTGGGCTGACATGGCCAATACAGGCTCCCCGGGTACCGCCTGAAAAACGACCATCAGTGATAAGAGCAACCTTTTCTCCCAGTCCCATACCAACAAGAGCTGCGGTTGGTGAAAGCATCTCCTGCATACCTGGTCCTCCCTGCGGTCCCTCATAACGAATTACAACCACATCCCCTTCCTGTACCTGGTGATTGAGTATGCCTTCCATGGCCTCCTCCTGACTTTCATAAATACGGGCAGGACCAGCATGGCGGCGCATAGATTCTGCAACCCCACCAGACTTGACCACACTACCTTCTGGCGCGAGATTTCCGAACAAGATCGCTAATCCGCCCTTTTCGTTGTGGGGATCTGTCAGAGGGCGAATTACTTCAGGGTTCAGGATTTCTCGATCAATAATTGAGCTGCCGAGAGTCGTCCCAGCCACCGTCGGGCGGTCCAGATGGACACAAATCCCTCCTTTGGCAAGTTCATTTAAGATTGCGGGGACTCCTCCGGCTTCGTGCAGGTCTTCCATGTGCCAGGGGCCAGAAGGGCTGATCTTACTGAGATGGGGAACTTCCCCGGCAATCCGATTAATTCGTTCCAGGTTATAGTCAATTCCAGTTTCGTGGGCGAAGGCCAGGGTATGGAGGACAGTATTGGTGCTGCCCCCAAAAGCCATATCAAGAGCAAAAGCGTCGTCAAGAGCTTCAATCGTAACGATTTTCCGAGGCGTGAGATTTGATTCTACAAGAGTCAGAATTTGCCTCGCTGCTTGAACAGCAAGGTCTTCCCGTTCATCTGATTCTGCCAAAGCAGTCCCATTGAAGGGTAATGCCAGGCCCAGGACTTCAAGCAGACAATTCATTGAATTTGCGGTAAATAATCCTGAACAGGAACCGCAGCCGGGGCAGGCATATCTTTCCAGGGTTTCTAATTGATCCTCGGAGATGGCGCCCGCCTGATACGCACCTACACCTTCAAATACAGAGACCAGGTCAACTACTTCCCCTTCAGGAGTTTTTCCAGCCTGCATCGGTCCGCCGGAGATGAAGATAGCCGGAACATCCACCCTCAGAGCTCCCATGACCATCCCGGGTACGATCTTGTCGCAATTTGGAATGCAGACCATGCCATCGAATTGATGGGCTTGGATCATAGTCTCCACACAGTCGGCGATCAACTCCCGAGAGGGAAGGCTAAACTTCATACCTGCATGCCCCATCGCGATCCCGTCATCGACACCAATAGTATTAAACTCAAAAGGCACTGCACCCACTGCCCGTACAGCGTCTTTGATCAGCTTCCCAAATTCCTGCAGGTGAACATGGCCGGGAATAATATCCACGTAAGAATTAACGATAGCGATGAATGGTTTCTTGAAATCTTCTTCGCTAACAACACCGGTGGCCCGTAATAATGAGCGGTGAGGTGCTCGTTCGAAGCCTTTTTTGATGACGTCCGATCTCATGCCCTGCTCCTGAAAACAAAAAAGGTTGCCCTGTCTGGGCAGCCTCTTGATTTCTACTTGGATTGTGTTTTGCTTAGTTCCTGCTCCTCACTCTCCTCAATGCCCAAACGCGGAAGGGGTTCAAAATCCCAATAATCAGGATAAGAACCAGTAGGCTAATAAGAATAAGGATTAACAATGATAAGTTGTTCATTTTTGTTACGTGTGTGAAAGAGACCTTTATTTATATTATTTAGATATTAGGCGGGATTATATAGAATTCTTTTACATCTGTCAAGGAGGAAAAGTTAAAT
>CAYUXO010000126.1:0-4802 GCA_964448865.1 uncultured Anaerolineales bacterium
CCAGCTTCCGGACCAATCCTGGGCCTTTAAAAATTAACCCGCTGTAAACTTGAACAAGTCCTGCGCCGGCATCCAGTTTTTCACGAGCATCCTCCACTGAGCTGATTCCGCCTACCCCGATAATCGGAAGTGTCCCTGCTGTTCTGCGGTGGATTTTCCGGATCAGCGAAGTACTTAGATCTTTGAGGGGTTTTCCGCTTAACCCTCCCGGAATTCCCGGATCATAACTTAGAAGATTTTCTCTTTTAATTGTGGTGTTGGTCGCAATTACACCATCAGTGGATGTGTCTGAAATTACCTCCAGGGCATCATCCAATTCACCATCAGATAAATCTGGTGAAAGTTTAACGAATAATGGCAATGGTTTATTCAGACCTGATCGCAATTTGTCTCGTTCAACGATTAATTTTTGGAGCAAATCATTCAGGAATTCCTTCCCCTGTAATTCTCGTAATCCCAGGGTATTAGGCGAACTCACATTTACGGCAAAATAGTCCACCTTTTTATAAAAAAGTCTCAAGCAGGCAAGATAATCTTCAAAGGCTGTTTCATTCGGTGTGTCTTTGTTCTTGCCGATATTGATCCCCAGGATGACCTGATCTCTTTCTGGCGAGCAGCCTGGAGGGTCGATCATCCTTGCTGCAAAGCTGGCCCCCTTTCCGGGAAAACCCATCCGGTTGATGATCCCTTCCTGATTAGGAAATCTGAATATTCTGGGTTTTGGATTTCCAATCTGTGGTCGTGGAGTTACTGTTCCCAATTCAATATGGCCAAATCCCAGACAGGATAATCCACGCCAAGCAGTACAATTTTTATCATATCCTGCAGCCAGGCCAACCCTATTGGGAAATAACAACCCGGCAAAAGGAACCGGTCGGAAGGCTTCCTGACCATAAATATCGCGGAGGATTTTCCGAACCGGGGAAACAAAACCAGCCGCGCGCATTAATCCCAAGATCAGGTTATGGATCCGTTCTGGATCTGAACGAAACAGAAGCGGTTTGAGTTTTCTATACATGATCATTTTTAACCCGTAAAAATTCGGATCTTGCCCCCCACACTCACTGAGTTAGATTTCCTCCTAGAAATTGGTCAACCCTGGCAATGATTTCCGGCTTCACCAGGTTAGCATTCAGGTAATAAGTGAGTACTTCTGACATTGATAAAAATGCATGAAGTTGATACCCTTTCTTTTTCAATATTTCCCTGGCATTCACACTGCGGTCTATTAAAACAACAATGTCCTTTACGATCAAACCGTTTTCTGATAGTTTATTAATGCCCTCTAGTTTACTGTCCCCGGTCGTGATCAAGTCATCAATAACAACCGCAGTGTCACTTTCTAAAAATACTCCTTCTACCTGCATTTTTGTGCCGTAAGATTTCTCTTCTTTTCGGGGATACACCATAGACCAATTTTCAAGCAAACTGATTGCAGATGTGATCGGCAATCCCGCATAGGGCAAAGCTGCCAGATGGTCAAAATCCAGGGATCTTAACAATATGCAATAAGCCCGAGCGACCTGAAGTAAAAAATCCGGGTAGGCAATTAACCTGCGCAGGTCGATGTAGATTGGGCTGATTACACCCGATTTTAGGGTAAATTCTCCAAACTGAATGCATCCGATATCAAGTAGTCCCGCAGCAATGGTATCCTGAAGCTGTGACAATGCGCTTGGTTCAAGAACTCTTTTTCCATTGCGAAGATGGGATCTTTCAACGTTTATTGCGTCTCTAATTCTCCGGGCTTCCTGACGGGGATTTTCTGCTCTTGCTATCGATCGTGATACCGGGATTAACATGCCTAAACCATCTTCTCGCAGACCCGCGCCCAAAGCAGCCTTTAGATTTCCCCCTTGAGCTCCAATCCCGGGTGCAAGTATGCAAATATTGGGATCCAATTGCCTCACTCTGGCCAGAGATTCTACCTGCGTTGCTCCCACAACTAAACCAAGGTTTCCCTGGACATTCCATTGCCGGACAAGATCAGCAATCCATTCATATAATGGGCGATTAATATCTGATGAAGTTTGAGAAGGAATCTTTTCGGACACCATTAAGTCCTGGATTTCTTTTGCGCTTGGATTGGATGTTTTACATAGAATGAAGGCACCCTTAGCGGGATTCTCAATAAAGGGCATTACAGCGTCTTTCCCAAGGTAGGGATTCAGGGTGACTGCATCAGCTTTGAGGATCTCAAAGGCAGCTTTAGCATATGCCCTGGCAGTTGATGAGATATCGCCCCGTTTGACATCAAGTATCACGGGGATTCCCTCTGGAATCTGGCGGATCACATCTTCTAAAGCAACCATGCCCTCCGCTCCCAATGCCTCAAAAAATGCCACGTTTGGTTTAAATGCTGCAGCTACATCCGCTGTTTGTTCTATTAATCTGAGGCAGAAATCAAGAACTGTCTGGCTATTATATTCCTCAAGATCTTGTTCATGTGGATCAAGGCCAACACATAAGAGCGAGTCAATCTC
This sequence comes from uncultured Anaerolineales bacterium, assembly GCA_964448865.1. Taxonomy (GTDB): domain Bacteria; phylum Chloroflexota; class Anaerolineae; order Anaerolineales; family UBA11858; genus B10-G9. The sequence continues at coordinate 2,484 of CAYUXO010000126.1, forward strand.
ATTAATCCGATTTTCTAGTGCTGAAAAAAACGAGTCCAACGGATCCTCCTTTTATCCAATTATGCTTTACCAAGAACCATGGCTAATAATGCCATCCGCACGTACATGCCATACTCCATCTGCCGGAAATAGGCAGCCCTGGGATCATCATCCAAATCCATACTGATCTCTCCCACCCTGGGCAGCGGGTGCATCAATACCATATCCTCTTTTGCTTCAGCAAGGGTTTGCTGGGTGATAATATAGGTCCCTTTGACTTTTTCATACTCATCGGGATCCTCAAATCTCTCTTTTTGTACCCTCGTTACATAAAGAACATCTGTCTCAGGGATGACTTTTTCCAAAAGGGTGTGTTCTTGATAAAGGATGCCCTGATCTTCCAACTCAGTGATGATTTCCTTGGGGAGTTTTAAGATTTCCGGGGATACAAAATTGAGCTTGACATCATACAATGAAAGCAATCGGGACAGAGAGTGAACAGTCCTTCCGTTTTTTAGATCACCCAGCATGGTCACTGTAATGCCATCCACTTTGCCCCTTTCCGCAATAATGGTAAAAAGATCCAACAATGCCTGGGTTGGATGCTCTCCTATGCCATCCCCGGCATTGATAATTGGTTTCTGGGCATATTGTGCAGCAAGTTTAGACGCACCAACTTCTGGATGCCTTAAAACAATCACATCAGAATAACATTCCAGAGATCGAATAGTATCCGGTAAAGACTCCCCTTTTGCAACGGATGAATATTTCACTTCATTGATGGGGATAACACTTCCTCCCAGCCGCTCCATAGCTGCTGTAAATGAAGAGGCTGTTCTCGTGGAAGGTTCGTAGAATAGATTGGTTAATATTTTTCCTTTCAATAGGTCAAACGTTCCCACTCTACCTACCATCTCGCGCATTTCATGAGCAACCTCAAAAATGTATTTTAAATCTGCTTTGCCGAATTGTTTGACAGAGATTATTGATTTGCCATACCAGGGTGCGCTCCTTTGATCGCCAAAAGGCAAATGGGGACTGGAATTGACATTATTTTCAGGTATTGTCATAATTGTCCTCCTCTTCAAGAACATTACGCTTGGTTAATGAATTTCTTTGACCTATCTGATATTCTTCCCGAAACCTGGTTTAACCCGGATCTCACCATCTTGATAAACAGTTACACCTCTGATAACAACTCGCCTGACAAGACCCTGTACCTTTCTCCCTTCAAATGGGGTCCATTTTGCTTTTGTAAACAGATCTGATCCCCTTATCTCATAACTATGGGTTTCATCTACCTCTACCCAGGTATCTTCCTGATCAGAAAGTGAAAATATCTTTTTTGGGTTGATAAACATCTTCTCGATGATATCTTCTAATTGGAGCCGACCTTCCTGAACTGCTGTGAGCAGTAAAGGCAGGGTTGTTTCCAGACCTGGAAATCCAGGAGGGGCTTGTTCGCTGTCTTTTTCCTTCAAGGTGTGAGGCGCATGATCTGAGGCGAAACAATCAATTATGTCCAGGTTATCCCACAAAGCCTGTTGATCTTCGACTGTCGCCAGGATGGGACTGACTTTAGCTCTGCCTTCCGGCAGGCTTTTCCCATCCCCCTCGGTCAGGAAAAGGTGGTGAGGGGAAACCTCACAGGTCACAGGGATTCCCTTTTTTTTCGCTTCCCGGATCAGAAATATTTCATCTTTACGGGATACATGACAGACATGTACGGGACGCTGGTAAAGGTATGACAGGGTCAAAAAAGCAGCCAGTGTTTTACCTTCCGCATGGGCAACAATCGGTCGGGGACGAGGCCAATGCTCAAAATGCTCAATCCAAGAAGAGAGATGTTCCAGCAATAACGGGCCATAAGTTGCGTCGAGATATAATTTCAACCCTACTGCCCGGTCTGATATCTCAGCAGCTTTCTCCGCGTTTTGTTCTCCACCGCCTAGATAAATGCCGTAATCACAATAAGCTTTTGCACTTGCCAGTTCAGCAGCACTAGAAAACGATTTGTCGTCCAGGATTGGCGGGTTGGTATTAGGCATGGCAAATACCATTGTTATTCCCCCCGCAAGTGCTGCGGCAGTTCCTGTCGAAAAATCCTCCTTATAACTTTCGCCTGGTTCCCGCAGGTGAACGTGGATATCAATTAACCCGGGAATTTTGATCATCTGGTTATCCTTGGTTTATTTCTAATTTCCGCCTCTGTTTGGTTCCAACTCCGTACTCCAAACCAAAACCGGTGCCAGCTTTTCATATCCGTGCAAAAAAAAAGAGCCACAAAGTGGCTCCTGCTATTTAGAAAAAATGCCCTTGAGAGCTGGGTCGCTCCTGGGC
>CAYUXO010000127.1:0-4782 GCA_964448865.1 uncultured Anaerolineales bacterium
TACCGATCCTGATCTCATCATTCCCCACCCTGGGTACAGGCTTGCAGCACAATGCGGTGGGGGGGGACGATCTTATGGTATTTGCCTTTATACTGTGTCCTGAGTGTATATCTATTGAAATATAAAATAGAAGATATAAGATATAAAATTGAAAAACGGGTTTCTGGAAAAACCTGGGTTCGGTTTACTCAGAGCCGGGTGGCGGTCTGGGTCAGCCGGTTTGGTTTATGGTTGGGGACCTTATTCATCGGGGGGGTACTGGTTTTAACCCAATCCCGGGGCAGTTATCTGGCGGCAGGGCTGACGGCTCTGATAATATTGTTTATTGTCCTTTCCAAACGCTGGCGCTGGATCCTGGCAGGCCTGGTTGTACTAATTGCAGCTGCTGGAACCATTCTGGTCTTCCAGGGTGGGGGTTGGGAAGAGTTGATCGTCCAATTAGGACTCTCCGGAGAAACTGGATTATCGATTGATACCCTGGGCGCCCGGATCGAGATCTGGTCCCGGGCTATTTACGGAATCCAGGATTTCCCGTTCACCGGAATGGGCCTGAACACTTTCCGAGAAGTGGTTCATGTACTTTATCCACTCTTTACAATTTCCCCTGATTTTGATATCGCTCATGCCCACAATGAATTCCTGCAGGTGGGGCTGGACCTGGGTCTGCCGGGATTGATAGCTTTCATTTCTATCTATATAATCGCCTTCTGGATCTTATTCAAGATCTGGATCGGTTCAAATAATCCAAGTAAGGGAACAGCTGATTTCACCCAACTCAAGGATCCGATATTAACAAAAACTCTGATAATGGGATTGGGGGGTGGGTTGTTTGCCCATCTGGTATTTGGCATGCTGGACGCTATCACACTGGGCGCGAAACCGGGGATATTTTTTTGGATGCTGCTGGGGTTAATTTCAGGTTTATACAATCTTACGAATGCGGATGTTAAAGAAGTGGATAAGTAACATAAGGGTTTAAAGTTGAAAGTTGATAAATGACAGAAGACGGGGGACGGAAGACCGGTCTTCCGTCATCGGTCTCCGGTCCTTAGACTTGAACACGGACGAAACAAGAAAAATTTATGATCAACTGGTGGGGTTTGGCTTCGAACAGTATTTGGATTATCGCTCTGGCGCTTTTTTTGGCGGTAGTAAGTATTGCTTATTATCAGTCCCAGCAGAGGGGAGAAAGGATAAAGACGCTTCTAATTAAACCAAAATATACCTTCCCGCTGAATGTCTCCGGCTTGCTCTTTTGTCTGGGGATGGCGCTTACCGCCGATAGGTGGTGGGAGATCTTGTTATGGATCGTCCTGATGGGGTTATTTAGTTATCAGGTGTGGATGGTGAATAAAGACCGGGGACAGGAGACAGAAGACCGGGGATGAGGGAACGGAAGACGGAAGATTGCTGGTCTCTCAGTTCCTGAGCTAATCATGCCGTTATTATTTTCTGATCTACTTTAAACTTTTTTGAAAGGCAATCAATTTAACAAATAGCTTATGTCCATTCGTACGAGTGAGATTTAATTCATTCTTCGGGAAATACTCCCTGCGTTCAATGATATCGAAACAAGCGATTGTTTCAAGATAGGATCTGATTGCATAGCTAATATATCTACCCTGTTCCGCATCTGATTGACCGGTGGATCCCTCAGCAATATTCAAAACTATTGAGGTAGCTGCTCGCTGAGTCTGGGAAATAAGATTATATCTTTCTCTATCAGAAAGCCGATTTGTTATCGAGTAAATGTTGTCAACATAATCTAACGCCATCTGGTATACGTTTAACTTTTGAAATTTATATCCCCTGGTCATGTTATCCCCTGTCTCCGGTCTCCCGTCTTTTTCTTTGCTCGCCCCAGGTAGGTGATGAACAATGCCTGGGTCTGGCTTTCGAATCCTTCGGCAATATTGGCCATGATGCTTACCGAAGCACGTCGAATTTGATCCCTGAATGAATAATCACGGGAAAAAGGGCCTTTGTCTGAGAAAGAATAAATCTGAGCTGTTATTCTTCTAGCCAATTTCCAGGTTTCAATATCTTCAAATGATTTTATCGAGGTCATATGAATTGAGACGGTTCTAATCTTTTTAGAAGTAATTTCAACCTTATCTGTAAGATTCCCCCATAACCTCGAGTATAAACAAGATTAATGTTGCTGCATATACCCGTAGTTATTAAACTTTCAACCTTAAACCTGACTACTTTTTTTACTTCAATCTTGTATCATATATCAATTATAATTACCCTATGCCTGAACCTAAGATTTTCAACCGAAATACGATCATCAAAATCATCCTTGGCACTATCCTCGGTGTCCTTGCGGTTTGGCTGGCTTTCAGAGGGGTATCTACCAAGCAGCTTGGTTCAGTGCTGATGGCGGCCAATCCCTGGCTGGTAGTTTTGGGCGTGATAATTGTGCTGCTAAACGTTGCCATCCTGGCCGTGCGCTGGTGGGTGATGACCACCCGCGTTTGGCAGCCCTCAGATTATAAAGCTTTGTTAGGGGGTGTTTACCTGGGACAGATGTTTAACATCCTGCTGCCAGCCCGCCTGGGGGAACTGGCCAGAATTTATTATGTAAGCGAGAGGATTGAGACAACAAAATCCGCTCTGCTGGGAAATCTGGTGCTGGAGAAGGTAATTGATCTGATTGCCTTTGGAGTGGCGCTGCTGCTTTTAATAACTGCCATATCATTTCCAGCCTGGGTCACCGAGCCGGGACAAACGCTCATTATCCTATCTGTGATCTGCCTGGCATCCATAATTCTGCTCTTGCTGTGGGGCAGAAGATTCCTGGTCTGGATTACCCCCTTATTGCGGAAATTGCCCAGAGGTTGGGGTGAGAGGATTGCTAGTATATTGGATCGGACTTTAACTGGTTTTGACAGCATGCGTTCCTGGAGGAGACAGCTGCCGATCTGGATCCTGACCTTTTTGTCACTGATCCTGTCAACCCTGACAAACTATGTGGTCCTGGAGTCTGTTCACATTCAAGCTCCATTCACCGCAGCGCTGTTTGTGCTGATTGTCCTCCAGGTAGGCAGCGCGCCGCCTTCCGCGCCAGGAAAACTGGGTGTTTTTCATTACCTGACCGTCCTGGCATTATCAGTGTTTTCCATTGACAAAGATTCGGCCCTCGCCTATAGTGTGGTGTTGTATGGGGTTGCGCTGCTGCCCAAAGTAATCATTGGAACGGGGGTGATCATCATCTCAAAATGGAGGTTACCTTCATTCAATTTAGATTCTGTAGACCCCCCCAAGGAGTCACTTAGAGAGACCCCGGGGGTTGATGATTAGATCATGGAATTTTTGTTCTGGATTTTCCTCCTTCTGATCACGTTTACATACCTGATCTATCCGGTATTAATTATTTTAATATCGCGTTTTGTTTCCCCTCCTTCCAAATTACTTCTCTTTGAATATCCAACTGTGGCAATGGTGGTTCCGGCCTTTAATGAAGAAGATCATCTCCAAGAAAAGATTAATAACTGCCTGGCAATTGATTATCCCCAGGATCGGATAGAATTCATTTTCGGATCAGACGGCTCTGATGATGGAACAAATCATATCTTAGAATCCATCTCGGATCCATTAATTCGGACCTTCATTTACCCTGCAAGGGAAGGGAAAATCAAAGTTCTCAACAAACTCATTAAAGGGACCCAGGCGGAAATCATTCTCTTGTCAGATGCCAATACGATCTATCAGCCTGAGTCGGTCAAGATTCTCGTAAGGCATTTTTCGGATAAAGCTATTGGGGGAGTATGTGGAAAATTGAGATTGATCAATCCATCCTGTACATCTGGAGGAACAGGGGAAAGCTTATATTGGCGGTATGAGAATTTGATCAAAGAGGCTGAAGGCAAGATCAGCTCGGTTATCAGCGCCAATGGTGCTATTTTTGCTATCAGGAGAGCTCTTTACGAACCTCTTCGGGAAGATATCATCGTCAATGATGACTTTGCAAATACATTAAATATTCTGCGCAAGAATAAAAGAGTGATCTATGAGCCTCAAGCGATTGCCACTGAAAATACTTCTCCGAATATGGGGAGTGAACTTATTCGCAGGATCAGGATATCAGCCTTGAACTTCAATGCCATGCCAGATCTGATTCGCTTCCTGCGTCCTAAATATGGTTTTCCTGCTTTGGCGCTGTTTTCTCATAAGATCCTGCGCTGGCTGGTGCCATTTTTTGGGTTTGGAATGCTGATTTCAAATTTCCTGATACTTGGTCAGGGTGGGTTATATCTTTACCTGTTTGCAGGTCAGGTTCTGATCTATCTGGCATCCCTGCTCGGATATCTGGGGGAGAAATTCTTCAACGGATCAGGTATCTTTCTGCCCTTCTATTACCTGGCACTGATGAATATCGGCCTGGTAATTGGTCTCTGGCGCAGCATAACTGGAACCCAGAAAGGCGCCTGGGAACGGGTCTCTCGCTGAGATTTAATATGGGACTGAAGTCCATAGGAGGGCTTTATCGGACGTCTCCCTGTGGGGACGTTTATTATTTAACAATGGTAGGGGCGACTCAGCGAGTCGCCCACTTGTGATAATCGAATACCCAGTCTTCGTGTAGATCGCCGGGCGACCGGTCCGGTCGCCCCTACGCATTATATGCAAACGTTCCTCCTTCGAGGACGTTTATTATTTAACAGTGGTAGGGACGACTCACCTGTCCTAAGCCCCTCGATTTCACTCCGTTCCACTCGGGACAGGCTAGTCGAAGGAACGAGTCGCCATCTTGTGATAATCGAATCCCCAGACTTTATA
>CAYUXO010000128.1:0-4725 GCA_964448865.1 uncultured Anaerolineales bacterium
AGCACAGCGCCTTCTTTCGGCAGGTCTGGGAACCGGAGATGCTGGCTGGATGATTTTTGTGACTTCGTGACTCTGAGATTTCTGAATTAGGAAATTAATAATCACAAAGATGAAGATGAAAGATGTAGATCAACCTTGGAATGGCTATATGGGTTATAAGAATATATGTAAATTTACGCCTTACGCTTCACTCCTTACAACTTACTAATTTATTCAAGCGCTTCAACATTGACCAGGATCTTCCTTCGGGGTGTGAAATAAGCCTTGTACTGCCCGCCATCTACAAAAACCATAAAACCACCCCGCTGGACTGAAAATTTCTTGTCCGCGATCACATAATACATACGTGTGGTTTTCGTTCCATCATCATCTGTTGAGGTGGTCATTTTCCGGTACCCCAATCCTTCGATCATTTTTACCTGACCGCCATAAATATCAAGCAAGAGCAGGATCAGCAGCACTAAACCTCAGAGACCAAGGGCAGTCATTATTCCCAGGAATGCCTTAGCTGAAGTTGTCATTTGTTGAAAAATCACCAGAATTGGTTCCGTCAACGAGAACCCGCTAACATAACCTGTTCGTTGAAGTTGGACAATAAGCATAACCACAGGGATTAGGATCAAGATCAGTGGACCGAACAGTTTTGAAATAAGAGATCTTGCCTGGTCCGGTGTCAACTCTCCACGCTGATTAGCTGGTAAAGCATCGATATAGAAACCGTTGGCATTGGCAATCTTCTCTGTTAATCCCGACATGATCTCCTCCTCCGACTGGGCGTCGTATTTGTAAAGCTACTGGACTATCAATAACAATAATTGTACATGAGAATCCGTTTCTGATCACCGAAGTAAATCATCCTCTACATAGAATCAAAAAATTGCCAAACGGCGATTTTTTTGTGCGCTGGGCGGGAATCGAACCCGCACGCCCTAGGGGCATATGGCCCTCAACCATACCTGTCTGCCAGTTCCAGCACCAGCGCAATTCTATTCCACCCAGTATTCCTTCTCTCCTCTGGGTGGCAGTGGTATTATAATCTTCCAGAGACCATTGTCAAGACAAATAAGATCATCGTAAGGAGAGCAGCCATGCCAATCGCCCTCGATGCTATGGGCAGCGATAATTTTCCCCTTCCAGAAGTGGAAGGAGCCTTTCAAGCAGCTGAATTGTTGGATACAAAAATCCTCCTGGTTGGACAGGAAGAAAGAATTCGCCCCCTTTTAGAGAACCAACCCCGTGATCCCCGGGTTGAATTGATCCATGCCCCGGAAATTCTAGAAATGGGCGACAAACCAGCCCGCAGCGCTCGCCGGAAATCCGATAATTCTATGGCCGTCGGTATGGACCTGGTTAAGGAAGGACGTGCAGAAGCTTTTGTCACTGCTGGTAATACAGGCGGCGCCATGGCCAATGGTTTGTTCCGCCTGGGTCGCATTCCGGGTGTAAAACGACCCGCCCTGACAACAGTAATGCCTACCCGATATGGATTTGCGGTCGCCGTTGACATTGGGGCCAACGTGGACTGCAAACCGCTTTACTTGCTCCAGTTTGGGATCATGGGATCCATTTATGCCGAGAAGATGCTGGGGATCAAAAACCCCCGGGTAGCCCTGCTTTCCAATGGTGAAGAGGAAGGCAAAGGCAACCAGCTGGTGAAGGAAGCTTTCTCACTCTTCAAAGCCAGTTCCCTGAATTTTATTGGCAATGCTGAGCCCAAAGAACTCTTCGGCGGTGATGCCGATGTGGTGGTCAGCGATGGTTTTACAGGCAATGTGCTCATTAAAACCAGTGAATCCGTTTCCAGGCTGCTGCTGGATGTCATGAAAGAAGAACTATCTGCAAGTCTGCGCACCAAAATCGGGGCTGGATTGGCAATGCCTGCGTTTAAAAACCTTCGCAAACTGCTTGATCCCCGCCAGATCGGAGCCGCTCCCCTATTGGGCATTGACGGGCTGGTATTTGTGGGACACGGCCGGTCAGACGCCTTTGCAATCGTAAATTCCCTCAAAGCGGCAAAACAGGCTATCGATGCCCAATTATTACCAAGTTTGAAGGAAGCCATTCAAAATCAACTCACCTGAAAAGGAATTTGAGGAGGATTTATTAAATGATCATTGTTCGCAATGAAAAATTGGTAACCCGCAACAACCGGATCGGCAAGTACAGCGGTATCATTTCAATCGTGATCCTGGCAGCTGGTATGTATATCAGCTTTCAATACCAGGAACAAATGGCCTATTCGCTGCTAGCTCTGATCGTAGGATTTACACTTTCCCAGGTTGGTATTTATTATGCCAACCGATTTGGCCGCTCTCCCCGACCGGACGAAGAGCTGGACACTGCCTTAAAAGGCCTGGACGACCAATATGCCCTTTATCATTACCAGAGCCCTGTTTCTCATTTGCTGGTAGGACCAGCTGGTCTCTGGATGTTTCTGCCCTACCCCCAGAAAGGAAAAATCATTTACAACGAAAAAAGAGGTCGCTGGAAAAAAATCGGTGGAAATTTTTATATGCGATTTTTTGCCCAGGATAGCATCGGCAGTCCTGAAAAAGAGATCTCATCAGGAATTAAACTGATCCATAAAACCCTCGGCAAGATCCCTGGTCTGGAGTTTCCTGAAATACAGGCTGCCCTGGTTTTTTCAGATGAAAAAGCTGTTGTTGAAGCAGACAACGCACCATACCCAACCCTGCATGCCCGCCAGCTGAAAAAACTGATCCGCAAAGAAGCCAAGGGAGAGAATTCACTCACACCCACAGTTCGAAAAACCATCCAGGATCACCTGGGTCTGGAATCCATTCTCTAATCCTTAGGGACCAAGTCCCTTAAAGGGATTTAGTCCCCTACCAAAATAAAAACAGCCTGGTTTATTCAACCAGGCTGTTTTGTTCTATTACAAATCGGATCTCACTCGTTCAGGAAAGCCATCAGGGCATCTTTACTAATCCGGAAAGCTTTACCGAGTTTTTTACCCTTCAAGTCACCCGTTTTCAGGGCTGCTATCACATCTTCTTCAGAAACTTTTAAGAATTGAGCAGCTTCGGCCGGGCTCATCACTTCTGGCATAGCAACGCTGCCAGCTGCTGCCGCACCTCCTCCAACCATTCCCTGCAAGGACTGATTGAGGATATTTCCAATACCCATTCCAGCACCGATGCCAGCTGTCAAACCTGCTCCGCCGCTGGGGTTCTGGGCGGCTTCCAGCAGCGCATCAGCTGCTTGCAGTCGGGTATAGGTTTCCAAATCCAGCACACCCATATTGCGCAGCTCCGTGATGGACTGTTCGGAAGGGCGCAGATTGGCGATCAGGAAGGTTTTTAGTTCCAGGCCAAGAGCTTTGAACTGGTCGCTAGCCTTGGCCCTTACCGCAGCACTGATCTCACTCAGCATGCCAATCAGGTCTGTAACATCATTTTCCTTGGCTGTTTCACCCAATAAATCTGTCATCGTAGTCAGCAGGATATGGCGCAGCCGGGTTTCAATATCGGCCGTGCGGAAAATTCCCTGGGCTCCAACCAATTGCGTTACAAACTGGTGGGGTTCTGCGATCTGGTAGCCGTAAGTACCAAACCCTTTCAGCAAGGCAACACCCAGACCCATGCCCGGGTTGCGGACAATAATTGGCTGCGGGGTACCCCATTTCTGATCGGGGAATTCCCGCCGGGAAACAAAATATACCTCTGCCGGGAAGGGAGTTTTATCATCAAAAGCTTTCTTGATCAAGTCAATCAGCAGTGGGATATTGGCAGTAGTGATTGTATGCCGGCCCGGACCAAAGCTATCCAGTGCTTTTCCATCTCTGAAAAAGATTGCTGTTTGAGATTCCCGGACAATTACCTGGGATCCAATCCTAAAATCTCCGGATTCTCCTTCTGGAAAGCGGTGGATTAACTCATCCGCCATCTCATTTGGGTATTCAATTACGTCAAAAATCCTAGCCATCGAGTTTTCTCCTCTTTAGATATTAAGCTGTTTATTCACTGGAAATCAGGTCGTCACCCGGGACCTCGTCCTCTCTGGTAACTTCTTCTTTTCTTTGATCAGCCTTTTTGACCATTTCGCTGGCCTGGTTCTTCAATTCAGCAATCAAAGGTTTAATCTGATCTTCTTCCACCGCTGATGCCAGACTGTCCATGGCTGCTGCCATAATCTCGGTTCCATCTAATAAGGCCTGGTCATAATCATACAGGCGGTCCAACCTCTCAGGGTCAATCTTTATCGCGGAGAAGAAACCAGTATACCCGTAAGCAGCATGATTGATCCTGTCAATAAATGTACGTAATTTCACCACGATGGTTTCAAGGTCATCAAGATAAGCCAGATCGCCCCGATCAACAAATTCTGTTTGAATTCCAGTAAGTTTATCCACCATTTCCTGGAAGCGGGCTGCGACTACATCCCGCAGCAGCTTGTCTGCTGTCCGGCGGTCTTCCATTTCTATGTATCCCTTAAAACCGGGAACCTTGAGGAGCAATTCCTTTAATTTGCCCCGCCCGGATTCAATTTGTCCCTGAAAATCAGTCATTTTTCCTCCTGTTTGGGAATACTATTTTCACAAATTTATTATACATGATAAAGAAGATTGCTTATCATCTAGAATTTCATTTTAATAGATATCTGATAGGCGATTCCCTTGCCGTTGGGTGGGGGTGGTTTATAATGTCCTGTACAGTAATATTTAAAGCCTAGGAGAAATTATGTATCAGGAAAAAAAAGCTGAAC
>CAYUXO010000129.1:0-4706 GCA_964448865.1 uncultured Anaerolineales bacterium
ACAAAAACTCGAAGGAAACTGTTATCCTCTGTTAAAATACATCCAAAAATTGTATTTAAGGGTAAACATGGAAATAACATGGGAAACGAAAAAATAGTAACAATTGGTTCGCTTGTTACTATCAAGGAAGGCAGGAGTGCGCCGGAGAAATACCTTGTGGTAGAGATCAACGAAGCTGACTCCAGAGTGGGAAATATCTCCTTGGAAGTTGAATGTTGATTAAGAATAAAATTCGGGGTAGGCTCAAAATTCTTGTGATAACTACTCTTATCTTAAGCATCCATTGCCGGCGAGACTGATTAATTGTAACATCATCTCCCTGCTGATCTCTCCTCGGGAATCCCTGCTCTGATGGTTTTCAACGGAAACTTACCTGCAGACACACCACTCACTGCTTACTATTTCCTCTCGTTACCAAATAGGATGATTGATCCTTTAATTATCAGACCCCGCTCGATATTCAGATAATTCAGAAATTAATAACCCTCAGGATCACGCATCCTCATTATTCTGATTTTATTGTCATTCTCTCCCTTTTGAGCTACACTCATAACATAACCCACGATCAAACACAAAATCAGGATTCCCCATGTTATTTAAAGATTCTGTCTTTATTGGCATCGATCCTCCTTCAGGAGAAACAGCCCTGACCTACGCGGCCCTAGACCGCGAATTAAATCTGGTTGCCATATCCCGGGGGGATCTCAGCGCTGTCTCGGCCTTTGCCGCCGGACAAAAGAATACCTTTGTGGGCGTGAACGCTCCCCGCCGTGTAAATGCGGGATTAATGAAAAAAGGCTCGGTCCGGGACGGTTTATCTCCCAGGCCAAATCCGGGTCGGTGGACCGCATTCCGGGTTGCTGAATATGGTTTATTCCAGAAGAATATCCGGATTCCAAAAACCCCTGAAAAAGAATCTGAATGTCCAGGTTGGATGAGGAACGGGTTTTCCCTTTATAAACGGCTTGAATCCCTGGGATTTCAAGATTATCCTGCCGGGGATCGGGTGCAGCAGGTACTTGAGGTGTATCCTCATGCCTCATATACCGTTTTATTAAAAAGGATCCCCTTTCTCAAGAAAACCCTGGAAGGCAGGCTTCAGCGCCAGCTCCTGCTTCATTCATTGTCAGTGGCTGTGCCTGACCCGATGAGGCTTTTTGAGGAAATTACCCGCTATAAGATCATGCGGGGCCAGCTGCCGCTAGATGGTTTGTATTCTGTTGAAGAGCTGGAAGCATTAATGGCGGCCTATACAGCTTGGAAGGCTGCCATGGAACCTGATGAGATCACCCTGGTGGGGGATCCGCGAGAGGGTGAGATCACTTTACCAAGTAGAGATCTTAGAACAAAATATTATTAACCCAAGGCTGAAGCCAGAGGCTATCTAACCAAAACTTTTTGATGGATAATAACAAAGAGGGAGTTAAACTATGAAATATAAAAAAGTCATCTTTATTATGAACCCCAATGCCAATATGGGACAGGCCTGGAAAGAGGCGGCTGACCTGAGGCCCATCATGCAGGAGTTCGGGGGAGCAGATTGGACCGGATCGGTATATCCGACTCATGCCATCGAGCTCACTAAAAAAGCTGTCAGGGATGGTTATGATCTGATCATTGCAGGAGGAGGGGACGGCACAGTCCATGAAGTGGTTAACGCTATGATGTCCTTCCCGAAAGATCAGCGGCCAACCCTGGGAGTTCTGCCATTGGGGTCTGGAAATGATTTTTCTTATTCAATTGGCATGGATCCTGAACCCTGGAAGGCTCTGCGCCAGATCTTCACTGGTGAAGAAAAATGGATTGATATCGGTGAGATCGAGGACGATCTGGGACGGACGGAATATTTTGATAACACGATCGGGATTGGATTTGATGCCATCGTCACCATCCATTCCCACAAAATGCCCCTTGTCCGGGGATTTTTAATGTACATCTTAGCTGTCTTAAAGACGATTTTCCTCAACCATAATCCTGTGAGAATGAAAATAACCATTGATGGTGATAAAAATTGGACTGATGACCTGTTGATGCTGGTTCTCCTTAATGGGAGCCGCGAGGGTGGGGGATTTTATATGTACCCGGAAGCAAAAAATGGTGACGGCTTGTTTCATTATTTGTCTTTGCCCGAGGTCAGCCGGTTAACGATGCTCAGGCTGCTGCCGGCCTTTATGAACGCGAGCCATCTAAAACATCCTAAAGTAAGCGTTGGGGATTTTACTGAAATTGATATCGAAGCGGAAAGCGCCATGTTTATCCACACTGATGGCGAAGTATTTTCTGGTTTTTCCAGCAACTTGCGGAAAATCCGGGCCAAGATGCATCACCAGGCTATACGGGTGGTGTCTTAACCTGACTAAGTATGACCGATTTATGCCAAAGCCTTTCTAAAGCAGATTTCAGCCATTTAAAAGCTGTGGCTGAGGGATGGGAACTGAAATTAACAGCTCCTGATGCCAGGGGTGGTTTGACCCAACTGGTCGATCATCTGCTTGGGTCGGATATCTTTAATGATCTCCGGAATACATTATCCCCGGAAGATCAAGAAGCGCTGCTATGGCTGGATGCCCAGGGCGGAAAAGCGCTCTGGGATCATTTTTCCCGCAGATTTGGTGATATAAGGGAAATGGGAGCGGGAAAACTGGAGCGGGAACAGCCTTTCCGGGATCCTATTTCTCCTGCAGAATCTTTGTGGTATCGAGCATTGATCACCCGCGGTTTTTTGGAAACAGACTCCGGTCCCCAGGAATTTGTCTACCTTCCCGATGATCTGCGTGAACCAGTTATCTCCCAACTTGGAGAACCCCACCCATCAGGTAAATCCTCCTCATTCATTTCCAGAAAAGCCGTCCCCAGGGAATATGCCCTCCAGGTGGAAACCTCTGCAAATATCCTTGATCATCTCTGCACATTTCTGGCTGGGACTAGAATGCCTATTGATCCCCTGGTACATTTGCCCGGGGTCACTGATCTTCAACTGAATTTTTATCAACAACTTTCCCTGATCTCTGGGCTTCTCGACCTAAACCAGGCTGTTTCTCCAGGTGAGATCCGGGATTTTTTCGAACTTTCCAGGGAAGACGCGATGCTCAAGCTGTGGATCTCCTGGCGAAAGGCTGAAAACTATCCTGATATCTCCCTGCTGCCGAAGATAAGCCTTGAGGGCAGCCCCGATATGGACCCGGTTCACGTACGCGATAAGGTCATTACCCATTTGACTTCCCTTGATCCGGAAAACTGGTGGAGTATCGAATCCTTTGTCTCACAGATCAAAGAAACGGATCCCGATCTGCTCAGAAAAAGGGGAGAGTATGATTCCTGGTTCATAAAAAACAGGGAATCCGGGGAATACCTGAGTGGTTTCAACTATTGGGATAATGTTGAAGGCGCTCTGGTCCGTTATTTATTGACTGGTCCGCTGCATTGGTTGGGATTGCTGGACCTGGGAATGCCGGAGGAGGATGCACTGCCACATGCGTTCAGATTTTCCAGCTACTCCCGGGCTCTGATCACCGGGACATTTCTGCCTTTATCCCCCCGAAAAACTGAAGGGATCCAGGTCCGCGCCAAAGGGGAGATCAGAATGACCGAGAATGTTCCCCATAAAACCCGCTATCAGGCTGCCCGGTTTTGTGATTGGTACCCGGTGAAAGCAGATGCTTATTTGTATGCCATCACCCCGGGGTCCCTTTTAAGGGCTGAGGAACAGGGCTTAAGGGTCAAACACCTGCTGACCCTGTTAAAGGCAAATGCCGGAGTGATACCTCCTAACATCCTGGCTGCCCTAGAGCGCTGGGAAAAACAAGGTGTTCAGGCATCCATCTCTCATAAGACCATATTGCGGTTGGGATCACCGGCAGTCTTGAAGGCTCTCAAAAAATCCAAAGCCAACCGATTTATCCTGGAGCAGGTGGGACCGACCGCGGTAATTGTAAAACCTGGAAGCGAAGAGAAGATCGGGGAAGCGCTGGTTGAACTGGGTTTTTTTCTGGAAGTAGATGATCAAACTGGTTCCCAAACCTGATAGAGGCTTAAATTTCCCTCTTTTCCATCAGAGTCAAATGATTCCACAATTCTGAAACAGCTTTCATCGGCAAGCAGGGAGAGTTCTTCAGGGTTGAAATGGTGAATATAACGAAGTCCATAACCTCCCCTGCGCCAGTCCAGCAAATAATCTCCCTGATCGACATCATCCTTAGTTAGACCGGCTTCTTCCCAGGGAATGATCCTTTTTTTCAAGCGTTCGCTTTTTAAAAACTGCCAGTTGGAAATCTGGATTTGTCCGGTGTCGCTGATTACCTTTCTGATATTTTTGCAGACAGATAATCGGCCTGGATGGGAAGGTATGTGATGCAGGGCAGCAAAACACAACACCAGGTCAAAGGCCTCCCGGGGCAGGATCTTATTCCAATCTGGCTCTGTCAGATCCAGCCGGGTAAAACTTACCTGAACCTGGTCGGGCACTTTTCGGATGGCTTCCTCCAGCAAGTTGGAGCTGAAGTCCGTGCCGAGATAGGTGCCCCTAAAATCGCTCCTGGTCAATTGCCTGGCAAGTTCCCCGTTTCCACAGCCCAGGTCAAGGATTTTGATCCTTGATGGAAAAGTACCGAGCAGTTTAAGCACCCCTGGCTGCAGCCGTCCCCTTGTTTCAGAAAACTCTCCCGCAAAGCTTTGGTAAAATTGATGATTGAGGGCGATAATCTTTC
>CAYUXO010000130.1:0-4681 GCA_964448865.1 uncultured Anaerolineales bacterium
AACGCCGCTCAATACGCTCCTGCCATGGTTGCTGAAGATCTGGAAATGGTTGCCAGGCGATTGGTCCAAGGGGAAAGTCTTGATAAGGCCTTCTTCCCCATTCAACAGCGCCGGCAATCTCCTATGTTGAATATACTGGTTAGCACACTTGTTGGCTGGGAACGCTATGGCGCTGACCGACCGCTGGGAGAGGTCCTTGAACCACTTACTGAAACGATCCGGGAAAATGCGGCCACCAGAAAGAAGGTCACCGCGGAGCTGACTGGAGTCCGGACCCAAATGGGGGTCCTGGCAGTAGCACCATTTGTGCTGGCTGCACTGATGCGGTTTACTTCCCTGGACTATGCTCGCTTTTACTCCAGCTTCTGGGGAGAGATCACCATGATGGGGTCGTTCTTGCTTTCGTTTGTGGGGGTTGTGATTGGAGAGCGAATGCTCAACCAAGTTAATCAAATTATGGACCTGGGAGGAGAAGAATAATATGGCATTCTTAGGAACAACTACCCTGGTTATTTTGTCTGGCCTGTTTGGATTAGGAATATTCTTGATCATCGCGGCATTCGCTGTTCCCAGCGTGATGGGAAACAGGGTAATCGAAGAAGATGGCGGGATCCGCATCGGTAATATAGCTGAAGCCCAGGTATTATCTGCTATGGCGGCCGATATGGGGCGGGCTTTTGACAGGGAAAAGGGGGACCTTCATGGACTGCTTAGAAAATCTGGCTTTCATTATAAAACACCCGAAGAATATTATGCCCGGCGGATCTATTCATCGGTGATATATGCGATCCTTGCGGGCGTGCTGGGATATTTCCTGGACCTTGGCTACCTGGTCACTGCGGGACTGGTAACTGGTGGTCTTCTATGTGGGTTTGCTTTGCCGGCCAGGTCCATCCAGAAAGCCATCAAAAAGCGCCGGGAGCGCATCCAGGACGAGATGGGGTTTGGCTTAGAGCAGCTGGTCAACTTGCTCAATACCGGAACAAGCCTGAGCGACGCGCTTTCCCAAATGAGAGATTTTGGGTTATTTGGAAAGATCTGCGACACAGTGTCTTCAGGCATGCAGACCAGCAAACCGATTGATAAGATCATAAATGACGTGTTGGATTCCGTGCCGGCACCGGGACAGCTCAAAGAATTCCTGGGGCTCATCAAGCAGAGCCAGGTAGGCGGCGAAGTCCAGGTAAATGCCATGAAAACCATGGCTCGAATGCTGCGCCAAAGACTGTCCATCCGGATCATGGAAATCGGCGGGCAGGCCAAGGTCAAAGCGGTCCTGGTCAATACCATGATCATCGTGCTGGCATCCCTGATCATTATCGGTGTCCCGGGCCTGGCTCTGTTCATGAGTGTTGGGTTCTTCTAGGATCATTTCTGCCAACTGCATAACCAATAGTAGGCCAATGAGAGGGTTTTAGATTATTTTGAGCACATTTGCAAACATTTTGAAGAATCGCCCAAAAATGAGTCCCGATGAGGAAAAAAGGCGAATTGAATCAATAGATTCTGCTCTTCTACGGCCCAGAAAGGCTAATTATTTTACATCTGTGCTTATTTGGCGTATAATATAAGCATGGTCGTGAAGAAGAAAGCAGGTGTTATTGACAAAGTCCGGGGCATATTAAAGGACCAGAATGGAATTTTGTTAACTTCTGATCTGGAGAAATTGGGGATTCCAAGAACGTATCTTTCTGTTCTGGTTAGGAATGGTGAGATTCAACGTGTTTCCAGGGGTGTCTACACGGCTACCAATACTATGATTGATGAAATGGCAAGCATTCAAGCTAGATACAAAGTAGCGATCTTTTCCCACGAGACCGCTCTCTACCTGTTGGGACTGACCGACCGAACTCCGCTCTTTTATTCAGCAACAGTCCCCTCTGGATACAATGCATCAGCATTGAAGTCGCGCGTGGCCAAAGTATATTTTGTAAACCGCAGTTTATACCTATTGGGGCTAATCACAACGAAATCACCTCATGGGAATGACATTAATACTTTTAATCTCGAAAGAACGATCTGTGATGTTGTGCGAAGCCGGAACCGGCTGGATGTCCAATTTGTGAATGAGGCCTTAAAAAAATATGTGTTACATAAGGACAGAAATATTGACCAGCTTCATAGTTATGCCAAGCAATTTAGAATCCAAAAAATTGTCAGGGAATATATCGAGGTTCTCTTATGAGTAAAGCAATGCAGCTAAAAGCCAGAATAAACAACCTGGCTCATAAAAATCATGTACCCGCTCAAGCTGTTTTGCAGAATTTTATGCTGGAACGCTTATTGGAGAGAATCGCCCTCTCAAAATTCAAGGACATGTTCATTCTCAAGGGGGGAATGCTGATTGCTTCAATAGTTGGGATTAATAGCAGAACAACGATGGACATGGATGCAACCCTTCGAGGATACACCCTTTCTAAGGAATCGATCCGAGCAGCGTTATCGGATATTTGCGCTATTCAATTAGAAGATGAAGTAACCCTGGTGTTGGATCATATCGAGCCCATCCGAGAAGATGACGAATATGGTGGGTTTCGTGTGGCAATTATTGCCAAGTATGAATCAATTATTACTCCTCTAAAGATCGATGTTACTGCTGGCGACATTATTACTCCGGGTGCCATCCGCTATACATTTCGTTCGAATTTTGAAGATAAGATGATTGAGGTTTGGGCTTATAACATCGAAACAATACTGGCAGAAAAAGTCGAGACTATTTTGCGAAGGAGTGTGCTCAATACCCGGCCAAGAGATTTCTATGACGTCTACGTTATCATGAAAACCCAGCATCATGTGTTCAACAAGAAACTATTTCTCACTGCTTTGAATGCCACTTCTAAAAAAAGGCTGTCTACTGCGATATTGCAGGATCAAGACAAAATTCTATTGACAATCCAGTCAGATCCAACCATGAGGCAACGATGGGCTCGCTACTGCAAAGAGAATTATTACGCAAATGAGATCGGGTTTGATGAGGTTATCAGGATATTAATGGAACTTGTAACAGTGGAACCTGTCGGCTAATCAATTAAGTTTACCCGTTAGACGATATGCTGTTTGGGTTCTTGCGCAACAAATCAGAAACTGCGTTTGCGTCCAGGATGTAATTCATGTATCTACATCTCTGCGGAGTGTTTTATCCGATGAATAACATTATGGTCAGGATTATGCACAACGAGTTCAGAAACTACGCTTGGATCCAAGATGTAGTTTATTACTCCACATCTCTCGGGAGTGTTTTGTCCCGCTCAAGGTCCAGCTCTACCACCATCAGTGGTGGGCTTCGAAAAAAGTCAACCAGGCTCAGTTCTGTTTTTCGTAATCGCCCATATTCCTCTGTAGAGAGCACCACAACAACTTCTTCCCCCCGGCGGGTAACTACCTGGGGTTCCTGGCTGATCGATTTATCAATCAGCTCGCTGAGCTTATTTTTCGCCTCATATAACTTCCAGTGCTGCGCCACGGGGCACCTCTTGTCTAGACTGTCTAGTTTTTACAATACAGTCTCAAGAAAGTCAGATATGCCTCGGTTACAGATCAATAATTATCCAAGACAAAGTACCTGTTGATTGGTTTTTTACTGAACAACACCTTTTCAACAGATGTTGAAAGGCCAAAACGCATGAAATTACTTGACACTTTGTGCTGTTACAGGGAATAATTCCCCCCATATGAACACAAAACGTAAACTAACTAACGATTTTTTTGACACGCACCCTGTTTTCTCCCTAGAGGAAGCGGTCAGATACCTGGCGCCATCTGGCGAGAAATCCAGTGCAACAGGAAGGCTTAAGTATCATCTGGCGGCAGGTAGGCTAAAAAGCCTGGGCAGGGAACTTTATGCTGTTATCCCCCCCGGTGCTACAGCCTACAGCGTTAATCCAGATCCTTTTCTGGTGGCAGCGGCTTCCCGACCAGATGGTGTTTTTGCTTACCACAGCGCCCTGGAGCTCCTTGGAGCGGCCCATTCTTCCTGGAACGCACACACGGTATTTGTAGATTCCCGCAGACGCCCGGTGGTGCTCAATAGGACATCGATCAAGTTTTTGGTTCATCCCAAGCCACTCCTCGATAACAATGTCCGGAACCTGGGTACAAGAAAGTTTGAGCGGCGGGGGAGATGGCTGCTCACGACGGGGCCAGAAAGAACGCTAGTAGAAGGTTTTCGCAACCCCCGGTATATCGGGGGTCTGGAAGAACTCGTTGTCTCAGCCAGCGGGTTTCCTGTTCTTGATCTGGAATTGCTTTTTAAGATTCTGGACACCTACACAGTTCACAAGTTGTTCGCGTCTGTCGGATGGTTCCTGGAGACTTACCAGAAAACCTTTCACGTCTCAGATCAATATCTCAGTGACCTGGAAAAACACCGTCCTCAATCTTCACAATACATGCTTCGCAACCAGCGCAGCGGAACGCTTTTGCATCGTTGGAACCTGGTGCTGCCTAATGAGCTGAAAATTATCGGGGGGCCCAATGATTCCTAGTCGGGAATTTGTAGAGCAGGCTGCCGCCCGCACAGGTTTTCAACAATCTTCCTTAGAGAAAGTTATCATGCTGGGCGACCTGGCAGGAGATATCTCTCGCCACCCATTATCCGAGTACTCGTTAGAGCGGATCAAAGACCGCCTGCTCCCTCAGTCAATTGAGACCAGGCTTTTGCCCATGTTGAATTCGGAAGATA
>CAYUXO010000131.1:0-4593 GCA_964448865.1 uncultured Anaerolineales bacterium
TCTCCCAGTCCCCCAGTCCCCTAGTCCCCCAGTCCCCCAGTCATTCTTTCCTTCCCTGGTCTCCAAGTCTCCCAGTCTCCCAGTCAGTTTTTTCTCTTATTCATTCTTTCCTTCCCCGGTCTCCAAGTCTCCCAGTCAGCTTTTTCTCCCAGTCATTCTTTCCATCTCCGGTCTTCGGTCGGGCACGAAGTGCCCACCCGTCCGCACCGATTGCCTATCCATAGCCATTCGGATGCGACTTATGCCAGTCCCAGGCGCTGGCGATGATATCTTTCAGCGCCGGTATTTCCGGTTCCCAGCCCAGTTCCGAGCGGATCTTGTCCGAGGAGGCTACCAGGCGGGGGGAATCTCCCGCCCTGCGGGGGGTTTCTTCTGCTGGAATGGGGTGTCCGGTAATATCACGAGCGGTATCGATCACTTCCCGGACCGAATAACCCACTCCATTGCCCAGGTTGTAAATCAATTTATCCTGGTTTTCCAGGGCTTTTAGCGCTAAAAGGTGAGCTGAGACCAGGTCGATGATGTGAATGTAATCCCGGATGCAGGTGCCGTCCGGGGTGGGGTAGTCTGTACCATAGATCTTGATACTTTCCCGCTGTCCCAGGGGGACCTGGAGCACGAGGGGGATCAGGTGGCTTTCGGGCTGATGGGCTTCGCCCTGGTCCGGCAGGGCGCCGGCAGCGTTGAAGTAGCGCAGAGCGGCATAGTGCAGACCATGTATGTCCCGGTAAAATTCCAGCACTTCTTCGATCATGAGTTTGGTGTGGCCGTACACGTTGACCGGCCCCAGAGGGGATTTTTCGTTGAGGGGCTGATCGCTGGACTGGTAAACCGCAGCGGTGGAGGAGAGCACAAAACGTTTGACCCCGGCTTTGACAGCCGCATCGATCAGTGTGACCGAGTTGCCCAGGTTGTTGTGGTAGAACTTGGGAGGATCGATCATGGACTCCCCGGCTTCGATAAAGGCCGCAAAGTGCATCACCGCTTCAAATTGGTCGGTTGCCAGGGCGGCAGCCAGGTCCTTTCCGTTCGCCAGGTCGCCCTGGATAAAGGTCGCAGTTTCCGGGATCGCTGCCCGGTAGCCGGTCACCAGGGAATCGTAGATAGTGACTTGATGGCCGTCTTCGAGCAGTTTGCGAACTGCCATGGAGCCGATGTAGCCCGCTCCGCCGGTCAGGAAGATTTTCATATTGATTTTCCTTAGATTATTTTGCCATAAATAGTATACTCCAGCACCAGCGGGGAAAGGAGTAATTTCCTTCAAAATTACTTTTAGAAATATTAATGCCAAATATGGTGTCTGATGGAAACAAATTTAACAAAAGAATTATATATTGATCCTGTGACTATTTCCTATTAGTAATGAGTTTTCTTCGCCAACCCCTGCAGCTTCAGCATATTTTAGCCAGTTAGATATGCCATCAATTACAAGATCCAGATACTCATTTGCCCGGGCTGATTTAATGCCACCAATATTTGCTAGTTTGATTAAATCGCTTCGATTAAAATTATCTCTCTTCCCATTAATGCTCATTTGGTGTTGACTGGTCCATGCGCCATCAGGTCTCCAGGCGTACGTCATATCAAAAGCAGGGGAGAGCCGCCAGTTTCCGGAGCGATCCATAAGAAAAGCAATATTTTTAACATGATCATCTTGATTTCGCGCGATTACATTGAAGAATGCGCGTAATACTTGTTGCTCTAAATCTTCTCTGGGTAATTCAAGTCGTTTAATTACTTGTATGGTTTGTTCATATGAATAACTGGCAGGTTGGTTGAAATCAAAGTGTGCCATGGCTCCAAGTGATTGCTCATGCAATTTTCCGTGATTTCCTGTTCTGTCAAATCGTTTTGTCATGAAGTGAGATCGCCCACCTTCTTCATGAAGTCTACACTCCATCATTTTTATTCCAGCATTTACTGCCATCAAGTGGTATGCATATTCGATTTTTCCATATCCTAGCGGATCTGCAATTTCCTTGTCTCTATTATTTGTCACCCCGTCAAATTTTAACAACCAGTGCTCATATCCTGAATCAACATCAACCTGGCCTGATCGGAACTCATTTGTTTTTGGATTCCAGGCTAAGATTGCTTTGGCTCTAGCACCTCCGGCAGAAGTACCAACTCGAAGTATATCCTCTAAGGCATCGCGATCATCCTCGCCAGTAAATATCCCATGAAGATTAGCCCGCTCAGCCAAAATCTTATTTGCTAATTTTACAAGCTGGTCGATCTCTATTTCTTTTGTGCTCGAAGGTGGGCCAAGATATGCTGGCTCAAATTCAAGGGCACCCATTCCACGTATTCCAATATAGCACAGGCGCTCAACAGGATTAAAACTCGCCGCTGTTCTGCCCTGCGAGGCAAGCCACGCATCAATTAAGGTGTTCCCAAATTTATCTGGCAACGAATCAGATAGTAACCCGGGTAAACCCCTGAATGTATTTCTTGCTAAAGCAGGAAATTCAAAAGGGAATTCACTCAAAGGCATCATGAGCGGAGAAACCTGGATTCCGCTTCTGAGGAAATGTGGCATGTATTGAAACACACCAATTTCTCTTTCCTCTAACCAGGTGACAGCTCCGATATCAGATCCCCAGAGTATAACTTTTGCAGTACTCATTTATCACCGTCTGGCATTTCATCTCCCCAAGACCAAGCGGCAGAATCGGTGCTGGGCTTGCTTGAGCTTGCTCGTTTTCTCTCTGTTCCTCCCATCTCAAAGCGTTCAATAGGTCTTACTAAAGGATCTGGTAGTAATGCTTCAAGATTGGGTTGAATCCTGAGAGCCATAAGAACTCTAATAAACGTGTCAAAAGATACACCCTCTCCTTTCTCTAAACGCCCAATTGTTCTCAATACGACTCCTGCCTCAGCAGCAAGTTGGGCCTGGGTAATATTTCTAGACAACCGGATTTTTTCCAATCTATTACACAACACCTTCTCTATTTGGCTGCTTGTTGCAATTGAAAAATCTAGATTGTATGTCATTTTTTACTCAAACCTCCAGATGATAACAAGTAAAAAATTGCTTGTTATACCGTGATAACATCTATTATAGGTAATTAATTGCCCATTAAAGCAATGAATAATATATGAATAATATACCCTGGAGACATAGTAATTGCAAGTAGATAATAAGCAAAATATTGCTTATTGAAGCCAATAATAGCACTTAATAAGCAAGATATTACTCATTATAACAATAAATGAGATTTAGGGGGCAGCCCCTGGGAGAATGGTTATATTGAATCGTTCAATGGCAAAATGAGAGATGAACTGCTGAATGGAGAGATCTTTTATACTTTGAAGGAGGCTAGAATTATAATTGAGATGTGGAGGAAGGAATACAACACGATCAGGCCCCACAGCGCATTGGGTTATAGACCTCCAGTTCCAGAAGCGATCATGGTTCCTACTAACCAATTTCAGCTGGTTGCACTAACATAGAGAGTGGTACAAATAATGGGGGCACGTCACTGATTGTATTCTTTTTTTGGGTTGGATCCCTTGAATAACTTTAATTCTCAAGATTTGTTTTAACAAAATGGACTAATTCATCCATCTCAATATACATGGTGCGATTGGGGTTATCCGGTGCACCATAATCTTTTATCCAAGCGATTTTGCCATCTGCATCAACCAGTACAAATGTATGACTGGGTTCGCCATTTTGATAGCCCACTGCAGGACATCATATTTTTCAGATACCGCCAAGTCAGGATCAGCGAGTACAGGGAACTCCTGCCGGACAGGGTGTTTCGGTTGGTGTCGGGGATGGAGGGGGGATAGGCGTGAACCTGGGCTGATCTTCACAAGAACCTTTTGTTTCCCCAAATTCCGGGGCCTTTGGAACGGTACAGATCTCACCATAATTGGGACCGATCACATACCAGAAAATACCATCCGTGCTCTGTCCAATAATGGAAGCGGATTGACCGGCGACAAAATTGTCAATCGCGTCATAAAATGATCCAGGACCTACCCGGCAGAACAGGTTAGTGATTGCGGTATAGATGCAATCCCCAGTTATAGCCATTGGTTCCTGGGGTGCTTCAGCTGGAAAATCTTTTTCCTTACCTCCCATGATCGTTACCTGCACTTGATCAGGAGGACTGTAAACACCGTTCCCTTTTGCCCGTACGGTGATCAAGTAGGTTCCTGGTGTTTGCGGAACCCAGTTGTATTCGCCCAGAAATACCGTTCCATAGGTAGCGCCGCCCGATCCCTGGGAAATCGGAGGCACAGTTGCTACCAACGCGCCATTAATCTGGATTTCAAATTCTGTCACACCGACAAAACTGGCACCATGAAAGACAACTGTATATGGGGCCAGCGACAAGGTTGAACCATCCAGTGGGGCATCAATCCAGGTTTGGCTTGGCCCCGGAGGAAGTGTAGCCCTGACGGGTTTCTCGCAGGCTGAAATCAGGATGCTTATAAATAGTATGATGACCCAGATCTTCCTTTTCATAAAATTCTCCTTCAAGTGCTGGAGGAACTATTAAATCTACTCCAATCAAGGGCTGACTGCGTTCAAGGTGCCAAAGATATGGCAGGTTCCGCTGTATGTCGATGAGCCCTGGATGA
>CAYUXO010000132.1:0-4560 GCA_964448865.1 uncultured Anaerolineales bacterium
TTCACAGCTGTCGGGATAGGACCATTCCAGAGTAGCGGAACTTCCGTCCATGACCTCCCACCAATCTGGAGAGACCAGGTCCGGCGCCAGTAGAGATCCTGGGGCGCAGGTAGGTATGGGATCACATCCACTCAGTCCAAACAGGGTGATAACCAAGAAGGTGAAGGAAACTATGATCTTTTTTGACATATCATCCTCCGCTGCTAAGTCTATTTAATTAAATAACGAAAAGGAAACACAAAAAGTTACACCAATAATAAGCCCCCAATAAATCATACATGATTTATAACATCTTTAAAGTAATAAGCCAGCCTTTCAGGGCTGGCTTTGGGTATCAAATCAACATTTCAGATGGAAAAGAACCCCTTAGATGACTTTAAGTTCTTTTCCAACCTCTTTGAAAATCTCCAAAGCTTGATCCAGGTCATCTTTAGAATGGGCTGCTGATATCATCACCCTGATGCGGGCCAGGCCGCGGGGCACAGTCGGAAATCCGATCGACATCGCAAAAAGACCTTCGTCAAAAAGTTTTGCACTGAACTCCTGGGCCAGGGGAGCCTCGCCCAGCATAACCGGGGTTATAGGGGTAGTGCTCAGTCCGGTATCAAATCCCAGTTTACTCATTTCAGCTTTAAAGTAATCCGCGTTAGCCCACAGGCGGTCAACCAATTCAGTTGAACCTTCCAGGATATCGACCGCTTCAATGCAGGCTGCCACATCGGGAAGGGTCATCGCAGACGAGAACAGGAACGGACGTCCTCTCTGGTAGAGCCATTCCACTACCAGGGGATTGCCAGCTACCACTCCCCCCACAACACCAAATGCCTTGGAGAGTGTCCCTACTTCGACATCCACCTTTCCATGCAGATTA
This sequence comes from uncultured Anaerolineales bacterium, assembly GCA_964448865.1. Lineage (GTDB taxonomy): Bacteria > Chloroflexota > Anaerolineae > Anaerolineales > UBA11858 > B10-G9. The sequence continues at coordinate 872 of CAYUXO010000132.1, forward strand.
AAATGGTCCACTATTCCCCGGCCGCCTTCGCCAAGTACTCCTTCACCATGGGCATCATCCACCATCAGGATCACATCATAATCCCGGGTGACCTTATAAATCTCATCCAGCGGGGCGACATCACCATCCATGCTGAAAACACCGTCTGTTACAACCAGAGATCGGCGGTATTTTGACCTGTGTTCATCCAGGACTGCTTTTAGATTTGTGGGTGAACAATGATCATAGGGAATGATCTTGGATTTTGCCAACCGGCAGCCATCAATAATACTGGCATGATTCAATCGGTCAGAAAAGATCACGTCTTCTTTACCAACCAGAGCGGGAATGGTCCCCAGATTAGCCGCAAACCCGGATTGGAAGGTAATTGCTTTTTCTACTTTCTTAAACGCAGCCAGCCGCCGTTCCAGATCTAGGTGCAGATCCATTGTCCCGGCAATTGTCCGTACAGCGCCGGGTCCAACTCCATACTTTTCGGCTGCATCCCGGGCAGCTTTTACCAGGCGGGGATGATTGGCCAGACCCAGATAATTGTTGGCGCAAAAGTTAAGGACTTTCTTTCCATCCACTGTCAGCCAGGCTCCCTGGGGTGATTCCAGGGTTCTGATGTGGTTATAAAGTCCTGCTTTCTTTAATTCTGCCAGTTCATCAGCAATCCAATCCAATGTGTTAGGCATAGTTATTCCTTTTTTTACGGATTAATCCAAATTCGGGTTGTTTTCCAGATAATCCTGGATTAATGCTAATTTCTTTTGCCTGGTCAATTGTTTAATGGCATGTTCTCGCCGCTGAGCAGTCGAACGATCCCCAACTTGCTCCAGATAGGTTAACCCAACAGGTCGGCGCCATTTGGTGTAAAGAGCTCCCCTGCCGGCATTATGTTCTTTGATCCGTCTATCCGGATCCGTTGTCCAACCTGTATAAAGGGAACCATCAACACATTCCACGATGTAGCAGTAATAGGATGGACTCTGGTTTTCACTCATTTTTTCTCGCTAGTTTGCTTGCGATCCCGAAAACCTAATAATTGAGATAACATTCCTCGCCTGTGAATTTCAGTTTTTGGGATATCGATCCAGGAGCTTTTCCGCCTGTCATCCAGCCAGAGGTCTCTACCCTGCTGCAGTTTCGACAAGGTCTCTTCCAATTCATTCTGTCCAGCAGATTCAGCCTGATCCCGGTATTCTACCAATACCCGGATCAGGTCATTGATCACTCTTTTTGTGTTCTCTGAATTGTTAAATAACTCAGCCGCTAAAGCTCCCGCGACCTCATCCTGGCCAAAAGGATTGCTGACCTGGCTGTATGCTTTTCCGGCGATTTTGCAAGCTTCTCTCCATCCCGGGGTTTCCTGACTGACTTTTATTAGCGCTGCCGCCATCAGTCGGGGAAGGACATGGGTCATGGTCATTAACCCATCCATTTCTGCCGCATCTGAGAAGTAAGGCGACGCACCCAGCAGTTGGGCCAGGTTAGCTGCCATATTGACAGCTTTCTCGCTGGATTTCCGGCCTCCAATAATCCCCATCAAGTTGCCTTCAAATAAATCCGCGGCTGCTGTATCGGGTCCAAACCCAAAATCATCCAAGTAGTCTGACTTGATCACAGGGATAAAACCTACATAATCGCATCCATCCGGGAGCAGCTCGTCAGCCCATTCGAGAACAGAGGTCTTCAGTGGAGCAGTATCAATTACCAGGGCTCCTTCCTTCAGGTCCTGGGAGATATGCTCCATGATGGCCCGAATTTCCTGGAGAGGCAGCGCAAGCAGGACAATATCAGCCTTTTCGACTGCCCCGGTCAGGGTAATTGATAGTTTATCTACCACATCGTTTTTCTTGGCAAAGTTCACTGCATAGCGGTCTTTGTCATGTCCAACCCGCAGGATCTCTTCTTTGTGTTTGGTCAGAGCCAGACCAATAGAACTGCCAATTTGCCCCAAGCCTAAAATCGTTATTTGGATTGACATCATCATTTCCTAGTTTTGATTATCTGCTTTCTTAAGTTTATCTAATAAAAACAAATCACCATTGGAACCTGATCCACCTGGCAGCCGGGTTTCATGATTACGGATCAGCCAGACTGTCATAGGGTCGCTGCCAGCATCACTGGCAAGGTCAGCTCCCCAACCAGGGTGCTGTTTGATCACTACCAGGGCCCGTTTTATCCCGAAAGGATCTCCCATCCCCCACTTGAGATGTCTTTCAGGGAAGATGGCCATTACCAGAACAGCAAACACACGTTCCCAGCGCCGCAGCGGGTGTTTTATTTTACCCAGATCATGCAGCAGGGCAGCCTTCAATAGATCAGGATCACCTTCATCATCTGCTTCCAGTGTTTTGAGAACCCGTAAGGAATGATTTTGATCTGGCATTGGCAGCTGCCTAAATAATGAAAGTTCCTCAGGGGATAAGGCCCTTTTTATCCGTTGCCAATCATTTTTACCCGGAGAGCCTTTCAGGGATTGCCAGAACTGCCAATATCTGTATTTGATCTTTGGAATCATCACCGGATCAAGAGATTAATCAAAAAACGAAAAGGCGGTCCGATGATCATACCCAGGATATCAATTCCCAGGTAAGGACCTACCAGGAACAAGACGATCAGGATCATCGGACCATAAGGCCTGATCCTGGCCATGCCGTCCCTCCATTTATCCGGCAAAAAGAAATCGATTATCTTATCTCCATCCAGTGGAGGAAGCGGTATTAAATTGAAAAGCATCAATACCAGATTGATAGAAATGAAGTCCCATAAAAACCCTGCCGGAGTGGGAAGGAACGAGGTACTCTGGGCTGATAAAGAATTGTAGAGCTGATCCATTGTGATCAGGTTAAGCTGGAATGGTAACGAGGCAATCATTGCCATCAGGAAATTAGAGAGCGGACCTGCCAGCGCTACCCACATCAGCGCGGAGGGTGCCCGCTGCCTAAGGGTATAGGGATTGACCGGGACAGGTTTTGCCCATCCGAATCCAGCCACTACCAGCATTAACGATCCCATTGGGTCTAGATGAGCCAGCGGATTGAGCGTCAATCGTCCGTTGATCCTGGGGGTGCTGTCACCAAAATAATTGGCTGTCCAGGCATGGGCAAATTCATGTACAGAAAACGCGGTTAATAAGACAATAATCCGCGATATTAATGTCGCGGGATTGAGATTTAGCATATTTTTCTCCTGCGGAAGATTATACCATTTTCAGATTGAAGGTAATCTTTTCAAGATCATTAATAAGGTATCACACCTGTGATCATCCCATAAAAATAAGGCTTGACGTATAGATAAACTTCGATTATTGTGGATAACACATAGACATCTATCGATATGAAAACAGTCCGAATTGTTATTAACACCGTTGATTTTGCCAAAGCTCTTGCGGATGAAACCCGCCAGAAGATCATGGCGCTGTGCTGCTGTGAGCTGGTGAGCGTGAATGATATTGTAAAGAAACTGGACGTTGCCCAGCCTACCGTTTCCCATCATCTGAAAATTCTCAAGAACGCGGGTCTGGTGAAATCTGAACGGCGCGGAAAACAGGTGCTTTACACCATCGACCAGAAAAGACTGGTGGAAGGCTGCTGCCAGGTGGCCGAAGATTTTGCTCCCAATCAGCAAATAATGATCGAAATACCAGATTAATTATATTTTTTTAGCAATACTTATAGATATATATAAATATTTAGATATAT
>CAYUXO010000133.1:0-4549 GCA_964448865.1 uncultured Anaerolineales bacterium
AACCACGCACCCGTAGCTCAATGGATAGAGCGTCTGACTTCGAATCAGCAGGTTGGGGGTTCGAGTCCCTCCGGGTGCGCCTGAAGAAAATAGAATGCGGCAGCTCACTCCCTGTGGGCGCCGCATTCTTTATAACCGGCTCCTGCTATTCCGCTGGCTTACTCATTTTTCTGTGCAGTACCCCGGCACCAGGCCAGCGACCCAGGTGCAGCGCGCATCAGCCGTGCAGCCGGCATCACTTTCATAATTTGAACAGGAAAAAGCCGACTTGTCATCTACAACCAGGGTGGGGACCGGTACAACTGGCGCGTTTTCTTCATCGATTGTTTCCACCACCGATAAAGCGATCCAGCACCGGATGAATACACTGTCAATTTCTCTCTCGAATAGACCCCAGGTGCGCTCGGGGTTTACACCCACCAGTTTTACCTCTGTGCCCGTTTTATAAATCTTTACACCATCAAATCTAATGTCGGGGCCTTTCCGGCAGAAAGCATCCATATATATAAATCCGTGAGGTTCTATAAATAATTTATCGCTTTTATGGATCCTGAACTTAACCCATTTGGCATCCACCTGGGTCCCAGACTGCTTGAGAACAAAAAACAGCCGGTATTCTCCAGGAGGTTTGTTAGCGATCCTGAAACGTTCAGCCGGGATATTGTCTGTCCTTCCCCCGGGGCCAACGGTCACAGCAGCCTGGTGGACCACCTCATTTACCGTGCCTGCGCTGTTGGTCAGGCTGACCTCCACAAGGTAATCCTGGTTTTGATCAGTAATATTTCTCACACCGTAACTGATTTCAACCTCGTCCTGATAATGAAAAGCCTGGAACTGGACCCCAAATACCGGGTCCGATGGCAAAATTCCTGCCAGATCCTGATAATAATATCCATTGGAATGGCCGCCAGAACCATCCCAGATCCAGTTCGTGACATAATCTCCCGTACTTCCAGAGACCAATGCTGCCGATCCGGGATATCCGCTGCTTTTACTCGGGTAGAGCCAGAGCACACCAGTTCGCTCAGCCGCCGGTCTGGGCTGGGCCTGAAAAACAACCGTGTCAATGATCTCGATTTTTTCGGTGGTTAAACTGCCGATAATGGTATTTTTGTAGTCTTCCCAGGTTCTGGTTTGATTAACAGAGCCTGAACTGGGATCGTTGTAATATAACTCTGTCCCATTGCTGCCCGTGATGGTGCGGCTGTGGGCTGCCAGGCTGGAGCCCCAGGCGACCGGTCTGCGGGCGCTGTTCACACCCCAGAGATAACTTTCCGCATAAGCCTGGAAATAATTAAACAGCGCTTCGGCATAAAAAGGGTTGGAAAAACCTGAATCTACCAGGGCTTTCCAATTCCAGATAATGACTTCCACATTCCCATTAGAAAAACTTTGTTTTACGCTGGATGGAACTGTATAACCTCCCGCTCCCAGCAGCCAGTGAAAAAAATACCCGGCATCAAAAGGCTGGCCTGCCTGTCCTGCCAGGTAAAAATTGCTGGACTCCCCCCAGGTTGAGCCGAGCCCTCCAGATTGCCATTGTCCTTCATGAAATTGGGCCAGGTTCGTCATGGCTGTAGGACTGCACCAGGCAGGCGTGAGCTGTTGATAGGAAGGCACAGCCAGCGGTTCTAAAATGCTGACTATTTTCAGCAAAGCCTCATGTGACAATGTGCTGTAAACCTGGTATTTGCCCGATCCAACCACAGGAAATGTAGCCTTGTTATCCGTTACGACCGTTCCGACAACTGAGGGCGTGCCCCCTTCAGGCTCTGCCCAGGTGACGTAAACCCTGTCGCTGGATGCAGGGGCTGATTGCTTGGGGGATGTTCCCAGGGGCACTGTCATAGTAATCGCGCCGATCTGTTCTGCCTCACCAAAATCAACAACATATTCACTGCTGGCCGGGGTAAGCGGGCTTCCCCCTCCCAGCGGTTCTCCTTCCCCCACATTTTCAATTTTTATATCGGTTTTCTGGTTTAATGCCCCGGGCTCAACGGATAACTCAGCTCCTCCTGGCTCCGTAACGGCCAGGCCTTTTCGAGGGTAATCGCTCGACCTCCTGCCAAAAAATGAACAGCCAGCTATCAGGGTTAATAAAATAAGGCCCAAAACGAAGAACAAAGGCCGGGTTCTGCCGTTCATAAAATCCTCCTGGAAATTCCGTGAAAGGTAAGGTTTAGATCTGGACCAGTTGGGATGATTTTCTTTATCCCCGATCCGAGAGACTGTATTTATTCTAACCGAATTTAGGGATCCAGCAGCCTCAATCTCCAGCCAGGCAAATATTCTCATACTTGTGTGCATTTTCACAACTCTGGAGTAAAATACCCTCATATCAAGCCTTTAACATCACAAGGAGTAGACATTATGGGAAAATTCCTGCGCGTCACTGCCATCATCCTGATGGGATTAACCGGCGCTCACACTCTGCTGGGCGCTGCGGGGTCGGTCTGCATCTCCTGGTGGCCGGAAAAATATGAGAGCCTGATGGTTGCGGCCCCCTAAAAAGCTGTCTTCCAGACTGCCACTATTTTCACTTTTATCGCCGCTGTGATCGGCATCCGGGGCTTTTTTATTGCCTGGCGGTCGCCCCAGCCAGGATATTTAGCAAAACTGCCCGACTGGTAATAATCGGGCAGTGTTGTATAAAATATTGATTTTCAAACTGTCTGAAGGGATCCCTGGCAGCGAGATAGGGTCCGGGTCGAACTAGAGCGGGAGGGGTACAATGCGATCTTCGGCAATTGATATTTCAGCTGCCAGCATAACCTCGATTGAGCGGCGTCCGTCTTCCCCGCTGACAAGGGGCTGTTTATCGTCCAGGATGCATTCAAAAAAGTGCTCGATCTCCAGTTTTGCCGCGCCCGTCAATTTACCGTGGATCGTTGGCCAGTGCCTGGTATCCGGCATTTTCCACCCTTGGCGTCCTACTCCATACAAATCCATGGGAGTGAAATTGATATTGAGGACACCTTCAGTGCCAACAACATTCATCCGAACATCGCCAAAACCGCCCCAGCTGGAAGGTTTTTCCCAGTTCGCCCATCCCTCGGGCAGGCACCATCCCACTTCCTGGATGCCCAGGGCCCCGTCAGCAAATTCAATCGTGATCCAGGCGCAATCATAGGTTTGAAATTCCTCCCAAACCCTGCCGCGCAGTGCCCGGGCATAGACTGATTTGACGGGCACCGGATGATACCAGAGCATAAGATCAATATCGTGCACAGCGATGTATGTGACCGGGCTCACCCGCCCCCCCAGGCGGTGGGCTTCGCTCATGGTTGCGTTGCGCCTGGCATACGCAGAAAGGAAGCGGCCGACGCTTCCCTCCTCGATCGCGGACTGGATCATGGCGTAATTAGTTTCAAAACGCAGAATGTGTCCGGTCATTAACTTCACCTGAGATTCCGAACAGGCCAGAATCATGGCATCGGCGTCCTCCAGCGAGGTTGCCAAAGGTTTTTCCACAAAAATATGGCAGCCCTGCTGAGCGGCCGCAACAACAGCCTCCCTGTGAGCGAACTCCGGGGTAGCCACAATGACCGCATCAGGTTTTTCGCTAGCCAGCATTTCAACAAAATCAGCGTATGGTTTTCCGCCGTAGGCATCCGTCATGGTTTTTGCCCTGTCCTTGTCAATATCGGCGGCAGCGATACAGCTGGCGTAGGGCAGCTCATGGCTGGCCCGGGCAAGAACGCTGCCCATAAAACCCGAACCGATGACTGCAAAAGTTATATCTTTCATTTATAACGCCTTGCCCAGCCATCGAACAGCCTGCCGCCAGAATTGTCCGTAATATTCCCAGGGCTGGAAGTATTCCGCCCAATGGGGGGAGCAGTCAGTCGAAAAAGCTACCGCCCTCCCTTTGCCAAACTCCCAGGTCACCAGCAGCGGGCTTTCATCCTCCCCTTTGCCAATGGTTGCCAGAACACTGGCTTCTTCTTTCGGGATTATCCTGTTATATCCTTCAAACACAGGACAATCTTTCCAAGGGATGTCCTTGAGGATTGGATGATCATCATCTTTGACATTGATGTAAATTCCCTCGGGGGTTTCCACGCGATCGTCTATGCCTTTCAGGCAGTTCACCGGAAGAGCCTGTTCGACCGGCGTGTCATAATAGCCCCCGTGGCCAAACCGGCCGCTGAATGAAGACCATCCCCCGATCATCATCAGACCCCCACCATTCCTGGTATATTCCCGTATAGCTTTAAGCCGGTTTGTTCGCGGCAAGGGTGTGCCGGGTATCCAGAACGGATACAGAGCCAGTACTTCGCACTCAATGTCGCTGAGGATGATCACATCAAACTCAGCCAATTCCTCTGCGGTGCGTGGAAAATCAGAAATCGCCTGGTCATTGGTCATATGGAGGACTTCAATCTCGCCCTCTTCCATGGCATCTATCAGCGGTTGTCCCCAAATGTGGGTTGAATAACCTTTGACTTCCACGTTAAATGGCGAGGAAACAAAAATCGGTCCTATTTTGGCTGCCGCATCCCCTGCATAAAGAACCTTCATTTTAAAATCTCCTTTTAATAATCTTCTG
>CAYUXO010000134.1:0-4509 GCA_964448865.1 uncultured Anaerolineales bacterium
ATAAATTCATAACGACTTTCCAGGAGTGGATCGATATATTTATGCATCGCTCCATGCGCAGATTTATTCATTTTGCCCGGGAAAGCGGCTTGTCCATGTCCATGATCGGGACTCTGTTCCATCTCAACAAGCATGAAAAAACTGGTGTGACAGATCTGGGTGAACACCTCGGAGTCACCAGCGCGGCTGCCAGCCAGATGCTGGAGCGTTTGGTACAGCAAGGATTGATCCAGCGTTCGGAAGATCCCGATGACCGCAGAGTAAAAAAGATCGTCCTGACCGTGAAGGGCTGCAGTTTACTGGAAGAAGGTTTGCAGGCCCGCCAGGGTTGGTTAACCGATCTGGCAGACAACCTTTCTGAGACTGAGCAGGAACAGGTTACTTCGGCCTTATCCCTCCTTATCACTAAAGCCCATCAAATTGAATAATTCTTTCAAAATATGGTTAGATCTTAGAGGAGCATTATATCTATGCGGCGATTGCTTAAATACCTGAAACCATATACATTATTGATTTTACTTTCAATCATACTGCTGTTTATCCAGGCCAATGCGGACCTGGCTCTGCCGGATTATCTATCCCGGATTGTCAACAATGGCATCCAGCAAAATGGAGTCGAAAATGCGCTGCCGATAGCCATACGCGAAAGTGAAATGGATAAGTTAACCCTGTTTGTGGGTGAAGAGGATCTCGACCTGGTCCTATCAGCTTATCAATTGGTAAGCCCGGATTCTCCGGATGCGGATGAATATCTGGATGCATTCCCGGTCCTTGAAGACCAGGCAATTTATGTCCTTCAAGAACTGGATCAGGATCTGGAAGAATATTTAAACCAGGTGTTGGGAAAGGCCTTGGTGGCAGTTACAGGTATCCAGCAAATGATAGATAATCCTACCCAGGCGGGCATGCTTGGAGAGGAGTTTGAGTTCGATCCTTCCCGCCTTCCACCTGGAATGGATGTGTTCCAGGCTCTGGCCATGATGCCGGAGGACCAGCGGGCTGGGTTGGCAAATACGATGGATGAAGCTTTTTCCTCCCTGGGTGAGAGCATGATCAACCAGATGGCTGTGGGAGCCGTCAAAGTTGAATATGAAGCCCTGGGTATGGATGTTGGAAAGATCCAGCGGGATTATATCCTCCGCACTGGAGGAACCATGCTGTTGGTCTCGCTGTTGGGCGGCATAGCTACCGTCGGGGTGGGCTATCTGGCCTCTCGAACAGCGGCTGGTGCAGCCCGCGACATCCGCAAAGAGGTATTTAAAAAGGTGGAAAGTTTCTCCAGTGCTGAATTTGATAAATTTTCAACAGCATCCCTGATCACACGCTCAACCAATGATGTCACCCAGGTTCAAACCATGATATTCATGTTCATGCGCATGGTGCTTTTTGCACCAATTATTGGTGTGGGAGGAGTCATCCGGGCCATCGATAAGAGCCCCAATATGTGGTGGTTGATTGCTTTGGCAGTCCTGGTGTTGGTGGGATTGATCATTATCGTCTTCCTGGCAGCTGTCCCCAAATTTAAACTGATGCAGGAATTGATAGACCGGATCAACCTGGTCACCCGGGAAAACCTCTCCGGCATGATGGTTATCCGGGCATTTAATAAACAGGATGATGAGTTAAGCCGTTTTGATAAAGCCAATCGGGACCTGACAGATACCGGATTGTTTGTTGCCAGGGTGATGGTAGTCATGATGCCGCTGATGATGTTAATCATGAATGGGCTTTCCCTGGCGATTATCTGGGTTGGCTCTCACCAGGTTGCTGAATCCACCATGCAGGTGGGGGACATGATGGCATTTATGCAGTATGCCATGCAGATCGTGTTTGCTTTCCTGATGATGTCGATGATGTTTATTTTCCTGCCCCGGGCTTTTGTCTCCGGAAAGAGGATCGCCGATGTGCTGGAAACTGAAATTGATATCCAGGATCCAGTCCAACCGAAGAGCTTCCCTGCTTCCTTCCAGGGAGAGATTGAATTCCGAAAGGTTTCCTTCCGTTATCCGGATGCGATGAACGATGTCATCCACGACATCAGCTTTACTGCCCACCCGGGGGAAACAACCGCCTTTATTGGGTCTACCGGCTGCGGAAAATCTACTGTGATCAACTTGATTCCCCGTTTTTATGACGTTACCCAGGGAAGCATCACCTTGGATGGAATGGATATCCGGGATGTCAAACAGAGTGATCTGCGGGACCAAATTGGTTTTGTTCCTCAAAAAGGCACCTTATTCTCTGGAACAATAGAAAGTAATTTGTTATATGCTGATAAAGATGCCACACCTGAGGTCCTTCAAGAAGCTGTGGAAATCGCCCAGGCCAGTGAATTCATCTTTGCCAATGAGGAAGGTTTTGGAGCGGAGATTTCCCAGGGAGGGACGAATATCTCAGGTGGTCAAAAACAGCGCCTGGCAATTGCCCGGGCATTGGTTAAGAAACCGCCCATCTACATTTTTGATGACAGTTTCTCTGCCCTGGATTTTAAAACTGATTCAACTCTGCGCCGGGAGCTCAAACAAAAGACTGGCGACAGCACCGTGCTGATCGTTACCCAGCGTGTGGCAACAGTTAAAAATGCTGACCAGATCATTGTGCTTGATGAGGGAAGGGTGGTTGGCAAGGGAACCCATCTGGGATTGATGAAAACCTGCGAGACCTATCAGGAAATAGCCTCTTCGCAGTTGAGCAAGGAGGAATTGTCATGACAACGACTGGAAAAGTATCTGGAACCCCGCGTAAGGAATCGAGTGGCCCAATGAGACGACGTGGTCCCGGCAGTCACATGGGGGCGATGATGAAAGGCGATAAAGCCCGGGATTTCAAGGGCACAATGAGAAAACTGATCGATTATCTGGGCTCCTACAATATTGGCATCCTGGTAGTTTTTCTCTTCGCCATTGCCTCGACTGTCTTCACCATTATCGGTCCGAAAATCCTGGGTCAGGCAACAACCAAACTCTTTGAAGGTGTGCTGGAGATGATTGCCGGAACGGGGAATGGGATCGATTTTGACTTTATCAGCCGGATCATCCTGATCACTATTGGTTTATATCTCGCCTCGGCAATTTTCAGTTATATCCAGGGCTGGATCATGTCCGGGATTTCCATGGATATCACTTACCGTTTCCGCAAGGATATCTCTGAAAAAATCAACCGTATGCCCTTTAAATATTTTGACAATACCAGCCAGGGTGAGGTCCTCTCGAGGATCACCAATGATGTTGACACTGTCAGCCAGACCCTGAACCAGAGTCTGTCCCAGATCATCACCTCTGTGGTATCAGTTGTGGGTGTGTTGATCATGATGCTGACCATCAGCTGGCAGATGACCCTGGTGGCCCTGACGATTATTCCACTGTCTATGGGTTTTGTGGTCCTGATTGTTCGTCAATCTCAAAAGTATTTTACTCAACAGCAGGAGTATATTGGACATGTTAATGGCCATGTTGAGGAAATGTTTGGCAGCCACCTGGTCATGAAAGCCTTTAATGGCGAAGCTGACAGCGTTGAGAAATTTGACGGTTTGAATGATACATTGCACAGCTCTGCCTGGAAGTCACAATTCCTTTCAGGTTTGATGATGCCAGTCATGCGATTTGTAGGTAATCTTGGTTATGTGGGGATCTCCATACTGGGCGGCTACCTGGCCATTCAAAAAGCCATTACAGTAGGCGATATTCAGGCTTTTATCCAGTATGTGCGCTCATTTACTCAACCCATCACCCAGATCGCCAATATTTCCAATGTGCTTCAGCAAACTGCAGCAGCAGCCGAACGGGTGTTTGAGTTCCTGGAAGAGGAAGAGGAAGTAGCGGAGGTTGAGAATCCTGTTACCCCGGACGAGATCAAGGGCCATGTCCAATTCAAGAACGTCCAGTTTGGTTATGATCCCGAAATAATGGTCATTAACGATTTCTCGGCTGATGTGCAGCCGGGGCAGAAGATCGCCCTGGTTGGACCAACCGGTGCTGGCAAAACCACCATGGTGAAATTGTTGATGCGTTTTTATGATGTTAATGATGGAGCAATACTGGTGGATGGCCACAATATCAAGGATTACCAACGCGCGGATTTACGGTGTATGTTTGGCATGGTGCTGCAGGATACCTGGCTGTATAACGACACCATCATGGAAAATATTCGCTATGGACGCCCTGGTGCAACAGATGAAGAGGTTATCCAGGCAGCCAAGGCAGCTCATGTGGATCATTTCGTTCGCACGCTGTCAGATGGATACGATCTGGTCTTGAATGAAGAAGCTAGCAATATATCCCAGGGTCAGAAACAGCTGTTGACAATTGCCAGGGCGATCGTTACTGATCCACCTATGCTGATCCTGGATGAAGCTACAAGTTCGGTTGATACCCGTACTGAGATCCTGATCCAGAACGCTATGGACAACCTGATGAAAAACCGCACCAGCTTTATCATTGCTCATCGGTTATCAACAATTCGCAATGCTGATCGGATCCTGGTCATGAATGAAGGGGATATCGTTGAGCA
>CAYUXO010000135.1:0-4484 GCA_964448865.1 uncultured Anaerolineales bacterium
AAGAAAACTTCAGTTGGAGATCAGTATCTCGGGCTGTGGCAGGCGTTTATCAGGATCTACTCCAGGAAGACACTGACCAACCCATCAACCAAACCTAAAATATTTCTCGATCAAATCTTTCTTCCAAGGACATGTACAAAAAAACCGGATGCAAATGCTGCATCCGGTTTTTAATGTTTAATCAGGATTATTTTTACTCTGGCCAATTCCCATCCTGAAAATCTGCCAACCTTTGGGTTAGAACCTCTTTATCTTGCACTAAAGCATATATGTCAATTCCCTGAAATTCGTCAAGGACCCACTGCCCTATCTGGGCTTCTTCCTGATCCGAAATAATTGTATCAAAAATGATATCATCTTGAATGTCTATCAATGCAGCCAGGCAAACCATTTTTGTTATGTCATCTAGTGTGATATCTGTTTGTGTATATGAAATCAACCTGTTGGTAATCTCAGAAAGCTGTTTAATACCATCTGGAGTCAACATCTGGGAAACCAATGCTTTCAGAATTTGGGTTTGATTTTTGATTCGTCCAAAATCACCAATTCCAATTCGGGTTCTGACAACCTGTTCGACTTGTTTACCGTTCAAATGATGTGTCCCTGCCCGTAAATACAATTTTGGCTGACCAAAATGTTTGATATTCACATCTTCAGCGAGATAAACATTTAACCCACCAAGCGCATCGATAATATTATTTAAAGCGAAAAGATTGACTGATAGGTAATGATCAATATGCAATCCGAAATTCTCCATCAACGTGTTCGCCAAGAGACCTGATCCATAACCAGGACCGTCGTAAAATCCCATTCCTTCAGTTCCAAAGAAGTAGGCTTGATTAAGTTTTCCTTGAGTTACACCATGCTGAGATGCTCCGGGTATATCTACCCATAAATCCCTTGGTAAAGACAATACAGTCACCTTCTTGGTTTGAAAATCAAGCCTGACGACACGAATGGAATCCGCCAAACCAAATAAATATCCTGTTGTATCAATTCCGGTGATCAAGATCGTCATTGAAGTATCACTTCCACAAACAGGTTCAACGGTCGGTGTAAATACAATTTCTGGGGTTTCAGTTAGCGAGATTTCTTCTGTTGATGTAACTAAGGACGTCTCTGTTATAGTGAGTTCTGCCAGGGGTTGATCGGTCACTGTGGGAAGATTGAGTGGTTCTCCCAAGGGAGTATCCCAATTCAGGTAGGCATACCAGCCAACGATGTTTAACAATACAAAAACAACAATGATGATCCCTAGTTTTAGTGGTGAATTTCTGATCGATTCCAGCATATTTTTTTCCTAATTTTTTATGTTTTTAACCACGGGGTATCTTATCATAAAGAGTGATCACAAACAAGGGATTATCCTCCAGCCCCGATTTGGTTTCGAATCCTGGAAAACAAGTGTTAATAATATGGATATTTATGGATTAATCCTGGGGCCAGGTACCATTCTGGAAATCTATCAGGAGAGAGCGGATCTGCTCTTCATCACCAACAAGAGCAGCTGTGTTTGTTTCTAGAACAGTGTCATAAACTGTCTGCTCAACCAATAAATCTACCGGTAATGACGGAAACACAATGTCTTCCTGGTAATCGATCATACCTACCAGGCAAATTAACTGGGTAATCTCTTCAGGACTCAGGTCAGTCATAACATTGCCTTTAAGTTGAGTGACCAGTGTAGGTAAAGTAGTGATACTGGAAGGTGACAACATCTTGGCTGCCACACCTTTTAATACCACGGTTTGGTTGTTTATTCTGCCAAAATCTCCAATTGTGATCCGCTGCCTGGCCAAACTCTCTGCTTGTTTTCCATCTAAATGGTGTGAGCCAGATTTGAGAAATAATTCCGGTTCTCCATTTACTCTTTTATACACATCACTGGCAAGGTAAATATCAATACCACCCAGGGTATCAATAATGTCCTTGAAACTATTAAGATTGACAGATAGATAATGATCGATATGCAAACCATAATTTTCCATCAGCGTGTGCGCCAAGAGTCCAGACCCATAACCAGAGCCGGAGTAATATCCCATACCCTCAGTGCCATAGAAGTAGGCTTGATTGAGTTTGCCCTGGGTTACACCATGCTGAGATGCTCCAGATATATATACCCACAAATCCCTAGGTAAGGCTAAAACCGTCACATTCTTGGTTTGAAAATCAATCCTTACTAATCGAATGGAATCTGCCAAACCAAATAAATATCCTTTAGAGTCAACTCCCGTGACTAATATCATCATGGAAGTATCATTTCCACAAACAGGTTCAATGGTCGGAGTTAATTCAATTTCTGAAGTTGAAGTTGGCGGGATTCCCCCAGGTGTCCCTGATTCAGATAAGGGTTCTTCAGTCGCTGTGGGGATATTGAGGGGTTCCCCCAAAGGTGTATCCCAATTCAGGTAGGCGTACCAGCCAACGACATTTAATATAACTAAAAGGACAATTATGATCCCTAGTTTTATTGGTGATTGCCTGAGTGATTCCAGCATATATTTTCCTAATGATTGAGTCCATTAATCTCGAGGTATCATATCATAAAGGGAAATCCAGAACAAGAAATTGCCATCCAGGATCAGATTGGATTGAATCAAGGGAAAGAGATTCTCTTTAATTAATAATTTTTTCAGATTAGATCTAGGGCCAGGTACCATTCTGGAATTCTATCAGGAGAGAGCGGATCTGCTCTGTATCTCCAACCAGAGCAGCTGTGTTTATATCGAGATGAGCATCATACACCCTTTGCTCAACCATTAATTCTGTCGGCAATGTTAAAAACTCAGTATCTTCCTGGTAATCGATTTTACCTGCCAGGCAAATTAATTGAGTGATCTGTTCTGGACTCAGGTCTGTCTTGACATTAGCAATGAGTTGATTGACCAGGGAAGGTAAAGAAGAGATACCAGATGGTGACAGCATCTTAGCTGCCACTCCTCTTAATACCACGGTTTGGTTGTTTATTCTGCCAAAATCTCCGATCGTGATCCGCTGCCTGGCCAAATTTTCTGCCTGCTTTCCATCAAGATGATGCGTGCCAGCCCTGAGAAAGAGTTCCGGTTGCCCGTATACTCTTTTATATACATCACCGGTAAGATAAACGTCAATTCCTCCCATGGAATCAACAATATTTCTGAAACTTTTCAGATTAACAGCCAAATAATTATCAGACCGAAAACCATAATTATACAGTAAGGTTTCAGCCAATAACCCTGAACCATATCCAGATCCAGCGAAATATCCCATACCTTCGGTTCCATAAAAATAAGCCTGATTCAGCTTACCAGCGGTAATATCGTGGTTTTCTAATCCTGGAATATCTACCCACAAATCTCTCGGTAACGCTATTACGGTTACCCCTGGATTCTGGAAATCAACCCGGACTATCCTGACTGCATCGGCTAATCCATATAAGTAATTATTGGATGCTACCCCCGATACTAATATATTCAATGAAAGAGGTCCGCCACAAACTGGCTCAATAGTAAGACTTGGTGTAATAGTAGGCACTTCAGTAGCTTTGACCGTGGCTTGTGGAGTTTCTGTTTCCAAAGTTGGCTCTTGTGTTTTAGTTGGAAGGTTCAACGGAGCACTCAAGGGTTGATTCCAGGTAAAAAGAACATACCCAACCCCAACAAGCAAGGTCAATCCCGCTAAACTTAAGATAATTATTTTTAGAATTTTTATGTTTTTACTATTCATTGTATTCTTATTTGACTTGGCAGTCATAAATGTTGTCCTCTGCTGTAAACCTGACGGAATAATACCATGATTTGTTCCCAGGTATGATAAAGAATCATTAATACTTATCGGCTATGCGCAATTTCTTTTAAATCCATCTTAGATATAACAACTCGACTCAGCAACTTTAATCCCAGGAGAATAAATCGGGGCTGCAGGAAATTCAATTTCCAAAAATGCCAGCGCATCTCGTCCCGATTATATCTCCGCAGAAATGTTTTTACAGCAGGTGAAGTGTATTTAATTAATTTCTGGTAATCCCGATCGGTCATATTATCCAGCAGTTGGCGGATCATAAGATGGAGATTCAACTCTTTCATGGTTTTTCGGAGAGCGGACTGATAGGATTGATTATGCAGAATCGCTTCTGCAACAGCTACAGCCCCATCAAACCCAGTTACAGTTCCTCCCACAGTAGTGACCTTTACCTGACCGGCGGCATCTCCAACCAACAGAACTCGTACTTTCCCTACCATTGTTTCATGTTCTGATTTGCGAGAGTGAAGTGCTGCCAGACCTGATTGATAACCCAGCGGTTCAAAACTACGCTTCTTTATAAAAGCATCCAACAGCTGGCGAATATCATTTCCGCAGGGAGAAATTAATCCGATTACAGCTTTATTGTCCTGGTCGGGTATCAGCCAATAAAAATACGGTGTTGTTTCAGGATCAAACCAGACTGTAGTGATATCCGTATCCCAATTCTTTGGCAGCTGGATTTCAGCCTGCAGCAAAGGTAC
>CAYUXO010000136.1:0-4398 GCA_964448865.1 uncultured Anaerolineales bacterium
GGTCACCCTTTCCCCCAGTCTCCCTTTCCCCTGGTCCCCCGGTCACCCTTTCCCCTGGTCCCCCGGTCAGTCTTTTTTCCTCACCCATTACTGCTGCTAATCCATCCCTTCAAACAATTCCTCAAATTGATCCAGGCGCCATTTCCAGGCAACCTGGAGCATAAAATCCCGATATGAGGAAGAGCTGGCTTTTAACTGCCGGAGCAGGCTTCCCAGATCGGCTCCCTCCTGATTGGCGGCTCCACCCGGGTCAGCCGCATAGGAACCATGGAAAGCAAAATAAGCCTGATTTAGTTTGCGGATTTGGTAGCCATTATCCCAGAATAAACCCCGGCGCATTTCCATATACGCTTCAGCCTCTCCAATTAATCCGTCCGCTAGCAGGCGGTCCACTTCCAGGCGGGTGATATGCATTTGCTCCCGGAAATCAAAGGGCTGCACTTGAACGGGTATCTCAAGGTCAGGCGCAGATTCCCGCACAGTTTCCGAGTCTGACTGCGGAGCTGGCCCGTTGGTTTCCCCCTCCGGGGGTAGATATTCCGGATAAAACAGCTGAAAAGTGCGCCTCTGGATATCATCCGCTGAGAGATCGGCGATGGTTTCGTTAATGGTGGTTAATTCCGGGCTGGAATTGTAATTGGCACCCAGGGGTCTGATAGTCAGGTAATTATGAGTCCATTCGTGGCTGATAACATGGATTAGCCAATCCAGATTGGGGGATTCGATGATCATCGAGGGATATAATCCCACTCCGCCTATTCCAACAACCAGGGCAGAAAGATCCAGGTTATCTTCGATGGCAACTTCCAGTCCGACAATCTCGTCCAGTGTCATACCCCTGACTAACATCAGGTTGGCAGCCTGGCGAATTTCCTCCCGGGGAGAAACGATCAAGGCATAGGAATTAGGATCGGAACGATACAGCACCGGCGGCACCAGCTGACCTCCCCGGGATATATCGAGTTCTACCAGGGCAGTATTAATTTGATCCTGCAGAATCTGCTCCACAAATGGAGCCAGGTCTGACCTTTGTGAGGTTTTTTCAATCAGCTTATCCCGGAGATCACTCTCCAGTTCACCCTGGTCTTTCCGATCCGGGGCAGCTATCAAATTGGATAGTTGTCCCCGGAGTTGATTAGCCTGGTTGCTTAGGTCCAGATATTCAATCACTAGATCGTGTTTCTCTTGATTTGGAAGATAACGACCCACATCCAGTCCCGCTTGAACAAACTTTCGCGCCAGAGCAGAAATCGTCCAGGAAACATAGTCAAATTCATAGATTCTGGAGAAGGCCCTGATTTGTTCTACTTCTTTAGTTGGGTCTACTCCAGATCCACGGATTGGCAAAACCAGGAGAAGGAGTACAAGAAGGCTGATAATGACCCGTTCTGTAACAATTAATTTACGCATATACCTCTAGTGTGTCATTGCGAGGGAGCGGAGCGGACGAAGCAATCTCCTGTTATTGATAAGAGTCAACAAATTCCCTCGCATTCTATCAACCGGCGAATGAATTCGCGGGCTGAGTTGTTTTTATCATAAGAAAATAAATATTAGATACAAACAGGCATTACGTTCTTATAGAAACCACCCTTAAGGGTAGTTTGGTTTTTTCAGCCCACAGTTTCAACTGTTGGGTTTGTATAAATCTTTTATTATTCATTAACAGTCCTCTACACATCAGGAGATTGCTTCGGGCAAAAATAGCCCTCGCAAAGACAGTATATACCGTCATCGGTCTCTGGTCTTTGTCGTTCTTATCCAAACAAATCCTTCGGGGGCGCGATTTTGGCCTGAATATCCATGGCTGTATCGGTTTCATCCGCTAAGATCATATCTCCTAATAGATCCCCATAAGCTGTTAGGTCCGGGATCTTTTCCGGCTCATCCATCGGGTATGGGCCATCCAGATTAACCTGGAATCTTCGGAAATCCATCTCTTTGAAGAAGGTATTCACCAGGTGCACCTGCTGATCATCAGAGGAACCCTGAAAGGCGCCCAGCACCGGGGTGATCCAATGCCAGGGCCAGAAAGCCTTAATATGGTCCGGGGTCAGTGTATGAGGCTCCCTGCCTGTGCCAAGGCTGATCAAGGTAGTTTCGGCAGGGTCCCAACCTAGCACAAATTGGGCTTCATAAGCAGCGACATAACAAGGGTTATGGTAAGAACCCACACCGCCATCCACGTAGCGGTTTTCAACCGGCGGAAAATATGACGGCACAGAAGAGGATGCCAGGACAGCTTTTACTACCGGCCACTGGTCATATCCGCTGGATTGATTAAAGGGTTTGATAAATAAGGTCTTGTTTTTGACAAGGTCAAAAGCTGTTATTACCAGGTCTATCGGGTGATCGGTAAACCAGAAATCACCCATGATCTTGCCCCCCATTTGATCTTCCAGCACCTGCTGAAGCGGTTCAAGCGGGTAGCGGTATCGGCTTAGGGGCCAGATCGAGGACCGCCAGGTTTTCCGAAAGATTTTCGGACCCATGTCACAGTACAGCTGATGGATTTCCTCACCAAACAGCCCGGTTGCAATCCCGGCAGAGATGATTGAACCGGTTGAGGTGCCGGCTAACAGCTGAAAGGTTTCATAGGCTGGTTTACCCAGATAAGCTTCGAGTTTCGCAAGCGCCCGGGCAACAATGACCCCTTTGATCCCTCCTCCATCAACAGCCAGAGCAACATTTTTCCGGAATGGTTTCATGGAGACCTCCTTATGGTGCAGGATTGATTATAATTGAAATTATTTTGTCATTGCGAGGAGTCCTGAGCGCAGCATAGCGGAGACGAAGGGCGACGCGGCAATCCCCCTATACTTTGGAAAATCGTCATTTAACCCCTCAACTTTCAAGGAGATTCCTTCCCCCTCGATACGCAAGCGCTTCGCTCCTGCTACTCGGGGTCGCAAAGACATATTAATACAGAAAAGGGCGACCCGCTCCTTCGACTGCGCTCAGGTCAAGTGGGTCGCCCCTACGCCTTACAATTTACAGCTTACGAAACAAGTATCTCCAGCAGCTCCATGCTCACATCCCGGGACTTCTCTGCCCCTGGTAAATCCGGCGCCCAGGAGGAAAGTGAAACTGCCTGGATTTGTCCAGTCTCTGCCAGACGTTGGAATATCTCGCCTAGCTGCTCTTTATTTGGTCCACCTGCTGCTAAATAATTCTGGGCTGGAATTTCCAGAGGATTAACGATGTCTGTATCAAAATGAACCCAGATCGGCCTGTCCGGGAAGGTGTAGTCCAACAATGCAGCCGGATCTTTCAAGTGAGTGATCTCCGAACTCGTAACCAGCTCCATTTCTCCTGGATCCAGATCCCGTCCATCCGTCAAAATAATTT
Organism: uncultured Anaerolineales bacterium; assembly: GCA_964448865.1. Classification (GTDB taxonomy): domain Bacteria; phylum Chloroflexota; class Anaerolineae; order Anaerolineales; family UBA11858; genus B10-G9. The sequence continues at coordinate 3,349 of CAYUXO010000136.1, forward strand.
GCTCTTGAGGCAGGGGATCAAGATCAAGGAGTTCCAGCAGATGCTGGTCACCCAGGCCGGCCAGCATGGCCAGCGGCATTCCGCCCAAAAATCCGCTGGGAGAAGTTTCCCGGGTATTAAAATCTCCGTGAGCATCAAACCAGATCAAAAACGGATCGATCCCTGCTCGTTTCAACCCGGAAAGAACCCCGATAGTTGTACAGCAGTCTCCGGCAATGGAAACTGGAAGATTGTTGGCAGAAATTACCCTGTCCACTTCCCGGGCAATGGCCCCGTGCAGGGCTGACATGCGCAGCAGCACTTCAGATCCAGGAAGATCCTGGAAATTACGAACCCAGTCCGGCTTTAATAACTCTTCCAGTCCGGGCAGATGCTGGTCTAAAAAGTAAGGGGTGAGGATTGTTTGAGTTGTCATGGTTGAGAAATCCTTGTGTTAATGAATGCCAGGACCTGATCGGGCTGGCGGGTAGTGAACACCAGCTCTTGGACCAAACCCTGTTTTACCTTAAACGAAACCAGCACCCTGGAGTATTCCAGAAAATTAAAGAAAGCCCGATATATTCCCTTTACAAAAGCAAAGTGAACCCCTGCTCCGCTATATTTAATAATGGCAGGAGAATCGTCCAGGCGGGCTTCCCGGATGTTATCCAGGCTGGTTCTCCAGGAAATTAAACCAAATTTCAATTTCAATTGAGTGGATTTGATGGTGATTTCGAGAACCCGGAAATTGAAGACATATAATAAAAAGAACGTGCCCAAGAATGCAAATAATCCGGGGAAAAAACGGAGACCCACTGTCGAGAACCTCCAGCCGAAGAGGGTGAAAAACAAAATTGAGAAAAACAGGAACAATAAACTGGTGCCGGACGATTTGATCTGTTCCCTATATAACTTTTCCACCTTATAACTCCTCTTGTCCTCTATTTTTCTCCAGGTGCTGTCTTCCCTGCGATTGGAAACAACAATCTGGCGCCTGGCTCAAAAATAGCTCTTAGAAAAATCTGGCATATCAACTCCTTGATGGATATCTATCAATCTGCTGACAATCAA
>CAYUXO010000137.1:0-1357 GCA_964448865.1 uncultured Anaerolineales bacterium
CAGCCCAAAGGGAGGAATTCATTCCCTCTCGAAAAGGAGATCTAAAAAAATCAAAATTCCAGTGTTAGCTCTTTAGGATACCATGCCCGGGAGAGCTTGCTTTTTCCCTTGAGAGGTTTTAGCTTAATTATTTCAAAAACAAAACTGACACCTTTGGACTTCAGACGCCAGTTTGTATAATATACCCAGAGAGGGTCCTATTTATTTGTCCGGTTTATAGGGTGCATATCACTAAGGAAACCAGGCCCTATTATTAATGTTTTTTATTCGTTTGCTCCGGCCTCAATCCATTTTTCAATGATGATCTGTTCCTGACTTGTGAATTGGGCGAAATGGGATCCGGTCTCTACAGTCTTCAGCAGCAATAAACTTCCCGCTGGATCTCCTGGAATGATTACTGGACCATTTTCACTCCCGTCCATCAATGAACTGTAAGTGGTAAAGTTAAGACCTGCCTGGGCGTTTTCACCATGGCAGACTCCACAGCGGGCGATCAGAATGCCGCCAATGACCTCAGAGTAGGTCATGCTTTCCGGGTCTTCCGGCACAACTACTGGCGCAGGTGTGGGTTGGGGTGTTGGCAGCAGTTCGAGAATGGTTTCCCTTAAAGCTGGAGCATCAAAGCCTGCATATTCCCAGTTAACGCCGTGACAGGCACTGTTGGAGCAGAAGGATGTATTGCTGACACCTCCCGGATCTGCTGTGGTATGGCAGTTATCACAGGTTGGTTGATAGACCAGGTGATGGAAAGAAATCCAGTTGGCACTGAGATGGTTTTCCGGTTCAGGACCTGAGCTTAGTTCAATTGTCGTTATGAAATCACCTGCTTCTGATACAACCGGGATGGAATGACAAAGATTGCATTCCAGGCGGATGGCTTCTTTTTCCTGGTTGAGGTGCTGACCGTCATGGCAGCGCAGGCATCCGGGAGAGTTTTCGTGGCCAATATTATCCGGGTGGGAAGCCCAATCGGATTTCTGTTCGGGATAAACAGTGTTTGTGTAGGACGTTTTCAGTTCTTCGATCGCCTGAGTAATATCACTTTGATTCCCTTCATAAAACCCGGGATATTTTTCCTGATAAAAATAATCCAGCAAATCAAAAGCTGCCAGTGCAGATGAGATGTTGGAATATTCTTTGTAGTAAGTATCCAGAGCCATTCGGCGAATTTCCGGAATATCAGAAGAAATGATGCCCCGGACCAGGAGTTCATCAACTATTTCTTCCGGATAAGAGACCAGGTGGGAGATGCGATTATGACAGGTGATACAGTCCATCTGTATCAAATCTTCATCTTTAATGTCATTGACATTAATATCACTTTCAATATCAATATATTCAGTGCTGGACCCATCCT
>CAYUXO010000137.1:1457-4333 GCA_964448865.1 uncultured Anaerolineales bacterium
ATGAATCCCTGTCCGATATGGCAGTCCACACAAGCCACCCGGGCGTGAGGTGAAGCAAGGTAGGATGTGAATTCAGGCGGCATGGTATGGCAGGCTGTGCCGCAAAACTCAGCTGAATTGGTGTATTCCCACCCGTATGCCCCAGCCCAGAGGGCAAGTATGCTCAATATTCCCAAAGCAATATAGGGCGCTAACCTCAACCAGAGAGGCGTACCTTCCGGTGGAAAGAAAAAACTCTTAATTTGTTTTAATAATTTCTTCATATTAATCCTCAAGGATAATGGGTTCCTGAGTAATCCAAAGATTGTAACATGGTTCACATGCTCTTGTTACAATCTTTGCTGAATGTAATGATCTAAGCGTGAGATTCGTAATTTAATGCGGGCATGTTTCTTTTCCAATCACGCCTGGATGAACACTAATCAGATGTTATAATCTTCAATTAGGAAAATTGTTATCATCATGAAGGGATTAATGAAACTAGGGTCAAAAATATTTTCAAGAGCACGTGTTTATACTTTTATTATAATCATAATTATTCTGGGTTTTGGCAATATATCAGGTAATTCATTTACTCGAGGTTTTGCCCGACCATTTGAAGCAGCAGTTCCCTCAGTATCCATCAGCCCCTCGTCGGTGATGATCGGGGAAAATTTCAGCTTTAATGTCATATTTGAGAACACTGGCTCTGACCCGGGTTACGGTCCCTTTATCGACCTGGTTTTTCCGCTGACGGGACAAGATGGTGACGACGGGATTGATTATATCTCGGCCAGTTATTTGGGATCAGCACTCGATGATGACCTGCAGATCTTTCCTGACGATGGCGGTGGTACGGGCTGTGTCAGTCATCCCTGGCTGCGAGATGTCACCGGTGCCTATGTGGATGTCTGCGGACCGACTGGGGATAAATTTGTTTCGTTGATGCTGCCCTTTGGATCTTATGTGCCCGGTCAACCGCCCCTGGATATCATCGTAAATGCCAGTCTAAGCATAAATGCTGATCTCACACCTGATTTGATCATTTATGCCCGGGGTGGCTATATATATGGAGAGACCCCGGAAGATGATTGGTGCTGCGGGGATGCTCCCTTTGCGGTACCTTCTGGAACCGACAGCAGCACCTGGCCTCCAACTTCAGTCACTCCCCAGGTATTTTCATTTGATAAAACATATGCGGGCCCCGGAAATACCCAGGATGAAACTGCCACAGGCCCTAATTTCCCCCGCCAGTACAGCCTCACAGTTGAGATTGCCAGCGGCCAGACCCTGAGCGATATCGAGATCCAGGATCAACTCCCGGAGAACCTTCAATTTATTGGGATCAACCCTGGAACAACGGGTGGGTACACGGTCACCTCCCTGCCCAGCACAACTGAACCAGGAGGCACCCTGTCCCTGAATTATGCCAGCGGATCCGGTTCAGTCACGGTTGTTTATGATTTTTATATTCCTGAGCTTTATGATCAGGACGGAGATACTCTCTTTGATGATCCAGTTATCAATCCCACAACTGGAAATGATGTAAATTCTGATAATATCGCCTGGGTCGATGCCAGCTGGGATCCTTTCGACAACCGGGATCCGATCACACCCATCACATCTGACGCGACTTGCCCAACCTGTCCACCCCTTCATACCCTGCAAGATAAATCGATTGCTATTCAGAAAAGTATTCAGGTTGTGCCGGGGACCGGAGGAGGGCCGGGATCGGACCAAACCGCGCCGGGAGCCATCCTTGAATACACCCTGGTATTCCAGGTCTCCGATTATTTTTCGTTTGATAATCTGTTGGTGACTGATACTATCAGCGATGGCCAGCATGTGCTGCAGGCTGCCAGTCATCTACCCACACTTCAGGTCAACGGAAACAGTTATACGATGGGAACTGCCGCCTTCAACAACGCCAATTATTCTGTGGATTGTGATTATAGCGGTGCTACCACAACCCCTCCTACGGAATGTACTGTTGTAAGTGGAGGTGCCAGCGGTGGAACAACGCTGACTTTTGATGTTTCAGCAGAGATCACCACCAGGGGGCAGAACGGGACTATGCTGGGCGGCTGTGCCAACCCTGCCGGGGGATTATATTCACCCTGCGATCCATTCAATTTGAACGACGGACCAACCACGGCCACAATAGTTTTTCGGACTCAGGTACTGGATCAATTTGTGGACGATTATCCATCCGGAGATATCAGTGTCGACCAGGGTGATGAACTCGATAATACAACTATAGTCAGCGGAGATGTTCTCAATAACACAACCTTTGTGGTCATTGGCTCCGAATCTGATAACGCTGCCGCAGGTACGGCCATTGGACGGGAATCTCTCGACAAATCGATTTACGCTATTAATGATGAAACAAATACTTTAAATTGGGATTATGACAGCCTGGGAAGGATCAGAATTAAACCTGGCGATAAGATCACCTTCCGATTGACTTATGGTTTGTTGACTTCTGACGTGGAAGAATTATCCTTTGATGATTATTTCCCTCTGCCGGTATTTCACGTCGATGATCCAGACGAAAATGGCGCACCAGGTCCTACCTGGTCATTCTCTAGTGCTGGAGGAATCCCAGATCCAGGAGTAGTTACTCTGTTACTGTCAGGAGATACTTTTTACCAGTACATGACTGACGGGTTGAGTGGCGGGACCGGGGTTTTATCACCATCTGCTAATAACCCTACGCCACCTGATATCACGCCCACCCAGGACCCGATCATTACTTCCGATGCGGCTGCCAACAAGATCAATGTTTATTATGCGGATTATGACGACACTCGCAACCAATCTACTACGGTTGACCTGTTATTCTCGTTAATTGTTGCTGATGATCCATTTGCGGATGGATTGTTCCTCACCAATATGGC
>CAYUXO010000138.1:0-4272 GCA_964448865.1 uncultured Anaerolineales bacterium
AGAAAATTCTTAATTCTGGTCCTGATAATTCTGGTCGCAGCTGTTGCTGGAGCCGGATGTGTACCGCAAGATCTACCTGGTCCATGTGAGTTCACCGGGAACATGGCTCTGAGTGTATACCGTTTACCTGATGCCAGCTCAGATTTCTTTGGCACAATGACCTCGGGAGAGACCCATCCGGCCCTGGCCTATACCGCAGACGGCTGGATCGGTTTTGATCCCGGGGTTGCCCAAGCTGGTAATATCGGCCTGGCTCACCACCGTTGGTTCCAGTTGAACGCAGTCGTCACCCCTTCCTGCCTTTCAACAGTAGACTTGGTGACTCTGGCAGACGTTCTGGCTGATATGCCCTGATCTATTAAAGAAAGTATCTGTCAGATTGACCTGAACAAAGCAAAACGTAAAGCGGCTGGAATTACTTTTTACAAAATTTCAGATACACAAACCATTTGTGATTGTCCCTAGGATTATTTGTTGAAGAAAATAAGATAATTTTTTCAAGGAGGAAGTCCATGTCCATCCATAAAAACATCCGGTTTTTTATTCCAGTATTGATTTTTTTGGCAGTCCTTGTGGGTGCCTGTGATAATTCCACGCCAACTCCGCAAAATCTGCCCTATTACCCGGGCTGCGATGTATCCAACCTGATTGGCCATATAGGCCAGGCTAATAACAACCCGGGTCCGGATGTCATCAACCTGGATCCAAATTGTCTCTATACTCTCACTGCAGCCGATAATTCCACTAGCTTAAATAATCAAGTCATCTATAACGGTCTGCCTATTATCTCAAGCGAGATCACAATCTATGGAAATATGGCGATAATCGACATCCAAAGAGCACCCGGCGAACCTAGTTTTGGGCATTTCTATGTTGATCCATCTGGAGATCTCGAACTTTATAATCTCACTTTATCAAACGGCCTTCGCCAGCTGGGGGGTGCTGTAATTGTCTTTGAAGGTGATTTTTTTGCATCCAGCACTTACTTTATTGAAAATGGGGTCGGCCCTATGGATATGAATAATATTATCCCAGGCCGAGGTGGTGCTATCTATAATGAATCCGGAAGGGTTAGGATCATTAATAATAGCATTTTTCGAAGGAATTATGCTTCACAACCTTCTATCCAGGGGGGTGATCTCGGAGGGGCGATCTACAGCAAAAACGGTGTCCTGACTGTTTACTCCTCTACCTTTGATGCGAATTCATCTGCTGGCAGCGGTGGGGCTATCTACGCTGAAAAAGACTTATCTGATACAAGCGGTGGATTAGTCACTATTGATGGTTCGTCTTTTATCAGTAACTCGGCCGTCCAGGATGGCGGAGCAATCTCTCTGATACACGAAGCGAATGGTGTCATCATCACGAGATCTGATTTTTCATATAATCAAGCTGATGGATCCGGCGGTGCGATCTTTTCGGAAGCTTCAGATTTAACAGCAAGCTTCGGTACATTTGAAGTCAATGTAGCTGCCCTGGGAGGGGCGATCTTTTCTAAAAGACCTGCCGAGGGAGGCCTCAGCAGTCTAACGAGCGAACGTTCTATTTATAATCACAATACGGCCTCAGAGATTGGCGGAGCGATCTTTTCGGAGAATTCCGATCTGGAAATTGAAGATAGTGATTTTGAAAATAATACAGCCAACAGCTGTGGCGCGATCCGAAATGGCGGCAGCCCTTCCCTTGATGTGGAAGCGGGAGATCTGGAAACAGCACTTCGAATCCCCTCTGATTCCCGGATCATCGACAGTAGTTTTCGTTATAATGAAGCCCTGGTAAACCATGGAGGAGCGATCTGTCATGTAATGGGTGAGATACTAGTCAAGGCAACTCACTTCTCAGGAAATGTTGCATTTGATTCCGGGGGAGGGATGATCGTTCATGACCAGGCAGAGATCATTGGGTCTGATTTTTCCGCTAATTCTGCCTGGAATGGCGGCGCCCTGCTGATCGGCTATCCGATAGTGGACAGATTGGAACCCATTAACTCTGACTATTCCGTCTGGCCGGAGTATATGACCTTTCATACAGCAATCTCTACTTCAATTTTCGTGGCTAATCTGGCTGAGCAATCCGGCGGTGGGATTTATGCTCATCATGATGGTACGACCTCCATTAACAAAAGTCTTTTCCAGAGCAATACAGCCCATTCTGGGGGAGGGATCCTGAGATATGCTGGCAAAATGTTTATTAACAACAGTACCTTCTCAGCCAATTCTGCCTCAAGAGGAGGGGGAATCGTAGCGCACAGTCAAGTCAATTCCAGACTTGGCATCAAACATACTACCTTTGCCTTTAATACCGCCACGGAAACCTCCAACGGGGGAAATGCCTACAACGTGATGTGGGGCGGTGGCGCACTTAATGTAGGCTATCACACTACAGTAGAAAATTCGCTTATATATCAGAATTCACCTATGGATTGCCAGTTAGCTAATGGATCGAACTATACAGCCACCAATACTTACGATTCCGACTCAACCTGTTCAACATTAACGGAACCCAATCCCCAGATCGGCCCTCTGCTGAATAATGGTGGTGGCACAAAAACACATGCCCTGCTCCCGGGAAGCCCATTAATCGATATCCTGCCTGATTGCACGGGTATGACCGAGGATCAACGCGGAGTTGCCCGCCCTCAGGGATCTGCTTGTGATCCTGGATCGTATGAATTCGATCCAGACAATCCTCCGGAGGAATGGCCCTGGGAAGAAATCTCGCTGACCCCAGAACCCGATGATTCGTCTGATAACTGTCGTCCATTTGAAGGCCTGGAGATCTCAGTATTTTTGCTTAACGTTCCTGCTAACACCCTGGTCCTGCCGCTCTACTTAAAGATCCCCGGAGGTGTTCCGGGCCTGGAAGGACCAGAACCCTGGGAATACAGGGCTCTGCTGGGCGAGATCGAATCCTACCAATGCGGTTTGCAAGGGTTTGATGATCGTTTGTACTGTATGTTCAATCTGCCGCCCGAAGCGCCAGGTTTGGCGTTGGATCTAAAGCTTTTTGTAGGTGATTGTGAGGACCCAGCTTACTCCCAACCCAAGGTGACCATCCCTGAGCCGAAAACACAATGTTCACAGGATCTGGATGAGGAAGCCTGTGAGGCAGCCGGCGGTCATATGAGCAGCGGAGGGGTCGAAGCCCCTCACTGCATCTGTCCCTGAGTTAAGAATTAGAGTAAATAAAATAATCCATCCCGGCGATCACATGACTGGGATGGATTATTTATTAGAAAAACGAATTCAAGTTAGTAAGTTTTGTATCTTTTCGAAGATACCAGGTATTATTCTATGGATAATTATTCCTGGGGATCCACAGCTGCATCTTTTACAGCTTTGGATTTAATCCCGGCTAAATGCTCCTTGATGTAAGCTGGTGATAAGGGGATTTTTATCAGAACGTTGTCTGGTTTTATTCGGACCGGCCAAAGATCGTGTTTGTTCATAATATACAGATAAGGCATTTTTTTCAGTTCAGATTCCCAGAAGGGAATAAACCGTTCGAAAAGTTTCTTCTTGGACAAACCAGGTTCGGAAATTTTCCACTCCTGGTATTTTTCTTCTATCAATTGGTGGGTTTTTTTCTTGATATTGTTTATCTGCAGGACTCCCAGGCCGTATATTAACAGGTAAGATCCAAACAAAACTGTGATCAATCCTGTTCTGGTCCGTGTGAATTGCAGAATAACTACAAACGGGCCTAACATTTCACTGATTATTCGATTTACCATTTTGTTTGATTAGCTCCTGTTAAAACTGTGAACTTGAAATACCCATTCCCCGGGATCAGATATGTGGTGTAGAATTTTCTATGGGTAAAAAAGTTTGGCTCTCACAAATCCATGTTAATCATAATGAGGAAAATTTTTATGGCGAAATTTGAAGCAAAAAGAGAAGTGGGTGGAATGACGGCGAGTGAATGTTATCAGGCTTGCCTTTCCTCCATTGAACTAATCGGATATAAACTATTCAAAAAACGTGACCTGGCATACCTCATCATCTGTAATGAGACAATTGAAGGTCAAAAAATCAACCTGTCGCTGATGGTGCCGCTCGGCAGCCCAATCACGATCAATCTGAGTCTGAGCAGCGATAAAATGGACGGCAGTGCTTTGCAGGCCGAAGCAGACAGAATCCTGGAAATAATCTTCACAAACCTGAAAACGTGAAAGTAAATCAGTCCCCGATCATTTGGTGAACAAGGCTCCGGTAATTACTCGGCTTCCTTTTCACTCATGATTTCTTTTACCTTGGCAACAACATCTGCGGC
>CAYUXO010000139.1:0-4257 GCA_964448865.1 uncultured Anaerolineales bacterium
GATCATCCTCATCCTGATCATCCTCATCCTGATCATCCTCATCCTGATCATCCTCGTCTTGATCATCCTCATCTTGATCATCCCCGTCGTCTTTATCTTTGAGCTTGTCCTTAAAAACCTTGTCATGGCCCAGCGCTTTTCCGCTGTTGTCTTTATCCTTGTCGAGTCCCAGAGCTAAGCCAGGGTCATCCTCGTCCTTGTCTAATCCCAGGGCTAAGCCAGGATTTTCTTGGTCCTTGTCTAATCCCAAAGCCAGGCCTTCGTTGTCTTGATCCACCTCATGTCCCAGTGCCAAGCCGTTGTCCTCTTGATCCTGAGGATTATTAGCAGGGGAACCAGCCATTCCTTCCTGATCATCCCCATTTCTATTCTGATTCTTCTTTTGTCCATCTTCTTCAGGAGGCAGGTATGATTCCTCTTCATCTTCAATATCCAGCAGCAGAGCAACTTTTTGAGCTACTTGATTATTAAAACCCAAACCCTTGCCAGAGAAGAAATGGAATTCTCCAAATGGGAGTTCATCAGACTCGGTGACATCAAAACTCAAAACCTCAAGAACATATTGATAACTGGAGCTAAGGTAGTTGATAAATTCCCCGGAATAACCACCAGCTGAGGCATTCAGAGTATAGAATCCAGCCCCAAAAATCATGATCAAGACTATCATCGCCAGGCGAAAATTAGGTACTGGTCTGGTAAATCCTGTGGACCTGAGGGAGCTGCCTAATTTTCCAAAAAATCGGGCTTGTGATGGAATCCGGGGAGATTTTCTAAAAGCACCTTCCCCCTCCATTTGAGCCATTTCAGCCAGAAGGTTGTTTTTTCCCATCCGCTTAGCAGTCTGGTGGGGAATCGGGACAGGGAAAGCCCGGCTGGCCATGGCAACCAACAGCAACGGTTTAATGCGCTCCTGATAGTCCGGATAATCCGCCAGGATATCCAGCAGATCTTCGCCCTGGTCCAGGCGCTGCAAACAAATATCAACAAGTTCAGTGAATCTTTGACCCAGCATAGGCACTCATCATTCCCGGCGATTCTATCGAAAAAAGAGGGTTCGATACTGGAGCGCTTTTAGGAAAAATCAAAAGGCTTTGAATATCGTTCACTCTGAATTCTGGGATCGCGATGAATAGGAAAAACAATAGAGTGTTTTTCTATTGTAGCAAAAAATAACAAAAAAGAAAGGTTCCGTTCAATATAATTGCGGAGCTCAGGCAATATTGTAATAAAAATATCTGTCCTGGATAAATTATTAAAGAAAAAAACACTTCTCCTGGAAGTGTTTTTTAGGATTATTTATTTCAGGCCCATTTTCCTGGCTTACTTATCCTTATCTTTAGGTGTCTTTTCATGCTCTAGAGCCTTGCCATTGTTGTTTTTGCCTTACCAAAGGCTTTGCCTTGATTGCCATCGCCTGGAGCATCGGCAGTCTCATCCGATTCTTCTTTACTTGCCTTGTCGTTGCCATTGTTGGAATTGGTTTGAGCATTTGTAAATGATGGGGGTGAGGATTCTGTCTGAGCCTGAGTTTCTGCTTCCACACCAACCCCGGGACGTCCGTCCTGATTTAACTGATACGTGATGCCATGGAGAACCAGTATAGACCGGTCGGTGGTCCGGGGAGCAAAGTATTCTTCGCCTGTGACCATTTCCAAATCATCGTCCCCCTGGTTTGGGTTGGCTTGGCTAAATTCTGCGTTAAAAGTAAATGCCAGATGGACCCGCTCCATACTTAACTTGAGGTTATAAAGCATATCACCCGGTTGGCTGGAAGCCGAGGCAGTCAATGTCAGAATACCTCCCGACATCATAATAGCCAAGGCAACCACCGCCAGGCAATAGCTGGGAACCAGCCGGGAAAAACCCCTGGACCGAACAGTTCTGACCAGGTTACCAACTAAGCGGGCAGCAGGAGGAACCTGGGTGTTGTTCCTGAAGGCAGCTCGCAAACGCAGGATTTCCATTTCTACCAGCAGCTGGTTTTTACCCAGGCGTTGGGCAGTATGATTGGGAATTGGCACCGGAAAGGATCTGCTGGCCATAGCGACCAACAGAAGAGGTTTTAACTTCTCCTGATAATCAGGATAAACTGCCAGGACTTCCAGGAGATCTTCTCCCAGGTCCAATCGGCAGACAATCCTCTATACATTCAGAATATTTCTGGCCCATCATAAACAATTTTCCTTTTCGAGGGCGTCTTCCAGAGACTGTAAAGCCCGAAACTGAATAGCTCGAACAGCCCTTTCACTCTGTTGAATTAAATCAGCAATATCCTTAACTGAACGGCCTTCTACAAAACGGTGAATGATGATTTCCTTTTGTGATTCTGAAAGGTGCTGGAGTGCTCGTTGAAAACAGCCCAGAGCTTGCTCTCCTTTTTGAGTTTGTTTCTTGCCATTGGATCCATTGCCGCTATTTTGCTTGGTGAGTATTGGATCAGTCTGCTTCTTATCACAGTCTTCAATAATCTTCCTGGCGAGAGAATACAGCCAGTATATAAAAGGTTTGCCCTGATCCAGGTAGTTGGGTAAATGCCGGATCATTCGAACAAAAACCTCGGCACTGAGTTCTTCAGCAGTCGCCGAGTTGTTCACGCGATAAAAGATATAGCTGTATATATCGCGGTAATAATTCTCGTATAGAGTTCCAGCTGCCCCTCGGTCTCCCGCATGAGCGCGGTACAGGAGCGCCTTTTCATTGATATCCATAGTCGGCAGATATCCTTCAACCGGAAAATAATCTTCGTTTTGTATGAGCAGCTTGAATTTGTGTTTTTTCATTGTAGCAAAAAAATACAGTTTTTTGGAGTGTTTATAACCATAGTTGCAAGAAGCGTGCGAAATTGGAATGGAATAGAAAAGTTTGAAAGTTGAAGATTTTCATTATGTCATCGCGAGCGGAGCAAAGGATCCTAGTTGCGATCCCTTTCAATGATGATTGGTGGAAGTTTAAACAATTGATCATCCCTCGTCCGCCCTGGCATGCCCTTCCAGGGTGCTTCGCAAATCACAGGGCTAATAACTGCGTCCCGCTGGGGCTTTTGTGTCATTGTGAGGAAGCCTGCCCTGAGCGAAGCCGAAGGACGGCAATCTCCTGGTAGGGTAAGGGAAGGAATAAATTCCTCCCTACTGGCTGACGCCAAACGTCAGTACGCGCCCCCGTTTCACTGTCTTTGCGAGGAGTCCGAAGGAGGACGAAGCAATCTCCTCATTAACAGGAGATCGCCACGTCAGCCTCTGGCTTCCTCGCGATGACAGATTAATTTCCATTTTTTTTCAATCTCATAATACAATACTTACATTACTCGGAGATCATATGGAAGAGTTGAAAACATACATCAAAGAATTCATTCGCGCTCGCGATTGGGAGCAGTATCATGCGCCCAAGAACCTGGCCATGGCGCTAAGTACCGAAGCTGCCGAGATCCTGGAAATATTCCAGTGGAAGAAAACTGAAGATGAGCTCAATGAGAAGGAGCTGGGTGCCCTGCGCCAGGAAATCGGCGACGTGCTGGTGTACCTGATCGAACTGGCAGACAAGTTCGGGATCGATATCGTCGAAGCTGCCAGAGAGAAAATGTCATTAAATGAGAGCAAGTACCCGGTTGAGAAGGTTAAGGGCAAAGCGGATAAGTATACGGAATATGAATAAGAGTTAGCAGGTTGGCAAGTTTAAAAGTTTGAAGGTTAGAAGGTTGCTTCGTCCTGGAATTAAATAGCTCGAGCAGACGACCTCCGGTTAAATGACAGGCAACAGCTTCCCCCTTGTTTGTCATCCTGAGTGGAACGAAGGATCCATATGGACATGTATAACAAAGGAGGATGAGGGAAAAACTAGCCAACGAATCGCCACATTCGGTCTGCGATGCCCTCATCCGCCCCTGGATGCTCCTCGCTTTGCCCGGAGTGCTCCGCAATCCAAGGACTAATAACTGCGCCCCTGCGGGGTTTTTGTGTTTTTGCAAGGGAGCACAGGGAGTGCGAAAATCTCTTGCTAACAATGCCGCTCAAGCAGGAGCGCCAGCTCCTGCGTTAATCTTATCCGGGAGAGCTGTCGCTCTCCAGGGAGCGAATTATGGGAGTATACTCAAAACAGGCGTTCCCCCTTAAACGCATACAATCAGTCCTCCATACTCATTCTTCGGTTAGACGCGAAGTCCCATCGGTCTTCCGTCCCCGGTCGTAAATTTCCTTGCTAATTAACCTGTAATCATCTAAGATGAAATTAACCAACTTTAAGATATGCACTCCTGGCGGA
>CAYUXO010000140.1:0-4233 GCA_964448865.1 uncultured Anaerolineales bacterium
GATTAAACTATGCTAATTCAATTTATTCTTTATACAATGTGAGGGGTTAGTAAACATAGAACACCCCGTATATGGGGATTTCTATAGAAAATTTCATCATTAATAACCTTATCAGACAGGTTTTCCACTTATCCCCAGTCCCTACTACTATTACTATTAATTAACCTTTAATAAATTAGGGGATAAATAACTATATACGTTGTCCTACACGAACTGATTATTTCCCTGTCCACTTTGCTTTTCTTTTTTCAAGGAAAGCATCCATACCTTCTTTTTGATCTTGGCTTGCAAATAATCCATAAAATAGATCTCGTTCTTGGACAAGTCCATTCGTCAGGTGAGATTCGAAAGAATGGTTGATAGCTTGTTTGGCAGCCAAAATAGCCAAGGGTGCCTGGGCAGCGATTTTTTGAGCCAGGTCAATGGTTAGAGATAGATATTCACCCGTAGGATAAATATGATTTATCAAGCCATAGTCCAGGGCTTCCTGGGCAGAGAGAGTCCTGTTGGTGAGGATTATTTCCATTGCAATGACTTTTCCTACAGCTCTGGTTAAACGCTGGGTTCCTCCAGCCCCGGGAATTATGCCCAGGTTAATTTCAGGTTGACCAAATTTTGAATTTTCAGCTGAAGTGATTAGATCGCAAGACATTGCCAACTCAAGACCTCCTCCCAGACAAAAACCGGCCACTGCAGCAATCACCGGTTTTTTAATCTTTTTTATTTTAGTGAAGGTTGGTATAAAAGAACTGTTTCTAATTTCATCCTCAGTTGCATTTGACATATGAGAGATATCAGCTCCAGCCGCAAAAGCTTTCTGATTTCCAGTAATTACCATGGCCCCGATATGGTCGTGATTATCAAAACTTTCCAGAGCGCCCATCAGTTCTTCTAAGAGCTGCAAATTTAATGAGTTATATGATTCAGGACGATTGAGCGTGATCAATCCAACCCGGTCTGTTATTTCGGTGAGTATATGCTGAAAATCGGACATTAGCTTTTTCTCCTCTTAACGGATGAATGATAGGGTGTTTATTACTGGGGACATAAAGGAATATTGTCTTGATTGGCTCTGCCGTTTAAAGGTAAACCAAAATATGTTGATGGGTCAATAGTGTTCTGAATTTTTAACTCATTTAAGAAGCTTCCTTTACCATCATCCCTGACAATCGAAAAATGAAGATGGACTCCAACAGGATGTCCTGGTGTCCCTGAATAATTTCCCTGGTATCCAAGCAAGGTTCCCTCACTGATAAATAACTCGGATGTCCCCGGGGGAAAAGCATTAACAATAAAGGAATTACCATTAGTGTCAGCCATATGGGTGTAGTAGGTCCAGATCTGACGGCCAGGAAGGAGAGGATCATCTGGTATGCGAATTATCAAGGAAGATTTCCATTCGGGCAAGCGAGTTAGAAAACCTCTGTAAGCAGCATAAACAGGAGTATCCCCGCTTTTTTTACTGGTGAAGATATCAATTCCCTGGTGTTTATGTCCGGGACGAAAAGAATCATTCCAAAGATACCCCACATACCCGTTAGTAGGGAATAAAAATGGAGAAGTAGGTGTGCAGCGAGTTAATGCATCCAAAGACCATTCAGGGTTTGATAATGGACTCCTGATCCAGATGATGATTCTCCTGGATCGAACAGAACTTCCTTTGAATGTCTGATAGAGAAAATATACACCTGATGTCAGCAGGATCAGTGTAAAGGGGATGATAAACCATTTGAAGAGCGGACGATTGGAGGTCTCTCTCATCAATTTTCTTTGGGTGGTGAATAAGATTGGATTCGTTCCAGGGTATCTGATTGATGATCCCCGGTCAGAATGGTGATATTTCCTCCAGACAGGCTGTGCAATACATCCCCCGCTTTTTGGCCTGCTTCAGAGATCAGGGCACTTTCAAGGGATTTCTTGTCCTTAAAACTAAAGGTGTACATTCTCTGTATGGTTTCTGATCCATAAATAACCTGATCAAATCTGGTGATTGATTCACGGATCAAACCAGGCAGCTGTTCAGCGATTTCCAGGAATTGAGGCCAACCTTCATCAAATGATTGAAGATCCGATCCAGCAGGTAGGAGAATGATCAATTGATACATAGACTGTTTCAAGAAGTTATTTTGGTTAATTTTTATTAGCACAGCCAATTATCATCAGGCAGTAAAAAGATGATAAGTATTGCCGCCTTTATCTTTGGCTTTATACATGGCTATATCAGCATTTTTAATTAACATCTCTGGCTTATCCCCATCATCTGGGAAAAAAGAAATCCCGATGCTGGTGGTGATATTTACTTCAAACCCTTCCAATAAGAAAGGAGTACTCAAGGCTTCCAGAATCCGTTCGACTGTTTGAATGGAATCAGGTTTCTCCTTCATCTCTGGAAGTATCAACAAAAACTCATCACCACCCATGCGGGCAACGGTATCACTTTTCCGAAGCAACCCTAGCAATCTTTGTGCTACCGCCTGGAGTAAAAGGTCCCCGACATTATGCCCGTAAGAATCATTAACTTTCTTCAGATGATCAAGGTCAAACAGTATCACGCCAATTTTTTGATTATTGCGCTTTGCCCGGGATAGTTCCAGGACAATTCTTTCATTGAATAACCTGCGATTGGGAAGACCAGTCAGGGAATCGTGATTGGCAAGATGTTTGATAGCTTTTTCGGCTTTTTTACGATCAGCAATTTCCTGTTGGGCTTGTTCATATAATTTAGCGTTTTGGATGGCGATGGATGCCTGGTCTCCCAGAAATTCCAGGGCCCGGATTTCGTTTTCTGTGAATTTGTGAGCTCTCTTCAAAGCTACGTTCATTACTCCTAAAACCTTTCTGCCTATCTTCAGTGGAAGGCTGATAATAGATCCATCCCAGGGACGATCTTCAAAAATCGGATCGGATATAGTATCATCTACAACTTTTAGTTTACCCTCTCTGGCAACGTGGTAGGTCAATCCATCGGGACGGGGATGCATAAAAGGCTCATTTTGCTGGTTTCCGTTAAATAGAGCTGCGGCAAAGGACAAAGCGCCGTGCTCGTATAAAAAGACATGGGTATCATCAGCTGATACCAGCTCCATCGCGCTCTCCAGGATCGCTTCCAGCACTGCGTCGAGAGACAAGTTCATGGTTAAATGTAAACTGGCTTTCCTGATAGAAAGAAGTTCGTTTAAACGATTATTCAGATTATCCTGTACAGCCAGATTTGATCGAATGAGGTCTGAATGGGATACCAGACAAGATATGAAATTATGAAATAACGGGCTTTCGATATCCTGGGAATTGATATTGTAAATCGCCTGTTCTGCCAGATGGGGAATAGTGGAAATATTATCAGCAACCAAAACCAGGGAAGGGGTATTAAATTTGGCGGATAATTCCAGAAGCAGTTCGTCCAATTTCGAATCAAGTGAACTACAGTCGAAAATCACAACCTGGCAGGAGTGGATTAATTTGGATGGGATGTTATCAGAGATTGATGAATAATGATGGATTTTTACTGTCTGATTCGGGAAGCCTACCCCTTTGGCAGTTGTTAACAGGCTTTTGATTTTCTTAAAGAAGGATGATTTTGATGATAAACAAAGAATATTAATGGAATACATAATATGTCTGCCTGAAAATATTATCCCGGATTGTTTTCCAATTATACAACAGGTTGGATGTGATGAAAGAGAAGAGGGGGAAACATAATAAACAACCCTCCGGTTACGCATAGGTATCATTGGGGGTGCAAAAAACCCTTATTCCCAGGCTGGTAGAAACTTTAAAATCCGTAAGGTTTTCCTGGATAAAAAATATGGTAAGATAGGCCTAAGCGGAGGTGCTGGATCGCGCGATCCAGAAAAAGAATGACAGAAAAAATTACTATTATTGAAGGACCAACACCAGAATTCAGGGAAGTAAGCGGTTTATGGATTCAAGGAGTTGCGGAAAGCCCTGAACAATATGATACCTATTTCGCTGAACTGAGGGCTTTTGATGGCTTATCTCTGGTTGAACGCTGCAGCACAGCCTGGGGCAAAAACGAGACCATTGTCCTTGAGTACCGAACGGAAGCAGGACTAGTTGATGAAATCACCATCATTGCCGCGCATTTGGAGGAAACTGAAGATGGTGACATGATCCAGCTTTGGGTTCGCCAGCCCCGTGAGGATGTCGAGTTTGAGCTGAAATTTGATGACGGTGATGACGGGGAAGACTATTTTTAACGAGTGACAACAGAAA
>CAYUXO010000141.1:0-4137 GCA_964448865.1 uncultured Anaerolineales bacterium
TAACTAAAAATACTAATGAAGGAGAAATCAAGATGAAAAAATGTAATTTTGGCCTGATCGGCCTGGCGGTGATGGGTCAAAACCTGGTTTTGAATATGGATGATCACGGTTTTAAGGTGGCAGTTTTTAATCGCACGGTCGCCAGGGTAGATGAATTCTTAAGCGGAAAAGCAAAAGACACCCAAGTTGTTGGAACGAAGTCAGTTGAAGAATTTGTTAGTTTATTAAATAAACCACGCCAGGTGATGCTTTTAGTCAAGGCTGGTAAGCCGGTTGACGATTTTATCGATCTTCTGATTCCCCTTTTGGACGCTGGCGACATTATCATTGATGGCGGAAATTCAAATTACAATGATACCATCCGGCGAACCAAGTATGTTGAGTCGAAAGGGCTGCTTTACATCGGCACGGGTGTCTCTGGGGGAGAGGAAGGAGCACGCTATGGTCCCTCGATTATGCCAGGGGGATCTCCGGAGGCCTGGCCGCATGTCAAAGATATTTTCCAAGCGATTTCAGCGAAAATTGATGATGGATTGCCTTGTTGTGATTGGGTAGGCGAAAATGGCGCCGGGCATTATGTTAAGATGACCCACAATGGAATTGAATATGGGGATATGCAGTTGATTTGTGAAGCTTACGACTTGATGAAGAATTATCTAGGAATGAGTAATCAAGAAATGCAAGAGGTTTTTGCTGAATGGAATGATGGTAAATTAGATTCATACCTGATCAAGATCACTCGAGACATATTGGGCTATACTGACAAAAACGGTGAGTATGTAATTGACAAGATTCTTGACACTGCTGGACAAAAGGGCACCGGGAAATGGACAGCGATTTCATCCTTGGAGATGGGGGTACCTTTAACCCTGATCACAGAAGCTGTACTTTCTCGCTTTTTATCATCCCTTAAGATAGATAGAGTGGAAGCTTCCAATATCTTAACAGGTTCAATATCCTCTTTTGATGGTGATAAGCGTACCTTTATTAAAGATATTCATGATGCCCTCTACGCCTCCAAGATAATGTCATATACACAAGGCTACATGTTGATGTGCTCTGCGGCAGCAGAATACAAATGGAATCTTAATTATGGTGGCATTGCTTTGATGTGGCGCGGCGGCTGTATCATTCGTTCCGCCTTCCTGGGCAAGATCAAGGATGCGTTCGATAAAAAACCGGATCTCATTAACCTGCTTCTTGATGATTATTTCAAGATAGAAATTGATCTATCCCTAGCTGGTTGGAGGCGGGTGATTATCAAAGCAGTTGAAGCTGGTATTCCTGTACCAGCGATGTCCAGCGCGTTGGCCTTTTATGATGGGTATCGACGCGAGCGACTGCCTGCTAATCTATTGCAAGCCCAGCGGGATTATTTTGGTGCCCATACCTACGAGCGAGTAGATAAACCTCGGGGGGAATTCTTCCACACCAATTGGACTGGTACTGGGGGAGATGTTACCTCCAGTACTTATAACGCTTAAGCGAAAGGATAATAAAATGAAGTATGGACTGCGAATTAAACAAAATGCAGCGTTGGACTTGGTATCGCTTGGTGCCTTGAATCACCGTGTTGATTCAGGAATTATCCCCTTTAGCAAAGCCGGCGAGTGGAAGGTACATCCCAGCGGCGGTGAGTATAACGTAGCTGCTAATTTGGCCAACTGCTTCAAGCTGAACACCGGCATTGTTTCGGCGATGGTTAATTATCCAATTGGTGATCTTATTGCGGAACGTGTGCGGATGATGGGTATCACACCCTTCTACAAATATTTTGATCACAACGGTGTGAATGGTCCCAATATGGCCACTATCTATAGTGATCGCGGATTTGGTGTGCGTGCTCCAGTAGTTTTTTACAACCGCTCAAATGAAGCAGGTGCTCAGCTCAAACCAGGCGATTTCGATTGGGATGAAATCTTTGCAGGCGGCGTGCGCTGGTTCCACAGTGGGGGTATCTTTGCCGCGCTCTCCGAAACTACAGGTGAACTCATCATCGAAGGAATGCAGACGGCAAAAGCTGCAGGTGCAGTGACATCTTTTGATTTAAATTACCGGGCTAAATTATGGAATATATGGGGCGGGTTGGAACGCGCCCAGGATGTAATGCGGCGCATTGTTGAGAATGTGGATGTACTGGTTGGGAATGAAGAGGATATGCAGTTAGGACTGGGTATCCCTGGACCAGAAATGGAATCAAAATCCAAACTTGATCCGAGCACATTCTTGGGAATGATTGACAAGGTGGTAGAAAAGTATCCTCAAGTTAAGGTAGTGGCAACAACGCTGAGGGATTGCCACTCAACAAACCATCATTCTTGGGGCGCTGTAGCATGGATTGATGGGCAAACCTACATCTCTCCAACGACCGAGTTACAGATCCTCGACCGTGTCGGTGGCGGAGATGGTTTTGCAGCAGGTTTCTTCTATGGTCTTCTGACAGGGGAATCGGAGGAAAAAGCCCTCAAGTTGGGTTGGGCACATGGTGCGCTGATGACTACCTTTCCCGGAGATACCACGATGGCAACTCTTGAGCAGGTACGTGCATTTGCACAAGGAGGTTCAGCCAGAATTCAGCGATGAGGCAAAACTTGCGCTATAAAGGCGAGTTGTCTTTAGAGTGGAGTTAAAATCGAACCGCAAATTTTATGGATACGAGTCGCTTTTTATGGATAGTGATTTGATTAATCTTTGGTGATACTATGAAAGCGTTCCTCCCGTAGTGCTAAACACGAGTAGTCACAAACCAGTTTATCAAAAGGAGGAACGCTATGTTTCCATTTTACCTTGGAATTGACCTGCATCTCAAGCGAACCTATTTGGTACT
This sequence comes from uncultured Anaerolineales bacterium, assembly GCA_964448865.1. Taxonomy (GTDB): domain Bacteria; phylum Chloroflexota; class Anaerolineae; order Anaerolineales; family UBA11858; genus B10-G9. The sequence continues at coordinate 2,828 of CAYUXO010000141.1, forward strand.
GATGAACGCCGAGGGGGAAGTGATCGATAAACGGCGCCTGAAGAACACTCAGAAGGACTCCGATATCTCTAAGAATAAACCAAAAGAAACCTATGAGGAGATGGAGGCAACCCGGAACTGGTCCTTCTTATTTGATCTTATAGAAAAGCATGTTGAGCGTGAGGAGCTGGCGCATGCTAAGCAATTGCGCTGTATTTTCTAAAAGGATTTTCCCTTTTGAAGTACGCGTTCTTAGATGCAGTACTGGTGAAATTTATTAGAATATAAATTATTTTTTGTTGATTTTTAATTTAAATACAAGGCTCTAACAATATTACGGGGATTTGTCAGCACGATTGTTGAGCTTCTGATTTCCGCTGATTAATGTTTGAAGGAATTTTCCTATCGTATCAAGAATTCAAATAGAAAGCAGGATGAAAATGAAATGAATCGAGCCGCCAATCTGTATGAATAAATGAATATTTCTAGTGCAGTCCTGGTGCAATTGGCATGGAAAGGATGGATTTTGTGCTCTTGCTGGACAGGCTTGGCTAAATTCCATAGAGAGGATGGACGTTATTTTCCCCCATGGAAAGGATGTTCAGCTTCCCCGTTCAATTCGAAGTCAAGAGTTTACCCTGAGCGAAACGAAGGGGAGACGAAGGGCCTCCATTGAGCTACGGGTGCGTGGTGAGCATATTATACCGTAGGGGAATTTTTAGTCAATCGAGGGTGGACCCATGTGTTGAATGCCCGGATGTAGTGAAAGCTTTTAAGGCCTCAGGATACGAGCTGGCTCACAGCCGCGACAAGGAACGCCGGGGATATTATCTGCGAGGAGAGGGGGAGCTCAGCGAGGAGCTGTATATACAAATCAAAGGCGCCGTGGATGAAATCGATCCAAAACAGGTGGAGATTACCCGCCGGCTATGTCCAGCTCAACGGGTGCAACAGGGTTTATCACTGACGGGCCTAGCTCACAGTGTGGTGAACTATCGAAGGAAAACTAATCAAAAGGGTAGTTGAATGAAAGAATACAGTATAAGCTTGACAGAACTGCGAAAAAACCTCGATATATATCTTGGCTTGGTTGAGTGCGAAGAGACCGTCATACTAATAAGGCGAAGCAAGGTCATTGGAAGGATAATCCCTGAGAAGAAATATATAGAAGACAGGATGGCAGATCTGATGAAATCAGGTGTAGGCAGCTGGGGCGGCAAACCGCTTTCCCCTTGGGAACCTGTTGCCGTTAATAAAGGTCCAGTGTTGGCCTCAGATCTAGTGAGAGAAGATCGGGATTCCGGGGATGATTAGATCTTATCTTATGTAAT
>CAYUXO010000142.1:0-3761 GCA_964448865.1 uncultured Anaerolineales bacterium
GAAGGTTTGACTGACAACCCCAATGAGGTAGAGGTCATTCCTTAATTGCATCAATAGATAATAACTATCCAACCTTCAAACTTTAAACCTTAGCCCTACTTTTAACTCTACGTTTATTATCCCCACCTTTCATCCCAATTTACTGTTTAAATCATACTCTTTGAACTTTCTAACAATTAACCCTTATACGCCGCGAGCTCGATATCCCTGCCGCCATCATCATACAGATAATACGGGAACCAGGCAACCCCAAAGATCTCCAGGAGAATGTCCTTCTTATAAGGCGTAACAGGTATTTCAATATCCCCCTCCAGGATTTCCTGCCATTTTTCATTAACTTCACGTAAGCCTTCCTGACGTTCTCTTTCCAGATGCTCGATTTCCTTTTTATAAGCTTCAATTGCATCCAGGGATTCTTCCACATCCGCCTTGGCCTGACTGGTCATCCGCCGTTTGGTCAGCGAGGTAGTTATTCTGCGCCGACGGCCCGCCAGCAGGCTGATCAGGTTTTCCGCATGGGTGCCAACCTCTTCTATTTTGCGCTGGGACAGTTCTGCCTGGTCCTCATTCAATTCGCGCTCTTCCCTCAGCAAACGATCTTTAATAGTGTCTAGTTTTTTATCAAAGCTTTTATTCACTTTTTCTCGCTCGTCATCATGGGCTTTTTCAGCAGCGCTGGCACATAGGCGGCGGAATTCTCCCTGGGATACCTCGGGGCCGACATATATTTTCAGTTCCTCGTTGGCCCTGACCGGGACTGTGACAGTATGGTAAATCCAATTCTTAAAATCCGTTTCCAGCTCCCGGATTCTTGATCCATCAGTTAATGGCGAAGACAATTCCTGGAAGCGCGCATCTGACCTCGCACCGGGTTCCAGGCCATCCAAGTCAATGGGGTCAGAAATCCATTCGTCCCAGCGGACCCGGGCTTGACGGCCAGTCTCTTTGACAAGCGCCGTCGTCACCAGATCATAATCGAGATTGTAATTTCTCTTCAGGAAACGCACAGTTGCCTGTGCTATTAAGGCCGGTTTGTATAATATAGAGAATTTTTCGTCCTGAGGTGAAGCCAAACCGGCAGCGTCAACTGCTTTCAGGAAACTCAAAGTGTTGGGCAAATAATATTCATCGATACCGGCGGGAACATTTGGCCTGGTGCTGGAAGATCCTTTCGGGCTTGTCACTCTCGAACTCGATGTACTTGATGGCCGTTGGGCTGGCTGAGATTTAGGCTCCCCTTTTTGTGCTCCTGCTCCTACAAGCTGGTTCAGAGCAGGCAGCTGCACCCGGGTTAATGGTCCGGTCAGGTAGTTCATAGCCCAGCGGGTATGGAACAAAACTGGCTGATCTTCATGCACATTATGCAGCAGGAAGACCCGCTTATCCAGGGTTGAAATTAATTTATCGTAGGTCTTGCGGTCCAGTCCCGGAGCTGCTCCTTCCAATCCGTCCAGCAGGCGGTTTTTATCCTGTTCAGTTTGCAATTTACCGATAAACCAGGTTCCGGCGTTGGACATAGCCTTATAATCCACATCAACAGGGTTCTGGGTAACCAGCACCTGCCCTACTCCAAAAGCCCGGGCTTGTTTTAACATGCGCAGCATGGGTGTTTTGGAGGGAGGGTTTTTTACCGGGGGAAGATATCCGAAAATTTCATCAAAATAGATCAGCGCCCGGAGAGACGTGGAACCTTTTTGGGTTCTCATCCAGGTCTCTACGGCAGAATATAACAAGGTCACAAAAAACATCCGTTCAGCATCTGAGAGGTGGGCAATGTAAAACACGCTGTGGCGGGGTTTTCCGTCACTTCCATAAAGCATCGAATCTATATCCAGCGGTTCACCTTCAAGCCAGGCTTGAAAAGTTGGAGCAGCCATGATGTTGTTGAGCAGGATCGATAATTCCAGCCTTTCCTTCTCAGGGAAAAAGCTGTCCAATTCCAATACACCCAATTTGTCAAAGGGCGGATTCTGGATTTGCAGGATCAACTCGGTCAGATCCAGGTCGCGGCCTCTGCTCCAGGCACTTTGGAAAATATTGCTGAGCAGAATATGTTCTTTGGAGCGAACCGGGTCAAGATCATCCAAACCTACCAGGCCCAGCAGCCCCATTACGATGCCAGAGATCTTTTCCGCCAGCATTTCCCTGTTTTCATCCCAGGGCAAACCAGGCGCCTTTAACGAGGCCAGAACATTGACCGGGATCCCAGCTTCCGATCCAGGGGTATACACGGCAAAATGAGCCGATTCACTCAGTGCCCTGATCCGCTCAGATCCGATGCCCCATTTTTCCAATCCATTCTTCCACAGAGAAGCTGCATCTGCGGCAGATTCTTCAATGGTTTTATCATCCCTGCGGGCCTGATCCGGATTTACCCAGGGAAGAAAATCTTCCGGAAGCAGTTCAGGGAAATGCAGCAGAGCATTGGTGATATCGCCCTTGGGATCTATCATTAAGGCTGGAATCCCCTGTAAAGCCGCCTCCTCCAGCAGACCTATGCATAAACCAGTTTTACCCGAACCCGTCATGCCCAAAACAACTGCATGGGTCGTTAAATCATCTGGATCATACATCAATGGATCCGGAGTGATCTCACCTTTTTTGGGATCGAATATTCGGCCTAAATAAAAACGGTCGCTGGATTTTGCCATCATTAACCTCGCAAATAACTAATAAACCACTAGAATGGATGAAAGCTTTTCAGGAATCACCTGACACTCAAATGATTTTACCTCAAGGTGGACCATTTTATGACTGAACACCCACCCGAGGAAACAAAAGCTGTTTTATAATTAAGCCAGCAATATGATCTGATCGAAAAAACGCCAATCCGGGAGGTACCAATGAGTTTTAATATAACTTACTACGGTCACGGGACCTTTGGCTTAACCATAGGCAGCCATCAAATCCTGATCGATCCATACTTTACGGATAATCCTGCCACAAAGACCAGGGCAGAAGACCTCAATCCCGATTACCTGCTGATCACACACGGCCACGGAGACCATGTTGGCGATGCGGTCGAAATAGTCAAAAAGACCGGCGCAAAAGTCATCGCCAATTTTGAGGTTGCCAATTGGCTGGCAGCCAGGGGCGCGGAAGTGTTCCCTCAGCATATCGGAGGGGGACACGATTATCCCTTTGGTTATGTGAAGCTGACCCAGGCCATCCACGGATCATCCCTGCCAGATGGGTCCTACGGGGGAATGCCGGGCGGTTTTTTGATCACCACGCCGGATGGAAAAAAGATCTATTTCGCAGGAGACACCGGCCTGTTTGCCGGCATGTCCCTGATCGGCGAAGAAGACATTCATCTGGCAATCCTGCCTATCGGGGACAATTTCACCATGGGTCCGGATGACGCCCTCAGGGCAGTGAAATTGATCCAGCCCAAACATGTCATCCCTGCCCATTACAATACCTGGGAGCTTATTGCCCAGGACCCGACAGCCTGGAAGAAGCGCGTGGAATCAGAAACCGATTCCGAGGTTCATGTGCTCCAGCCCGACAGCAGTCTTGAATTTTAATAAAAAGGAATCTAATGCCTCAGGCCATTGACAGACATGCTCAAGAAAAAAAGATGGAGAGTGAGGGACGCCTTCCCCCCGGTCAGAGTTTAACTCTGAAATTTCCTGTGCTGCATTATGGTGTTGTGCCCGAGTTTGATCCTGAGACCTGGAGATTTAAGATCTGGGGGGAAGTCATTGAAGAGTGCAGCTGGACCTGGGAGGAATTTCAGGAGCTTCCCCACAGGGAGATCA
>CAYUXO010000143.1:0-3634 GCA_964448865.1 uncultured Anaerolineales bacterium
ATCTCCTTTCTGTCCCTGCCCCTGATTTTTTCCTCTTTATCCCTCACCTGATTACTCCCTGAAGGGTGACATTGCGCCTCATGAAGGCTGTTTCGCTTCCCCGGATCTGATCAGACCATAACGAACCATCAGGGGAGCAAGAAGTTCACTGACGATAACAGAACCCAGAACGGCATTGACCATCAGTTCTGAAATATTTGTGTCTATGAACAGATCCTGAGCAATCAGGACCAGGCCCACCGTGACCCCAGCTGCCGGCAGCAGGCCGAAACCCAGGTATTTTTTCACGGAATCCGTGGCTCCGGAGATCTCAGCTCCAAGACGAGCGCCGAGAAACTTGCCGGCGAACCGGCCCACTACGATAATCGCCGCCAGCCATCCAGCTGTCTGCGCAGCGCCCAGGTCGAAATGGGCTCCTGCGAGGACGAAGAACATGCCGAAAACAGGTTCCTCAACATTTTCAATTACACTGAAAAGGTCCTCGCTGTGTCGGACAAAGTTGGTAACCATAAAGCCCAACACCATGTTGGCCAGCAGAGCTGATGAATTAACACTCAACGCCAGACCGCCGGTGAGAAAAATTGTTCCCAATCCAACCCCCAGCAGAGCGCTCCTGCTGGGGATCTTTGGCGCCAGGATCTTCAGGAACAAACCTCCCGCCCCGCCAATGATAACGGCAACCAGAATCTCTAAGGAAGGCCTCCCAAAGGCAACCATCACCGACAATGAGTCCTGGGCTATGAAGCTGCGGGCGACCTGGGCCGCAAATGCGAAAAAAAGGATGGTCAGGGCATCGTCCAGCATCACGACCCCAAGGAGTGTGGTAGTCATGGGGCCCCTGGCCCTGTACTCGTGAACAATCCCCAGAGTGGCTGCGGGCGCAGTGGCCGCGGAGATAGCACCGATCACGATGGCCAGTGGGATGTAGTTTGCCAGCAGGGATGACCCGGAGCCAACTATCAAGGGGAAGATCAGGAGAATTCCCCCTGTCACCATTATTGATGCGCCAAGAGCCTGGGTAACGGCAATCCAGAACATCTGTTTACCCAGCCGCCTGACCTTGGGCAGCTCAAGCACCCCTCCTATGGAAAAGGCGATGACGCCAAGGGCGATATCCGTGATGAGTGTGAAATCCTCCCTGACCAGGTCCCTGGGGAAAATCCCGAGAATGGATGGGGAGAGGATCATTCCGGCGACGACATAACCGCTGACGCGCGGCGCCTTTAACGCGTTGGCGATCCTCCCCCCGGCATACCCGCAAAGGAGCAGGAGCCCTAAGGGAACAAGTGGGTGGGCCTCATGCAAAAGAACCAGAAAATCCTGGTATGACAGCTCCACACATCCCCCTAAAAGCTAGCATTTAAAATCATTTTGTTGCTCCACTGAAGCTCATGGTAAATCTCGCACACGAACACTATGGCCCCATCAAGCGGAAAGGCACCCTGTTATTCCGGCTTGGTGATCCCCTGATCGGCAGCTTTACGGAACAGCACCATTGCCTTGCTGAAATCCTGGGCGACACCGACCCCATCGTAGTACATCAATCCGAGGTTATATTGGGCCTGGGCATTGCCCTGCTCCACAGCCTTTTCGTACCACTGCTTTGCCATGTCATAATCCCGGGAAACGCCCTGTCCCTTGAAATAACTCTTTCCAAGGTTGTTCTGGGCCGAATCATGACCCTGTTCGGCGGCCTTGCGAAACCACTGGACCGCCTTGGCACGATCAAGGACAACGCCGCGACCTAAGCTGTACATGACCCCTACGTCGTTCTGGGCGTCGGCATTCCCCTTCTCGGCCTCAGCGAGAAATTCTTTGAAGGCCTGCTCAAGCTCCCCGGCCTTGAAGGCTTTCAGGCCATTCTGGTAGTCAGCCTGAACCAGGCTGACGGAAAGCCCTGAAATCAGCAGCAGACAGAGAACAATCTTTTTCATGTTTTCCCCTTTGTTCTTTACAGAATAGGCCCGTGCGCGCCAGAATTCAAGGGACATGCTGCTGCCCTCCCGACATGGTCCTCACACGGCATTTTTATTTCTGCCTCATGAATCAAGCGTTGAGAACCTTGAGTTACTGAATTAAATATCCAACTTGCATAACTATGAAAGAAGTTGAGGACCACCATGTAAACTACGAACAATTCCCAAGTTTTCCCGACATATTTCCCTGAAATCTTCTGTAATTCGATGGTTTCCAGCAGCTTCTTCCCAAAACCTTACCGCCCAGTCAAGAGCATCCGGAAACAGATCCAATGCTTGTGAAGCGATTTCAATTCCAGGACTAAAAGTTCTAGTTGGAACATCATCTTCCTGAGGCCTGTACAACATTGGAAGAATATCGTAGGCAGGTGCCAGAGAAAAACGTGGCCTTACATCTTCCATTATCAATGATATATTCCCAAAATGTTGATCAGTATTCGCAATCAGACTGCTAAACACGGATAACCACCGAAGGTTGGCTGCGTCTTCTATAGAGAGCATTGCATTGTTTTCTAACCTGGATGCAGCAGCAATCCAATTATCTAAATGACCAAAAAATTCGGCGTCGATTGTAAATAAAGATAACATAGGAAGGCGACCAAACCTTCCTTGACGGTCAAAGCGATTAACTTCCAAAAGATATCTATCTCCTGTCTCAAGAAGTTGACTGCTGGCAGAGTCTATTCCACGCTCTCGTATAAGATCCAAGGCAATATGCTCGCAAACAATCAAATCTGCCCATCTCCTTCCGACGGGAGTTGTAATCAAAGGAGAAAATTTAACAAGTACATGCCTAAGTTCACCATTGTCTTCAACTAGTGCAGCAAACTTAGGCTGTTCCCCGGCAGCAGATGACCCTGGTGGGTTTCCTTCTAATGCAGATTCCACGAATCTTGAATATACCCCTGAACGATCATTTATGCTTATAGCCTCACACGGTTGGCGCGTCATTTCCAGGTAGCGCCCCAGTGATTCTTGACCCACAATAATGTTCCCCATCAAATCCTCACCTCTAGTTGAGAGCGCAACTAAAACGTGGTCACCTGTCCAATACTGGAGTAGATCAGGAAGTCTTAATTGCGGCCCAATTCTGTGAGCAAAGGCTCGCCCCATGAAACCATCAGGGCGCAAGTCCTGTATGAACCAAGGCAATTTGTCAAACAGTTCACCTGTGCCAGCAACAGGAAACCACCAATATTGATTTCCTTGGAGTGTAAAGAGGGTGCCTATGGATTCTATGTCCCCAGTTTCAGTTACTCGGTATACAGGGAATTCATTACCATAACCCCAGATATCTCTCGCATGGGCATAAAGGGTGGATTTCCCACGCCCCAGTCTCAAAACCTTACTTCCTAGAGAGTTTATAAGTCGAGACACCTGGGGTTGACTTATGCCCAGGGCATTCTGCAACTCTCGGGATGATTTAGCCCCGCTCTCAAGGATAGTTAGGAGTCTGTTCCCATCTTGCACACGTGTCATTTTAATGTCCTTAGTGAATAGAATATGAATAGATTAATATCCTGATATTCCTTTTTTGTCAAACACTTGGTTAGCAAATACATGCTAACACTGAATAGCTATAGCATATATATGCCACAGTAATACTATTTAATCAGGTAGTGTACCAACTGTAATACAGATTGGAACAGAGAGGTGGT
>CAYUXO010000144.1:0-3607 GCA_964448865.1 uncultured Anaerolineales bacterium
TTGACCTCAGCATTCGCTTCGGCCAATCGTCGGCGCTTCGGATGGCTCAGCACAGGCCTCCGCCGACGTTTCGACCCTCAACATTTCAGGAGATTGCCGCGCTCCTTTCAGTCGCTCGCAATGACAGTTACCTTTTGAAAATCGGGCGACCCGTCGGGTCGCCCCTACAGCTCACTACTTACTATTTACTGAATATTCTTTCATCGGTCCCCGGTCCCTCTTCTTCCGTCTTCGGTCGGAAGCAAAGCTTCCTCTATTTGACAGTCCCACTGCCCTATTCTATACTTGAAATTAGTTCAACAGCTAAAACAAATCAAGGGAGGGCTCCTGGCGAAGAAAGTCCTGCAGATCCAGCTGCTTGGTAATTTTCACCTGGTCTACGACGGCAAACCTGTCGCTGGCCTGGATTCTCCCCGCTTGCAATCCTTTTTAGCCTACCTGCTGATCAATCGAGATGCCCCACTCTCACGCCAGCAACTTTCATTTTTGTTTTGGCCGGATTCCTCCGAATCCCAGGCCCGAACCAATCTCAGGAATATGCTTTTCCGTTTGCGGGAAACTTTCCCCAAGGCGGACGATTACCTGGAAGTAAACCAGCAGACCATCTGGTGGAAACCAGACACCCCATTCCAATTGGACCTGGATGGTTTTACGGGCGCAGTAGACCAGACAGACATCACCGGCAGTTCAACTGATCAGGATGCCCACCGCCAGGCGTTGATAACAGCTGTAGATGCTTATCAAGGCGATCTGCTGCCCAGCTGTTACGATGACTGGATCCAACCAGAACGGGAGCGATTAAGCCAGGCATATTTTAATATCCTGGAAGAATTGGTTGACGTTCTGGATCAGAACCAGGAATACGACTCGGCTATCCAGCATGCTCAACAGTTGGTCCGGCAGGATCCTTTACATGAGATCTCCTACCAGACATTAATGGGTTTATATCTCAGTGTCGGTGAAAGAGCCCGGGCAGCCCGGACCTATCACCAATGTGTTGAGGTCCTGGAAAAGGAATTGGGATTGGATCCCAGTTCAAAAACCCAGAAGCTATACCAGCAGGTCATGGAGAGGGAAGGTCCATCAGTTGAACCATTCCGTGTTACCGAAAAGAAGACCAGGCTGGTGGGGCGGGAGAAGGGATGGGATGCCCTGCAGCGGGCCTGGCTCGACCATCAAACCGGAGGCCACCTGGTTGTGATCATGGGGGAAGCAGGGGTTGGCAAATCCTACCTGGCAGAGGAGTTCGTTCGCTGGGCCAGGAAAGGGAGTATAACATGCCTGAAAACACGCTCCTATCCAATGGAAGATGAGCTGGCTTACACACCTGTCACTTCTTTATTGAGGAATGAATATATTCAAAAGAAATTACCCAGACTGGATGAAACCTGGCTGATAGAACTGGCCCGCTTTCTGCCAGAACTGCGCGATCAATTCCCGGATCTTCCAGACCCGGAAAAATTAAGTGAGAGCTGGAAGCGCCAAAGAATGTTTGAAGCCAGTGCCAAGGCTCTGCTGGGCGACAAAAACAGGATAGTGATAGTACTAGATGACACCCAATGGTGCGACAGGGAAACCCTGGATTGGCTGCGCTTCTTATTAGCTTACAAATCGAATACCAAATTATTGGTGATTGCTGGAGTTCGAACAGAGGATCTGCTGGCGGAAAGCCCGTTGATCCCCCTCTTTGGGGATCTGGGAGGGAAAGATAAGATCACTGAAATCCTGTTGGATCGACTGGACCAGGAAGGGACTAATCAGTTGGCGTCAGACCTGTGGGGAGAAACCCTGGAGAAGAGAGCTGCAGAACGGCTTTATCAGGAAACGGAAGGCAATCCCCTGTTTGTGGTCGAAATGGTCCGGGCAGGATTCTTAAAAGATTTTGGGGATGGGACTGACCTGAGCAGAATGCCGCCCCGAGTTCAAAAAGTGATCGAAACCCGATTAAATGCCCTGACACCTGAGACCAGGGAGCTGGCAACATTTGCATCAGTTGTGGGAAGAGAGTTTGATTTTGAACTGTTATTCCGGACTGGAGAAAAAAGAGAAGAGGAGCTGCTTCAGTCCCTGGATGAGCTCTGGAGCAGGCGCTTGATCAAGGACGAAGGGGCAGAGGGCTACAACTTCAGCCACGATAAGTTCAGGGATGTGCTTTACGGGGAACTGAGCCCGCACCGGCGGGTCCATTACCATAAAAAGGTCGCTAGGGCTCTGGAAGAGATCCATACTGACCAGCTCGAATCGGCTGCCCCCCAGCTGGCTTTTCAATTCAATCAGGCTGGTGATAAAAACAAAGCCCTGGACTATTATCTGATGGCAGGCGACCAGGCTCAACTGGTTTACGCTCAACAGGAGGCCATTGAATACTATCAAGCCGGGGCAAAAATACTCGGAAAGAAAAAGGATCGCCGAGCGGTCACATTATATAGCGGTCAGGGTAATGCCCAACTTAAACTTGCCCGATACGAAGAATCTGCAGCAACTTATCAAAAGATGAGTGATTTCGCTAAAGCCCTGGGGGATTGTCCATCAGAAGCCCAGGCCTGGCTGGCAATTGCCAAGGTCCGGGATCGCCAGGGAGATTTTAAAGATTCCCTGGCAAGTGCAGAAAAAGCAGCTGTAGTTGCCCGGGAGAATGATTGTTTATCTGAATTAGCCAACGCTATCCTGATGAAAGGGCAAGGGCACTATCGCCTGGGTGAGGTGGATCAGGCGGATCCGTTCGTAAAAGAAGCCTTAATACTAAATGAAAAGGCGAAGAATCAATCTGCTATCGGCCGCTGTTTAAACCTGCTGGGCTTGATCCAGGATGTGCGGGGAGATTTTAAGGAGGCCCGGGATTATAAAGAGGGTGCCCTGGTTATTTTTGAGGGGATCAATGACCCTCATTCAAAATGGTGGATCGGCAATATCACCGGAAACCTGGCCAATACTGCCAGTCATAAGGGGGAATATAAGAATGCTGTTGACCTGTACCAAAAAGCCGGGGAGATCATGGAAGAATTCGGCGACCAGGATTGGAAAATCCTCAACCTCTTTAGTTTAGGCGCGGCCCGGGTTGGTTTGGGAGATTTTAGTCAGGCGGAAGACCATTTGGGAGAGGTTCTGGAGCTGACGGAGGGATCGGGCTGGTTGGGATTGTCCCTGACCTATTATTTCCTGGCTGAATCCTATCTGGGCCAGGGTTTGTTGAAATATGCAGAAAAAGCAGCTCAGGAAGCGATGGATCTGGGGGTGCAAACCGGCGCTCAGGAATATTTGGGTGCCGCCTGGCGGGCGCTGGGAAAGGTAGCCTCCGGGAAAAGTGAAGGAGTTGAGGTGGATGGGGAGTCTTTCTCGGCTGAAGCTTGTTTTGCAAAAAGTGCCCAGATCTTCCGCGAAGTGGGCGCCGATGATGAGCTGGCTCACACATTACGGCCCTGGGCCGAACATGAACTGGACTCTGGCGACAAGAAGCTGGGAAAGAAGATGTGGACCGAAGCCAAAGAGATCTTCACTCGATTGGATATGCCGGCGGAAGTTGAAAGAATGGATAAAGACAATTGAAAATATAAGATTGAAAATTTAAAATTGAAGATCGTTAAATACTAGGGGCAACCCGTTCCTT
>CAYUXO010000145.1:0-3606 GCA_964448865.1 uncultured Anaerolineales bacterium
AGTTGGCTTGAGTGTATCCAGGGTTGTGGCAATCGCTATTCGATATTTGACGTTGTTTATCACTGCCCAGATTGTGGCGGATTACTTGATGTCGAACACGATCTGGACGCGTTGAAGGAGTGCACAGGTGAGGAGTGGAAGACAACCTTTGACCAGCGAACCCACACTAATGAATGGCCTTATGGCAGCGGTGTTTGGGGAAAAAAGGAGTGGGTTTGCCCCCAAGTAGAAAGTGAGAATGTTGTTTCCCTATATGAGGGGCATACGAATTGTTTTCAAGCCCAGCGTCTTGGACAGATCATAGGTGTACCAGATTTATGGGTTAAACAAAGCGGTATTAGTCATACAGGTTCTTTTAAAGATTTGGGGATGACAGTTCTTATTTCTGTCGTCAACCAGATGATTGCTGATAATAAAACAATCCGTGCTGTTGCTTGTGCATCTACAGGTGATACCTCCGCATCCCTGTCTGCCTATGCTGCTGCTGCGGGAATTCCTGCTGTAATCCTTTTACCGAAAGGGAAAGTTTCCACCGCCCAACTTGTGCAGCCACTTGCCAATGGTGCCTTGGTGTTGGCGCTTGACACTGATTTTGATGGTTGTATGGCAATTGTTGAAGAATTGACCAAAGATCCCACAATTTACCTGGCAAATTCGAAGAACTCTCTACGCATTGAAGGACAGAAAACAATCGGGATTGAGATCGCGCAGCAATTCAACTGGAAAGTACCTGATTGGATTATTATACCTGCTGGTAACTTGGGAAATGTGAGTGCCCTGGGGCGAGGAATGTTATTGATGAAGGAGTTAGGTTTGATTGACCGATTGCCCCGGATTGCTTGTGCACAAGCAGCGAATGCAAATCCCTTATATCTGAGCTACAGGAGGGATTTTAAGAAATACCGTCCTGTGGAAGCTCAACAAACATCCGCTTCTGCAATTCAGATTGGAGATCCTGTGAGTTATGACCGTGCTGTCAAAGTGTTAAGATCTTTTGATGGAATTGTGGACCAGGCTACAGAAGATGAGCTGGCCAACGCATCAGCTCTCGCGGACACCACGGGGCTTTATACTTGTCCGCAGACCGGAGTAGCTCTGGGTGTGCTATTGAAAATGATTGAACGTGGTGAAATCGATTCTAATGATAAGGTAGTCGTGATTTCCACTGCCCATGGCCTTAAATTCACCGAATTTAAGGTTAATTATCATAAAAGTAATTTAGGGGATGTTTTTTCCCAGTATGCCAATTCTCCTGTTGAGATTCCTCTTGATCTTGATGAGGTTAACAAAGCTATCAATCGCAGGATCCGTTAACAGGAGAAAGAAGAATTAACTTGCAGGCCATGGTCCACTTTTGCGGTATCCGACCCAAATTCTGTGGTGTTTCTATAGGATTAACATGATGCATTTAAAACGAAGAAGACAGGTTCCGGAAACTTCGGGGAAGGTTGGCAGACTTGGGAATCTCCCTATAATTATAGCAATGTGGATAGACACTTGCTCCTGATTTGGGACCAACATTTATCCTGGCAATCCCCAAATAGATTCCGTTGGAAGAAATGGAAATCACCCCTGCGATAATATCGGGTATTTTCCACTCAACAATCCTTAAAAACCGTTTGACAAGCTATCCCCATTATGTTAGGCTTAGATTTATGTTTGGGAAGAAACATCTTTATATAAGAAAAAAATGGACTATATAGTAACAGAAATTACTGATAATAAGCCTCGTCTGAAAACCCTTCCTCCTCTCATCTGGGTAGGTGTCTTTTAGGCATACGCCAAAGCGTTTTCCAAAAGCCAGTCTCCATCCGGAGACTGGCTTTTTTTTGTTATGTGACGGGTATTGGATTTGCAACGAAAAGGGTTGCATAATCAGGAAAGCAAAGAACATTTTAAGACGTTTGTGAAAAAGGAGAATTTAAATATGGGTACATGCCCAGAATGTGCAACTGAATTAGAGTTTGCTCCCGATACAGTTGAGGCAGAGATCGTTGTCTGCCCTGATTGTGGCGTGGAGCTTGAAGTGATCAGCCTTGATCCCATTCAACTTGACCTTGCCCCAGAGGTCGAAGAAGATTGGGGTGAATAGAGTTCCCTATGTCTATTATCCCCTCCGTGGTGTTTCACCTTCAGCGGGGAAATATCAGCTTAGGGAAAGAGATTGGATGAAATGATGAGCGAAAATAAAAGGAGTCAAATCCAAAATGGGGAAGTGAATGTGGGAATTATATGTTCGCGGATTCGTGTTGAAGAAAAATTGTTACTTCAAGCGTTGCAGGAACGAAATGTGTCTTTTCAGCGCATCGACTCGAGGGAGTTTGCTTTAGCACTGGGTCAGGGCGAGGATTCATCCTCAGCCCTGACTAAAAGTCTGGAAACGTTACAGAAATGTGATGTCGTACTCATTCGGTGTTTAAGTCATTCTCGGGCATATTATCTCAGCCGCTGGCTTGAAGGAAGAGGAATACCGACGGTGAATTCCCACCAGACAATTGCTACTTGTGGAGACAAGATGCTCACCAGCATTGCATTACGAGAGGCTGGTGTGCCGATCCCAAATACACGGATAGCCTTTACTCAAGAGGCGGCATTGGACGCGATTGAAGAAATGGATTACCCGGTAGTACTAAAACCCTTAACCGGATCATGGGGACGGTTGCTAGCTCGCATCAACGACCGCTGTGCTGCTGAAGCTGTTCTGGAGCACAAAACCAGGTTGGGAGATTATACCCACAGTGTTTTTTACATCCAGGAGTATGTCGAGAAACCGGGCCGGGATATCCGCAGTTTCGTAGTGGGTGGTCGAACCATTGCCGCCATTTATCGCCAATCATCACATTGGATCACCAACACCGCCAGGGGAGGTGAGGCTACTAATTGCCCAATAACCACAGAAGTGGATTCCCTCTCCCGGGCTGCAGCAAATGTGGTTGGTGGCGGT
This sequence comes from uncultured Anaerolineales bacterium, assembly GCA_964448865.1. GTDB lineage: Bacteria > Chloroflexota > Anaerolineae > Anaerolineales > UBA11858 > B10-G9. Next base: position 2,945 of record CAYUXO010000145.1, read on the forward strand.
GTGGTGGCCATTGATCTATTGGAGGACCACGACGGTCGTTTGTTGGTCAACGAAATCAACCACACACCGGAATTTCGCAACAGTATTGACACCACCGGTGTTGATATCCCAGGGAAGATCATTGATCATGTTTTGGAGGTTGTTATGAAGGATAAATCGGGGCGTTGAAGGGAGGAAAAGATTGTGGGAATTTTCTGCTCACGGATCCGTAAAGAAGAGAAGAAACTATTCTCAGCCTATCGGGTCCAATCACACGCCGGAGTTTCACTGGGCTAGCAAAGCCGCTGAGAGTGACATTGCCGACATATTTATTAAGTACATACAAAACGTGAGAGGATCTGACTAGAGTAGGACATTTTAGATAATATATAAGGACTTTTTGACATGATACAAACTGCTATTGTTGGTGCATCAGGCTATGCAGGAGGAGAATTGCTTCGGTTGCTGCTCTCCCATCCAGAGGTAGAGGTGACACAGATCACATCGGAAACGTATGCCAATCAATATGCCCATTTTGTCCATCCGAATCTACGTAACCGCACTCAGCTAAAGTTCCGCAGCTTGGAAGATCTAGAACCACCTGTGGACCTCTTGTTTTTGGCTTTGCCCCACGGCCAAGCCATGAAGCAGATAGAGGAATTCGTTCAGTTGGCTGAGCGAAT
>CAYUXO010000146.1:0-3461 GCA_964448865.1 uncultured Anaerolineales bacterium
TCCACTAATGGCTAAAAATTACTCGCTCACAATTTGTATATCCATAGACTCGACTTTTCCAGTTGGAAAAATACGAGTCCACATAGTTGGAGAGAATTTCCATATCGTGAGATCCCATTGATCTACGTCATGAAGGATGAGCATTAGCGGGTATGGCACTTGACTTTGCTTGTATCTGGCAATTATTTTGAGTGTTCTGATGTCATCCCTACTGAGAAGTGCTGACGGATATGTATGTGAGTGCCAATCTCCTAAGTACTCTACACTCAATTTTTCAAAAATCTTTATGGCCTCGCCATGCTGCCATTTGTTATCTGGCTTGTAGTATCCCGGAGCATGTTCCGCTTGAGGTCCTGGCCCTGTAGCATTTGTTATCACTACTTCTCTATATGGATCGCTCCAGTATCCCATGAGTATACCACCAGTTTCATTAGGAAGCTTAGAAGAAGCTTCATCTTTTATTAAATTAAGTACATGTTGGTATATCCAAACTTTCAATGCTGCCTACTCTTGCAAAGCTTGTGACGTTCCAAGGGATAAGTTTTAAAGGTTGGTATAATCGAGGATCCATCGTTACCTCGAAGACATATGATCATTACGTCATCATCCAAATTGGGGTACCCACCATCTTTTCTCAAAAGAGTTCCAATAACAGTTCTGACGCATGCCATTGAAACTATGGTCGCATCAAACTGATTCCCGGTAAATGTGGGAGCGGAACATCCTCTCGGGACTACCTCGGCTGCTTCTGGTGAGGAGTCTTTTGGGGGTTTAGGGAGTGTTCCTTCTTTCTGCAAGAACCCATAACATGCCCAGCATCCTGGAGTTTTTCCTGGGATGATACGAACTATGTCACCGCCCCACGTTCCAACAGTTGTTGCCACAAAGATGATGGGGATTCCTTTTTCTTGCGCTTGTTCGGAAAGGAAGTGATTTACTCCGTCTTCTCCTGTCGCGTCAATGATCAGATCTGTCCCTTCCAAGATTGTATCAACCATCTGACCAGGTGTTTCCATGCCTTCCGAAAATTCATCGGGGAAGACCACAGCTCCTACTTTACCGTATTTGCATACAACCTTGGAGTAAGGAATGTTGTGGCGGATGAATTCATCAATTGCAGACACTTTTTGCTTGCCAGCAACCACAAAGCCCAAGGGCCATCTAATGGCGTTGCCAGGTTCCACAAAATCGGAGTCCATAACCCGGAGCTCCCCTACACCAGCCCGAGCCAGTTCAAGTACTATCGGGGCTCCAATGCATCCTAAACCGAAAACAGTGACTTTCTTGGACTTAAGCAAACCTCTTATAGGCACCCGAGCTTTGAGATCCTCAAAACCGGCTCGACCGCCACGAAATAAGTAGGGGGTTGAAATCATCCGTGGGCGACTGGATTGCCCCTTTTTGTTTTTGATATCCGATTGTGTAAAATGGCGGAGTAGAAATATCCAGCCATCACCTTCCAGACGATGCTCTGTCTCTTCGCGAAATAAAATACCAATAATATCATACTGGGTATCTTTTATTGAATTAAAGCGTGGGTCCTGATTAAGGAGCTTTGTCAAGAGGCTCTTCGGATCCATATCCTTGAGATTGTCCGTAAAGTCTAGTATGTTAGAAATACGTATCCAGCGACCCTCTCTGACAACACCTTGCTTAAAAGTATTAATGAGAACCTCATCAGCTGTCATCAGTTGTTTACCCTTGTCGTCCTCAACCGCAAGAATAGCTGCAACAAAGGAGTTATCTGACTCAACTATACTAAAGCGTAATAAACCCTGACCTATTTCAGGTGGTATTGTCCAAGAACCATCATACAGAATGCTTCCCGGCGTAAAAGTCATATATTCAGATATTGGCTCAGGCTGTGGTACTTCTTCAATACCGGTTTCTTCAACAGTTTTTGCAATACCAGCTTTTATAGTACGTTCAAGTTTTTTTTCTAATAGACCCGCAAGTGAATATTCTGTATGCCATACCGTTGTTGAACGCTCAAGCAAGCACAGATTCCCCGCCCTGGGATTTTGATGACGAGGCAGACGAACATCGTCCGTAAAAACCTCGGGACGAAAATAAGGATAATCTTCAGGGTATCTGGCCTCCAAATGCATTTCTTTTCCCTCTTGAGTCTTGTAGAGATGAAGGGAGAGCAGGCCCCGCTGTTTGAGTTCTTCATCAACTTCACAACGGAAGCCTGCATCCTTCAGTTTCTGAATCTCTTCCTCTAGCAGGCCGTCATATTTTTCCCACCATGGTTGAGGCATTAAGCCACTCTCCCACGGTCAGGAACATCAGGTCTGCCAGGTGGCCTGTCAGCAGGCTTCCCAGGAGTTCCAGGTTTGTCCTCAGGCTTGCCAGGTGGCTCGCTGTGTGGGTGTTCTGGTTTTTCTTTAGGCATTTTCCGCCCTCCTTTTATAGATTTACCACTTGATATCTCAAGCAGTATGTTATATTATATAATAAGTGTAGAAACTATTTCAACCCTAACAACTATTCTGATAGGAGGGCTTATGGAAAATAGCCGTAACCAATTGAATCCAAAAGATAATTCGTCATTGCCTTGGGGTGTTGAAAAACGTCTGGAGTTTATAGAATTTCGTCTTTACTGGGAAGAACGCATTAATCGCTCTGATTTAAGGGACATATTCAATATCTCTGTCCCCCAAGCAACCGCTGACTTCAATAGATACCAAGAACTCGCACCTGGGAACATGTTGTATGACAATAGAGGGAAGTATTATTATGCGAGTCCAGATTTCACGCCGAAGTTCATGACACCTTCTTCAGAGCAATATCTATTACGTTTTCTTGCTGTAGACATGGGTATCTATAAGCCAGAAAACAGCTATATCGGATACTTGGCCCCAATTTGTACAGTGCCAACGCCATGGAGAAGAGTTAATCCCGCACACTTAAAAAAAATTCTCATTGCCATCAATCACCAGTATTCAATCGAAATAGACTATCAGTCCCTATCTCGACCGGAGCGACTAAAGAGATGGATTTCTCCTCACGCTCTTGGCTTTGACGGCTTTAGATGGCATTGCAGAGCATATTGTCATATATCTAATATCTTCAAAGACTTCAATTTAGGCCGGATATATTCAATTGAAGACAAAAGAGAAAGTAAAATCGATCCTAAAAATGATATTGATTGGGAAAAAATGATTACTTTGAGGATAGGACCGAATCCGAAGCTTACTGAGAGTCAACAGGAAGTTATTAAGTATGAATATGGAATGGATACGGGAGAGGGAGAGTCATCTATTGATGTTAAGCGAGCCATGACTTTTTATCTTCTTAATAGACTTGGATTAAGCATCGAGGATGATGAGCCAACTACTTATCAGAAAAAACAGCATATCGTTCTTCTGAATATTGATGAGGTAAGAAAGGCGTTGGGAAAAGAATAATTTTTTTATTATTTGGTTTATTTGTAATGAAAAATTATTAGGATACGTTCG
>CAYUXO010000147.1:0-3412 GCA_964448865.1 uncultured Anaerolineales bacterium
GGTGCTGTTCCTCGACGAGGCGCTGAGCGGGCTGGACCCGGCCGGGCGCAAAGAAATGTTGGAACTGATCGAGGGCCTGCGCGGGCAATGCACAGTGTTCATGTCCACCCATATCCTGGCGGACATAGAGCGGGTGTGCGACACCATTGGCATCATCTCGCAAGGGCGGCTAGTGACCCAGGCAGCCACCGATGTTTTGCTGGCCAAGTATGCGATACCCGCCTTTGAAGTGGAGACAGACAGCGGTTTTGAAGGGGCGCTCAACAAATGGGCCAAGGTGCTGCGCCAGAAGAGTTGGGTCCAATCCGTTACTATCAGTGGACTGAAGGGCCGGGTCATCGTCAATGATATGAAAACAGCTAAGCGAGAACTGCTGCCATCAGCCGTTCAGGCCGGACTCGTGCTGACGCGCTACGAAATGCTGCGGCCATCGTTGGAAGATGTTTTCTTGCGGTTGTTAAGCGAAGGAAGGCAAATATGAACTTCTTGGCTGCTCTTCGTAAAGAATTGTTAGAACAATGGCGAACATATCGTCTGCTCATGCTGGGAGTGGTATTGGTTGTCTTTGGGTTGTTATCACCGTTGATCGCTAAATTCACACCGGAAATAATCAAGCAAATACCCAATGGCGAGGCCATAGCGCAGCTTATACCTACGCCAACAATAATGGATGCAGTGACGCAGTATATCAAGAACATCGGCCAGTTTGGCGTCATCCTTGCCCTGCTGTTGACTATGGGCGCGATAGTCCAGGAAAAAGATAAAGGCACGGCTGCCATAATGCTGGTCAAACCAATACCGCGTGTAACGTTTCTGATCGCTAAGTTCACTGCGCTGGCGCTGATTTTCGTCGTCACTATCGCCATAGGGAGCGCAGCATGTTATTACTACACATGGCTGCTGTTTGGCGCGCTTGATGTGCTGCGCTGGCTGGCACTCAACGGTTTAATGCTTGTGTATCTGCTGGTCTATGTTGCCCTGACGTTGTTCTGCAGTGTGGTGACCAAATCGCAGGCGGCGGCCGGGGGGCTGGCTATTGGTATGCTGTTCATCCTGGGGCTTACCGGCTCTATCCCAGGCCTGGGTGAATACCTGCCAGGGCAATTGCTTACCTGGGGAGGAGAACAAATGGCGGGAGCAGCCGAGGCTTCCTGGCCAGCCTTAGGGATAAGTGTAGCAATCATTGTTGTCGCATTATTAGGGGCAAGTATTATCTTTGAAAGGCAGGAAATTTAACCCACCCCTCAACAAATAAACTCTCAAAATCAGATGAGTGTTAAGGAAAACCGAACCCTTTCCGATTTGTGGTTGTTGCTGCAGTATGGATCTGGATCACATCATGTGATCATTCCAGTTATGCCGCGCAAAACCCCCGCTCAACTTGACAGCCGGACAAGACTGACTGGGAGACTGTGAGAGGGAGAGACAGGGAGAAAATAATTAGTGGTACAGAAATATCTGATTACTGTTTACTGACTTCTGGTTACCTTAAACTGGTAGCAGGTGCCCTTTCGCAGAAAGCGGATGCCTGTCCTGAGTGGAAATCGAAGGGCTGCGCGAAGCTCATCTGTTATTCTGACTAAGAGACAATCAGAGATTTGAAGGATGGATATGAAAATAAACAAGTTGATTATTACTGCTCCTTATGGATTGATTGCATTACTCACTGCTTTTCTACTGATATTCCTTGTTTCCGATCCAAACTCGGTGATTGCCCGTTCCCTGGGTGCAAACATTCCAATTATTCCCGCTCTTCCTAATCAGAGTATTGATGCCTGTGATCTGATTCCACCAGGGGGCGAAATATCTACTCGGGAGGAGACAACCTGTGTGGCCCAGTATGGATCGAATCCTGGTGAAAAGTTCGTTCAGATCAATACCCTTAGACAGAATGCGGGCGAGACCTCTTGGCTGTGCAGCACTCTTCTCGAACCAAATGATTTTCGAGTTTTTATGAAGGAAGTTAACTTCGGTGACTGCGGCATCCAGTCAGAAATTGCCTACTTGGGAGAACCGGCATATGGATATACCGGCTGGGAAATCCATTATTACTACCAAGGCATATCTGTGCGTGTTGCCACAAAACAGGATTACCCTGCTAATCAAAATTGGATTTATGATACAGCCGAGGTGATCGAGCAGATTATTCAAAATTACCTGGATATCCCAACTTCACCTGAGACCGCTGATGAACTTCCTGATTGGATAAAAAATGGACAGGTGTACATCAATAAACGCGGAAACGAGATCCAGGTACCTGACTGGCTCGATTGGATCAAACCCAAATCGGTTACCGAGCCAATAAAGGGCGTTATCAAACCCATTGAAGGACAGATCTGGATCTACAGCACGGCTTTAGAAAAATGGCGAGGGCCTGCCAAAGCCGGTGATTTCTTGCATAGTGGAGATATCGTCATTGCAGGCGATAACTCAAATGCGCAGATATATATTAAGGGGATAGGTTGGTTGGATACAATTCACATTGCGGATAATGCCAGCCTGAGTTTTCCGCTGCCTGAACAAGAAACCGATTACCCGACACTCTGGTATCTTTATTCCGGAATGATTAAAGCCAAACGGACGCTTACGGGGGAGCCTCTCTCCACCAGTTATCCCCCCTTTCTCGTTTCTGATTTTTCCGCCATCGTTGGCGCTAGGTCCGAATTCGTTTTCTCGCACGACCCGGAAACAAAAACAAGCACTATTTATCTAATAGAAGGGGAAATTGATTACTACAATATGGTAGCGGCTGGTACTGATGATGGGTTGATTACCACCGGCCAGAAACTGGTGGTAAAAGGGGATGGCACAGAAACAGTTTTGCCATTCGATGAAACTGAACTGGAAGCCGTCTTAGCAGCAAACAACCTCAAGGATACCAAAATACTCGATCAGGAAGAAATTGAACAGCTGTTCTCCGGGAATAACAATGGCCGAAATGAAGGTCCGCCTAGAAACTGGATCATCATCCTGGCTGTTCTGGGCACTATGACGTGTTTTGTCACAATCCTGGTTATCGCCGCAGTGATTGTTTTCCTTGTGATAAAGTCGAGGAAGAAAAATGTGGCAGGGGAATAAGGCACGTTTTTGCATGAGATTGTTATGAATGATCAGATGATCCAGGGAACATTTTCAGGGTGACCAACGTCCTTAATTCATGGAGGTTGGTTATATGATTGGGAAAATGAGATTCTTTCTAGGATTGGTGATAATAGTCAGTATGTTGGCAATTGAGACCGAGCCTGCCTACGCTTGTTCTTGCGTTCCTCCTGGACCACCTCACGAGGAACTTGCCAGAGCAACAGCTGTTTTTACGGGCAAAGTAGTGGGTCTTTCCAAACCGTTTAGCGTATTTGGCAGCTCTGCAGATCCCATCAAGGTAACCTTCCAGGTCTACACGGTGTGGAAAGGT
>CAYUXO010000148.1:0-3265 GCA_964448865.1 uncultured Anaerolineales bacterium
TGGAATGTCCCGGCGATATCAACAACGGAGATTAGTATATGAAACCGGCACCTTTTGAGTATTATGCTCCAACCTCAGTTCCTGAAGTTCTAGACCTGATAAACGAACATGGATACGACGCCAAAATCCTGGCGGGTGGGCAAAGTCTGGTACCAATGATGAATTTCAGGCTTGTTCAGCCGGCAGTGCTGGTGGATATTAACAACATACCTGAGTTGGCCGAGATCCAGACTGATGGCAAAGGGGTTAAGATGGGCGCGATGGTACGCCACAGCCAGGCAGAACGGGATCCCCTCATTAAAGAACGGACACCTCTGATCCATGAAACCGTACCCCAGATCGCCACTATACAAATCCGGAATCGGGGTACGATCGGCGGCAGTCTATCCCATGCTGATCCATCCGCAGAGCTGGTGGTGGTTTCCACTGTGCTTGAAGCTGAATTTAGGATCATAAGCCAGGCGGGTGAAAGAGTTGTACCAGCCAGGGATTTTTTTGTGGGTTTATTAATGACAGTGATGGAACCCCAGGAGATGCTCCTTGAAGTATCCTTTCCAGCACTGCCAAAACGGTCGGGCTGGTCACTGAAGGAAGTTGCCCGCCGACCACATGACTTTGCTTTGATGGGCGTGGCAGCAGTACTTACCCTCGATAAAAAAGATCGCTGCCAGGATGCCAGATTGGTATACCTCAGCGCCGGAGATGGTCCTATCTCCGCTCCCGAGGCTGCCGGGATGCTCAAAGGAGAAGAGATCACTCCAGCTCTGATCGAGGCAGCCGCAGAAAAAGCGGCTGCAGATGAAATTGATCCGGGAAGTGACATTCATGCTACGGTTGATTTTCGCAGGCACCTGGCCAATGTACTTACCAGGCGAGCCCTCGAAGAAGCTTATCAGCGAGCCAGGAAAGGATAAGAGGAGAATTTCATGGAAAATACATTTGACCTTTCCCTCACTGTCAACGGGACATTCTATCAAAAAGAAATTGATCCCCGCACTTTATTGAGCGATTTTTTACGCCATGATCTGGGTTTAACCGGAACCCATGTTGGATGTGAGCATGGAGTTTGCGGCGCCTGCACAATATTATTGGATGGGGCGGCAGTGCGGTCATGTTTGATCTTTGCCCCCCAGGCTCATAACCATGAAATTACCACCGTAGAGGGACTGGGCACCATAGATAACTTGCATCCTATTCAGGAAGCTTTCCGGGAAGCTCATGCCTTGCAATGCGGTTTCTGCACACCAGGTATTCTAACCACTCTGATACCCTACCTGGAAGAGAATCCAAATCCTGATGAGGATGAAATCCGGGAAGCTATTTCTGGCAACTTGTGCCGGTGCACAGGATACCAGCACATTATCGATGCTGTCAAAATCGCTGCGGAGAATATGAATTCTTGAATTTGACAGTTTGCTCATCAATAAAATTTTGAGCAAATTTAAAATAGATCTGAGGTGGACTTGTGACCTATAAAATTATTGGAAAACGTGTCAAGAGAGTTGAAGATCCCCGTCTGCTGACTGGAAGCGCCTTGTTTGTGGATGATATTGATCTGCCTGATATGCTGCACGCAGCCTTTTTTCGCAGTGATTACGCTCATGCCCGGGTTCTCAGCATTGATACCAGCCTGGCAAAAGAGATCCCCGGAGTGGTTGGGGTTTATACAGCTGATGACATGGGTGAGGCCTGGGAGCCTGGCCCGCCCCTGGTCTCCCCGCCTCCGACCCTGGAAGATGTTATCTTTCATTCCCGGCGGCAGGTTCCCCTGGTAAAAGAAAAAGTTAAACATGCAGGAGAGATCATTGCGGTAGTTGTGGCTGAAAGCCGTTATATTGCTGAAGACGCCGTTGAAGAAATTATCGTGGATTATGAACCGCTGCCGGTTGTGGTTGATCTGGAAAAATGCCTCGACCCCGACAGCCCATTGGTGCATGAGGACTTGGATAGCAACCTGGCAGCCCATCTGGTTCAGAATAAAGGTGATTATGATACGGCTAAAAAAGAAGCTGAGCTGGTAATTAAACGAAAATTTCACCTGGACCGAGGTGCGGCAGTTGCTATGGAAAACCGGGGCCTGGTAGTTGACTGGGATCAAAAAAACCAGCATTTAATGATCTGGGATACCACCCAGTCTCCTATTCCCATCCGCAACGGAATGGCAGCCCGGTTAGGTTTGCGCACTCACCAGGTACGGGTTGTAGCACCTTTTGTGGGGGGCGGTTTTGGACCCAAGATCATGATGTTTTATGCCGAAGAAATGGTGCTGCCCTGGCTGACTATGAAGCTGAATCGACCGGTGAAATGGATCGAGGATCGCAGAGAGAATTTTTACGCCACCACCCAGGAGCGGGAGCAAATTCAGGAAGTTGAAATGGCTTTGTCCGCTGAGGGACGGATTCTTGGTATTAAACAAACCATCATTCATGATACCGGGGCTTTTAATCCTTATGGATTGACAACCCCGCTCAATACCCAATCCCATTCCATGGGACCATATGACGTCAAAAATTATTCAAGTGAAGTATTCGTGGTGTTCACCAATAAAACTATTGTCACACCTGTGCGCGGCGCCGGCCGGCCCCAGGGCATTTATATCGTGGAAAGAATGCTGGATATTGCCTGCCGTGAAATGGGGCTGAATCCCCTGGAAGTCCGGCGCTTGAACTTCATCTCACCGGATGATTTTCCTTATGATCATCAAATAATCGATCAGGCATTCACATCGCTGATCTTTGATTCCGGGAATTATCAAGCTTCCTATGATAAAGCAGTTGAAATGCTGGGATATGAAGAATTTATTAACGAGGAACAACCTCGTTTGAGAGCTGAAGGGAAACATGTTGGCATTGGATTAGTCCCGTTCATTGAAACTACCGGAGTAGGTCCGTATGAGGGAGCCCGGGTGGCTATTGAACCCAGCGGCAAAGTCAGTGCAGCTACCGGCATCGGCACCCAGGGTCAAAGCCATATGACCTCTTTTGCCCAGATCATCGCTGAACAACTGAGCGTTGAAGTGGAGGATGTCAGCATGGTAACCGGAGATACAGCTGAAATCCATTGGGGAACAGGTACTTTTGCCAGCCGGGGAGCGGTTGTCGCAGGCAACGCGGTTCTGGCAGCTGCCAAAGACGTTCGTGTGAAAGTGCTTAAACTAGCCAGCTCGGTCCTGAAAACACCCGAAAGTGAATTGGAACTAGAAGGTGGAATGGTCCGGGTAGCGGATATCCCAGATCAATCTATCAGTCTGGGTGAGCTGGCGCTG
>CAYUXO010000149.1:0-3215 GCA_964448865.1 uncultured Anaerolineales bacterium
CCCTGCCAGAGGGTCCAGAAGGGAGCCTACCTATCAGCCGTTATCTGCGCAGGGCAGAGGTGAAAACAAAACCAACCAGATGCTTTAACATATAAAAGGGACCAAATCCTTCTAGAAGGATTTGGTCCCTGAAGAATAAAAAAACCGCTAGAATCAACCAGCGGTTTTTTTGTCGGGATGGTGGGATTTGAACCCACGACCTCGCCGACCCGAACGGCGCGCGCTAGCCGGGCTGCGCCACATCCCGTTGCCGCGAAATTATAACCCAGCTTGAATTGTTTATCAAGCTCGGAAGCTATCAGGAAAAAAATTTACCAGCGATAAGTAGGATATTCATTTTCAGGTTTTTTGAAAATCAAACCCATTAGAACACCGCTGACAAATCCACCTATATGAGCCCAGAATGCTACACCGCCAACATCCGGCCCACCCAGAGAAAGAACACCCTGGAAGAATTGCAGTACAAACCAGGCACCGAGCACAATACTAGCAGGAAGCATGGTCATTCTCAGCCAGAACCCAAGGGGAATCAAGGTGAGCACCTTTTGGCTCGGATAAAGTACCAGGTAGGCTCCCAAAACAGCGGCTATTGCACCGCTGGCCCCTACAGTGGGAATGGCAGATGTGGGATTTGTAACGATATGGGTGATGGATGCTATTACACCACCTATGATGTAAAAGAGAAAATAATTTCCTTTTCCAAGGCGGTCTTCCACATTGTCACCAAAGATCCATAGGTAGAGCATATTACCCCCAATGTGGGCCAGGCCTGCATGCATGAACATACTGGTGAATATGTTGAATACACTTCCCAGTGATAGATTCGTTGTTACGTCTACAGGTATGAGGGCAAACTGATAAACGAACTGGTCGCTATTAGAAACCAGAAAAGCCTGAAACACGAAAACGATGATATTAAAGAAGATCAGCAAATAATTAATGATAGGAACACTATGAGTAGGATTGTCGTCTCGAATGGGGATCATGTTTTTTTCCCGGATACAGATAAAAGGAGATAGGGCTATATTAAATTCAACTTGGATATAATAAAATTTTACCATAGGCACTTCCATAGTTTATCTGGAATTAGTTCCACCGGAGATTATGAGTTGATTCTTCCGTCTCGAATATCCTGCCTTGACAGAGTTTCAGGCTTTGGTACACTAACTTCATCATGAAGATCCATCTTGAACTTGCAGCTCCCGTCCCTAGTAAACGAACTCAATCCTGAGTGGTTATCGGTCGCGTGGAGCTGATCATTTTAGCAATAAAATAAATCTCCGGACTGAATAGCCGGAGTTTTTTATTTTGAAGCTGCGGAAGCAGCTATTTGAGGAGATTATCCATGAGAATGTCCAGCCTTTTAAGTCAAACCTTAAGGGAATCACCATCAGACGCGGAAATTACCAGCCATCAATTGCTGGTGAGAGCTGGTTATATCCGCCAGCTGGCGGCAGGAATATTCACGGCGATGCCGTTGGCTAAACGTTCCCTGGACAAAATCGAGAATATTATGCGTGATGAAATGAACAAAATTGACGGACAGGAAATGTCAATGCCAGTTGTTCATCCTGCTGAGATCTGGCAGGCAACGGGTCGATGGGAAAAAGTGGGTCCGGAAATGGGACGGTTTAAAGACCGGAATGGTCGGGATATGGTGTTGGCGATGACTCATGAGGAAGCCGTCGTTAACATCATTAAAGATGAAATTCAATCCTACCGTCAGCTTCCAATAATGATCTATCACATCCAGACAAAATGGCGCGATGATCCCCGGCCCCGGGCTGGCTTAATACGGGTCCGAGAATTCACCATGAAAGACAGCTACAGCCTGGACAGGGATTGGGAAGGTTTGGACGTTCAATATGCCAATCACTACCAGGCTTATTTTAATATTTTTGGCCGCTGTAAGCTGCCGGTTATTGCTGTGGAATCCGACGTGGGTATGATGGGCGGTAATATGGCTCACGAATATATGTATCTGACCCCGGTGGGAGAGGATACACTGCTGCTTTGTGATAAGTGTGGATACTCTGCTAATCGCCAGATTGCTGAATTCCAAAAAGTGGCGGCAGCTGATGAGAAAGCTCAAAAAAGGAAAAAAGTCGCCACCCCAGAAATGAAAACTATAGCTGATCTGGCAGTATTTCTGGATATTCCGGAAAGTAAAACTGCCAAAGCTGTGTTTATGATAGCAGCGATCCAAGATGGGGAGGATGAGAGAGAACAGCTGGTGTTTGCGATCCTGCGGGGCGATATGGAATTAAACGAAACCAAGCTGGTCAATGCTGTTGGAGCAAAAAACCTCAGGCCGGCTGAGGAAGCTGAAATAATCGACTCAGGCGCGGTTCCTGGTTACGCTTCTCCGGTTGGGCTTAAAAATATCCTGGTTGTGGTTGATGATTTGATCCCGGGGTCACCCAATCTGGTCGCTGGCGCCAATGAAGAAGGTTTTCACTTTGTCAATGTCAATTATGGCCGTGATTATAAAGCTGATATTGTGGCAGATATCGCTGCTGCCCAGGATGGGGATGCCTGCCACAATTGCGGTGAGGCAATGCGCGCCGTCCGGGGCATTGAAGTTGGAAATATCTTCAAACTTGGTACCTGGTACAGCGAGGCAGTGGGGGCGACATTCCAAGATGCTGATGGCAGTGAAAAGCCCGTTGTGATGGGAAGCTACGGGATCGGAAGCGGCCGCTTGCTGGCGTCAGTTGTTGAAGAATACAATGACAAATATGGTTTGATCATGCCGGTATCTATTGCGCCATATGAGGTCCACCTGGTTGAATTGGTAGGAGCAAAGGATGAAAGCGATAAAGTCCAGAAAATTGCCGGACAGCTTTATAATGACCTTAAAGAGGCAGGTTTAGAAGTTCTTTATGATGATCGGGACGAAAGCCCTGGCGTAAAGTTTAATGACGCGGATCTTATTGGTGTACCCCTGCGAATCACAGTTGGCAATAGAGCGCTGAAAGAAGGTGGGGTTGAGGTTAAACTTCGCCATCAAAGCGATAAGAGTCTGGTCCCTCTGGATAAGATTGTCAGCCAGGCTGGTGAGATCATCCAGGGTCTATACGATGAGATCACTGCTAATCTGGAAGAAGTCCCTTTTAAGTGATTTTTGAGGTCAAAGCATAAGCACCCTGATTCAGGGGTGCTTATGCTATTAATATAAAACGAACTTCGATTCATTACCCTGGGAAGTAAAAGAA
>CAYUXO010000150.1:0-3205 GCA_964448865.1 uncultured Anaerolineales bacterium
TATACATATCTCTTGTTAAATTCTCCATAGATTTGAAATCCTGGATTACCGATGCTAAAAAGGATCTCAGGACTCGTATTCAGGGTATAGGGACCACCCAGAAGAAACAAATTGAGGATTTTACGCGGGTCAAAGCACTTGAAAAAGATATGGAGACCCGCATTGAGGAAGAAGCCCGTTTTAACGCTTCCTTAAGGGAAATCGAAAGTGGATTCAGCGATGTTCAGAAAGGATACAAGGAATATCAGCGTTATTCAAAAACTGCCAAAGCCGAACGGCAGAAAGAAGCCAAAAGGGTTGCTGAATTGCAGGGGGAACAAACTGCCCTGCGAAAACGGGCTGATGAAATGCGGGGGATGTTGGATCTGGTCAACAGCGATTATCAGAAGATCAAAAACCGGCTTCAGGAATTTGAATCGATCCGCAGGGATTTAAAAAGTGTCCAGGATACATTCCTGGAGAAAGCCAACCTTAAGAACACAGAACGGGAGAATACCTGGAAGAATTGGATGACAAGGTTTGACAACATCGAAAAACAAGCCCAGGACCTGGATGAGCAGATGACCAGATTGGATTCCACCCATAGGGGAGTAAAGCGTATGCAGGATGAGCTCAAAGACCTCTCATCCCTGCTTGATCGAAGGGTGAGTGAAATCACTGAAATGCAGCGCCTGGCCGATGAAAAATTCAGGGCAGAATGGACCACATTCACGGCGGATGACCAAAAACGTTGGACAAATTATACGCTGTCCCAAAAAGAACAGAATAAATTAATAGAGCGCCAGTATAAGGAGGATGAAGAGAGAATTTCCCTGCTCGAAGATGGCCTTCAGGATATTGAGGATCAGTTGGGCCAGATCAGTAAATATTCTGAGAACCAGCTTCAAAGTTTATTAGGATTGATGAAAGAATGGGCAGGAGAGTTTGAACAGATCATGGATGGTTTCCGCTGATTTGGGTTTAGACCTTATCTAATATTTGACAAATATCATTATGTATATTGTTGGCACAGCTGGTCATGTCGACCACGGAAAATCCACGTTAATAGAAGCGATCACAGGCACTCACCCGGATCGGCTGCAGGAAGAACGCGATCGGGAAATGAGCATTGTGCTGGGCTTTGACAGCTTTGAACTACCAGACGGCAGGGGGATAAGCGTGGTAGATGTTCCCGGCCACAGGGATTTTATTGAAAATATGCTCTCCGGGATCGGAAGTATTGATGCCTGCCTGTTGGTGATCGCAGCGGACGAAGGAGTTATGCCGCAAACCCGGGAACACCTCGATATCCTTCATTTGCTGGAAGTGGATAAAGGACTGGTTGCCCTCACCAAGGTTGACCTTGTTGAGGATCAAGAATGGCTGGACCTGGTTGAAGCTGAAATTGAAGAACTGTTATCTTCTACTGCCCTGAAAGGTGCGCCGATCGTTCGTGTGTCTGCAAAAGAAAAAACTGGTATAGATGATTTGCTGGAAACCCTGGGGGTGGTCCTGGAAGATCAGCCTCCCCGATTGGATCTGGGCCGCCCCCGGTTATTTGTGGATCGGGTATTTACCATGCCTGGATTTGGATCTGTGGTTACAGGAACACTGCTGGATGGATCCTTTCAGGTGGGGGATGAAGTAGTCCTCTTACCGGGCGAAAAAACTGGCCGCATCAGGGGTTTGCAAAATCACAGCCAGGAGGTGAACCAAATTGGCCCGGGCAATCGTGTTGCCGTGAATATATCCGGGATCGATAAGGTGGATATTAAGAGAGGAGATGTCATATCTCATCCCGGGAATTATCAATCTACCCGCCGTCTGGATGTAGGTTTTAATTACCTGCCCGGGTTTGACAAACCATTGAAACATAACCTGGAAACTAAACTTTTCATCGGCGCTGATGAAACCGAAGCCAGGGTGAGATTGCTTGGGGTCGATTCATTAAAACCCGGGGAATCTGCCTGGCTCCAACTGGAAGTTCAGGATCCGGTAGTTGCAATCCGGGGAGACCGATTTATCTTGAGAAGACCATCCCCTTCAGAAACGCTGGGTGGGGGAAGGGTGATCGATCCTCATCCAACTTACAGGCATAAACGATTTAACCAAGAGCTGCTGGATCGCCTGGAATCATTATCGGGAGGCGACCCCGGGGATGTATTGATCCAGGCAATTTCCGGGGCAAATGTAGGTTACTGGAAAGAAATTCTTGAAAGCTCCGGTTTAGATGAAGAGACCGCCACAGGGAGCTTGAGTAAATTGTTGAAAGAAGAACTGGTTCTAGAATTTGGGAAAAAAACCAAAAGGATCATTACCTTGAGGAGCACCTGGGTTTCTATCCTGACTGAGCTCAAGGTTCGTGTAAAAAAGTATCACGAGGACTATCCCCTGCGCCCAGGGATGGCGCTGGAGGAACTCAAGAGCCAATCCAAATTAAAAGATATTATCTTCAGGGAAGCGATCGGGCAGCTGGTCGAAACTGATGAATTCAAGCAGAACGGACCTGATATTAACCTGACAGGATTTGAAGTCCAATTTTCTTCCGATCAGGAGAAACAAATCAAGAATCTACTGGAGCAATTCTCAATAAACCCAACCCTGCCTCCGTCCGTTTCTGATTGTAAAGATGCCGTAGGAGAGGATGTTTATAATGCCCTTGTAGCCCTGGAAAAGCTCAAACAAATTTCAGGGGGCGTGGTGTTTACCCCGGACACTTATCAAACGATGATAAAAAAGATGCAGAAAAAGATTAACAAAGACGGCCCGATCACAGTTGCCCAGGCCAGAGATATGTTTGGCAGCAGCCGCAAGTATATGTTGGCATTCCTGGAGAAGTTGGATGCGGAAGGCATCACGATCAGAGAGGGGGATGTGAGGAGGCTGAAAAACAGTAAGAAGTAAGGTGGAGGGGCGGTCCGCTGGGTCGCCCTTTTTGTTGTCATTGCGAGGAGACCAGAGGTCGACGCGGCAATCTCCTGTTCTTTATTGATTTAGCAAATCATCATAGAGATCCTTCCAATCAGGGTTATATGATTCGATTAAGGAAATTTTGGATAGTCGGGAACCTCCCTTGATTTGTTTTTCTCTTATAATTGCAGCTCGAATGTCAGAATAGACTTCGTAGTATACAAGCTTTAAAATATTGTATCTCTTAACGAATTAGGATCCAATACCTGATTTGTGTTCTTCAATGCGGCGAAAGATGTTATTTGTAACACCGGTA
>CAYUXO010000151.1:0-3151 GCA_964448865.1 uncultured Anaerolineales bacterium
ATTATATCATGCGGCTGGGTCGTTTTCAAGAAGCTCCAGCAGGGCCCGGGCAGCGCCCACCCTGGGCAGATTTTTTTGTTCCCGACTGTTTAAATCCTTTACAGCAATCTCATTATTCTTAATTTCATCAGGGCCAAGGATCAAGGCAAATCTGGCTCCGATCCGGTCTGCATGACGAAATTGTTTGCCTAATTTATCCGGTGTGGGGTAGCAATATATATCCAGTCCTGCTCGACGGAGTTCTGCGCTGAGTTGGTAGGCCGCCAGCTGGCTTTCCTCATCAAAAACAGTGATCATCACCCTGGCTGGTGAACTATCCCGGTTTTCCGGGAGCAGCCCCAGTTCCTCCAGGATCACAGCGATCACCATATCACCCATCGCGAAGCCAACGCCGGGCAGGGAATCCCCACCAACAGCTTCCAGTAAATTGTCATAACGTCCGCCACCGGCAATGGACCGCCGCACATCAGAGGCTATGGCCTGGGCTTCAAATACGGTGCCTGTGTAATAATCCAATCCCCTGATGATCCTGGGGGCAAATTCCACGTAGTCCCCGACACCCAGAGCCTCAACAGCTGCCATGAACCTGGTTAACTCTGAGGATTTTTTCCAGAGCTCTGTATTCTCCAGCAGCCCTTTAATTCCCTCAAATTGATCCTGGTTTAATCCTGAATCGAGGGCAAAGGCCTGCCATTTTTCCCCGGAGAGTTTATCCCTGCGGTCGATCAGTTTGAATACACTGCCCTGTAAATTGGCTGGTATGCCCAAATCAACCAATTCAGCCTCCATCAAGCGGCGGTTGTTCACAAAGACTTTTACCTGGTCTGATCGCAGGCCGAGTTTTTGGAACAAACCTGCCATCAAGGCAGCCATTTCAGCGTCGGCTTCCGGACTGTCCACACCTAACAGATCCGCATTCCACTGAAAGAATTCCCTGCCTCGTCCTTTTTGCGGGCTTTCATAGCGCCAGAACGGTCCAAAAGACCACCAGCGCAGTGGATAATAGAGCTGCTGCTGTTTCTGGGCGATCATGCGTACCAGGGATGGGGTAAGTTCCGGGCGTAAAGCAATCAGATTATCATTTTTATCCGGAAAGACAAATGACTGTTCTTTGACCAGCTCCTCTCCTGATTTTGCAGCATATAGATCAACTGATTCCAGAAAAGGACCATCAAATTCCTGATATCCAAATGATTCAGAGATTTCCCTGATAGCCTGGTAAAGCCAGGTATTCACAACTTTATCGGCAGGATAAAAATCCCGGGTGCCTTTAACGGATTGAATGATATTTTTCATAATTTATCCTAGTAAAAATAATAAATGGCTACTGCCAATCCGGACAGTTGGGGCAGAGATCTCCCTCAGGATAATCAACCCCTTCTTCATGAGGACAGGAGAGCACCCACTCACTGGTCAAGACCCGGGCAACATCGTGTTCTTTGATGAATCCGGTAATTTTTCGAGCAATTTCTACATTATCAGCAATATTATCTCCTGTCCAGGATTGAATGACCGGCTCTTGATCCTTTGATTTTAAAATCCCCACCACGATTTTGGAGGCATAAGTGGGGCTGGGTCCATGATATGTTATGGTAGCCAGGGGATAAGAAGTGTTTTCCAAGATCAAATTCTTGAACTGTCTTTTCCGCCTGGCATATAGCTCTTGATTCGACCCTGTTGGAACCATCTAAATGCTCCAGATAAAAGCTTGAAATGATCGAATGGATTGTAGCATTGATACAGGATTGTAGTCAATCCTTTCAGGGCAATCAAGCTCACAAATGATAAATATTGGCAAGGAACTTGCACTAATAGAATGTGTGGGTGATAACGATCCATCTATTCTAACTAGTAAGCGAGTTTTTATGAGATATTTAGTAAAAGTAATTTGCGTGTCCTTCTTTGTCGTGCTTCTGTCCTCATGTGGGGCAATTCCGACCTTGCCGCCCCTGGATTCTACGATAACTTTCAGAACGCCTGAAATAACCATTATTCCAAGTGGGATCAATCCTGCAAGTGACAAGGTAGAACCAACTGATCTGCCGGCAACTCAACCAGATGAAACAAATGAACCGGGTTTCACGGCCACTTATACAGATGTTCCAAGTTCTCCCACCCAGGCAGTCAGTGCCACTGTTTTGCCAAGCAGTACCCCCACACCGATGCCGTCCAGCACAGCTACTTTCACTCCAACCTATACCTACACTCCAACACCTACGTTTACACCAACTGCTGTGCCTTATGTCCTTCAGCAGTTGAACCCGTATTATCTGGCTAATTTCACACACCAGGAGGATGGATGCAGCTGGATGGGCGTGGCAGGGCAGATATTCAATAAGAACGGGCAGGTTCAAAAAGAAATCGTGATCAAAGCAGGCGGATCCATCAACGGGGTTGCAGTGATCGAAGACATGGTGATGCCATTAACTGACCCTGAAATTGACCTGGCTTACGGCCCTGGAGGATTTGAAATCACACTGGCGATTAAAGTCGCTGCTACAGATGCTGAAGCCTGGATCCAGCTCTATAGCTTGACTGGAGATCCGTTGTCTGAGAGAATTTATCTGGTGACTTATGATGACTGCCTAAAAAATCTGATTTTGATGAATTTCAGCGAAAATTAATATAAATTCACTCCCCAAAAAAAGACCAGATCATTTTAGCACTGATCCCCGTAAACAGGATACGAAATAAAAACACGTCCAGGGTTTTTTCAATTTGAGAGGTGTTTACTGGTTCTACCTCAGGGACTAAAGTCCTCAGAGGGGTCTTTGCTCTCGCTCAGACCAAACGTCCCTTTTCAGGGACGTAAACTTTACCCTGATCCGATTGATCGACAATAACTTCAGCGTCAAGGAAGACCTACCCTGAGAGCAGGCGGTGGATTGACGCTCGGACATCCGGCCCCTCGGGCTGGTTGTCCCCTCTGCGGATTTCAATCCATGTCTGAGATGGACTAAATATGCTTGGAAAGGAAAACCCATTAATTATCTCAGGTATCAATATACTGGCGCCCCTGATATGATAGCGGCAGTTTGTGATATTACCCAAAGGAGGGTCTTTTTATTTTTGAACAAGTGTAATTGTGATTACAAAATTTCACCCACTTTGACAGGCAGTATTGCCAGACCGGTTATGATCTTTGGATAAA
>CAYUXO010000152.1:0-3104 GCA_964448865.1 uncultured Anaerolineales bacterium
TATGCGTATTGCTTTTCTCAAT
Source organism: uncultured Anaerolineales bacterium (assembly GCA_964448865.1). Lineage (GTDB taxonomy): Bacteria > Chloroflexota > Anaerolineae > Anaerolineales > UBA11858 > B10-G9. The sequence continues at coordinate 23 of CAYUXO010000152.1, forward strand.
CCCCAAGGAAATTTCGACCCGGAGGACAGTTACTGGACGGAACATCCCGATTTTGGCGGGCAATTGGTTTATGTCAAGCAAGTGGCCCTGGCATTGGGAGAATTAGGACATCAAGTGGATATTCTTACCCGGCAGATCATCGATCCTGCCTGGCCTGAGTTTGCAGATAAAAAAGACCAATATCCAGACGCGCCAAATGTTCGGATCATTCGATTGCCGGCTGGACCGGAGAAGTTTTTGCGGAAAGAATTACTCTGGCCTTATTTAGTAAAGGACTGGGTCTCAAATATCATTGAATTCTACAAGAACAATGGCATTAACCCAGATTATTTTTCAGCCCATTATGGAGATGGCGGACTTTGTGGTGTTCTGCTAGAGAACCTGACCGGTATTCCTTTCTCATTTACGGCCCATTCCCTCGGCGCTCAAAAGATGGACAAACTTAATATTTCTTCCAGTAATCTTCAGGGTTTGGAGGATCATTATTTCTTCAGACGCAGATTGACAGCAGAAAGATTATCAATGAACCGCTCCATCGTTAACATCACCAGCACCAAACAAGAACGCCATGTTCAATACAGCCATTACGCTTACAGGGGTGCTGTGGATTGGACTGATAATAACGCATTTGCAGTTATTCCTCCCGGTGTAAATCTGGAGATCTTTGACAAAAACTCCCGGTTGGATGATGAAGATGATGTCATTAATTACCTTGATGATAAACTGGTCCGGGATTTATCCAAGGAGAGATTGGGTTTTCCCTGTATCGTGGCTGCTAGCCGCCTGGATCCAAAAAAGAATCACCTTGGCCTGGTCGAGGCTTATGCATCCAGCCCTGAGCTGCGCCAAAATACCAACCTGGTTATCATAACTGGAAATCTGGAAGATCCGCTGAATGGATTTGATAGCGCCGGAATTACCGAGAAATCCGTCCTGGACTCGTTATTGAATGTGATTGAGAAGCATAATTTGCGCGGACAGATCGCCATGTTCGCCATTAAGGGACAAAGGCACCTTGGGGCTGCTTATCGGTATTTTTCAAGAAAAAGATCTGTTTTTGCACTAACTTCTTTGTATGAACCTTTTGGATTGGCACCTCTCGAAGCCATGGCTGCCGGGATGCCTGCTGTGGTTACCAAATTTGGTGGGCCAAGCGAAAGCTTGCTCAGTGGAGATCGGGAATTTGGGGTTCTGGTTGATCCTACAGATCAGGATGAAATCAGTACAATCTTGTACCAGCTGACATCAAATCTTGACTTATGGAATAAATTTGCCGGGGCTGGATATCAACGGGTACACTCTTACTACAGCTGGAACAAAACCGCAGAAGGATATGCTAATATCTTCAAACATGCCCCTGAGAACAATCATAAACTCGGGACACGACTCCCAATTCACCCCTATTTTATCGATCCAAAACCTGAAAACGATCTCACGATCGAGGATTTGATCGAACTCTACCTGGAATTTGAGGTGTTAGGCGTTGGCTAAACCCTGGGGCTTATATCCCTACCAACCAATCCGCATCTCTCAAGACAACAGAGGAATTTCAACGTTTATTGGGCGAACAACCAGGCCAGGCGACGATGTATATTACAAAACGCGGCTGGATAATCTGTTGATCGGTCAGGCCCGCTGCCTTGTATAAGAAGATAGTGTGATTGAAAGAAGTTATGCTTTCTGAGGTGGTTTGCTGATTGTCTAGCTGGTTGGAAGCTCAGGGAAAGAGGCTGTCTGTATTGCTTATCAAATTGCTCCATTAAAACTACAAAATGTAAGCCGTGTTGGTATATTAGGAACTGATTTATAATCAAATCAACGGAAATTAGAAACAATATCAGGATTTTGAGGAAGATATGACCTGGAAGATCTCATTCATTTCTATACATGGCGATCCTCTTGCTCCACTGGGAGGACCCCACCATGGCGGGCAAAATGTTTATGTAAAAGAATTGTCCCGCCATTTGGGCGCTCTTGGATTAAATATTGATGTTTACTCGCGCTGGGAGAATTCTGATCAAAAAGATCAGGAAAAATATTCCCGCGGCGCGCAGGTTATTCGAATCCCGATCGGCCCGCAAGAAGTTGTTCAAAAAGAAATTCTCTTGGGGATGCTCAAGGATATTGCATCCTGGATACCCACCTACCAAATTAAAAGCGGAAAGAATTACCAGCTGGTTCACAGCCATTATTATTTAAGCGGGGCTGTCGGCATTCATCTTAAAAATACCTGGGGAACTCCCCTGGTACATACATTTCATTCTTTGGGAGCGATCAAAGGAAAAACACTTGGCAGCCAGGATCAAAGCCCTGAGGTCAGGATCCAAATCGAGCAGAAGCTTTGCCAGGTCGCGGACAGAATTATCGCAACTAATCCGCAGGAACAAGACGACCTGATCGATTATTACCAAATCGACCCGGATAAAATAACTGTAATACCCTGTGGTGTTAATCTGGAATTATTCACACCCTTGCCACAAGATGAATCCAGGAGTGAAATCGCATTTTCTTCGGATGTGTTTTTGATAACCTATGTGGGTCGTCTGGAGCAGAGAAAAGGCATTGATACTCTGTTAGAGGCAATTTACCTGGCTGATGATCCCCGGATCCAGGCAGTAATTGTAGGCGGTCCTCCCACAGATAAACCGTTTTTAAGCAGGAAAGATTTATCCACCGAACCTTTCCAGAAATACTTAGCCATGGTTGATGAGTATAAGATCGAGAACCAGATCACATTCACAGGAGGAAAATCACAAGAAGAATTAGCCAAATATTACAGTGCTGCAGATGTCACTGTAATACCATCCTATTACGAACCTTTTGGAATGACCGCTATCGAAGCCATGGCCTGCGGCAGCAGCGTAATCGCTTCCCGGGTTGGGGGCTTAAAATCAACTGTGATCGAGAATAAAGTTGGCACCCTCTTTGAACCCAGGAGCGCATCTCAACTTGCTGAAAAAATCAAGATCATTTTTGATCAACCAAGCATGAATGCGGAATTGAGAAAAAATACCCGTTCTTATGTGGAAGAAAACTTCAGTTGGAGATCAGTATCTCGGGCTGTGGCAGGCGTTTATCAGGA
>CAYUXO010000153.1:0-3089 GCA_964448865.1 uncultured Anaerolineales bacterium
CGTACTTGATACGGAATCTTTATAATGTGAAAATCAGGCTCTTATGGATTCCTGCCTTCGCAGGAATGGAAAGACGTGCATGGTTTGATGGAAACCAAGGTTGGGTTATTCTGACAACCCTGGATTCCTGCTTTCGCAGGAATGATGGAAACCGAATAGCCTTCCCTTACGCTCAATCGGAGCCCAGCTATGAGATGGAAACCGAATAGCCTTTCCCCACATGGTTCGATCCCTCGGACCGATGAACGAACGGGGACGTTCGTTCTACAAACAATACCCATACCTTGACCCGTATGACCGCCTGCAGCGGGCAAACGGGGGTTTCCATAACCAAAGGCAGGAACCTTGCAGGTCTTAATGAATAGCAATCCTATTTCCACTCATGTGCATCCTCTCCTTCACCAATAACCGGAAAAGCGCTGATACGCAGGCGTGCAGCTCCCATTGGAATAAGCTCAACTGTTTCCACAGCTTCACCCGATCTCACCGGACTGTCCTGTAATTCGCCGGCCAGGCCATATTCATCAATCATCCACTCCGGAATTTTTTTTGCCTTTACCTTTAGAATTATGGGTGCAGCTTCCGGGGTAAAGGGGAACCCATCTGCGGGCCATTCTTTGGTTTCGATAATAAACGAACTCTCCGGATCCGGTGCGTCCAACACTAAACCATAATTCCATGCCGTTGTTGGATGGATCTCGTAAGAGGGCCAATTTTCAGGATTTGCTCCCTGTTGCCATTTGGAGTCCCGGATGGCGGTTTTATCACTCTCTTTCCTGATGTATTCTTCTCCGATCTTCAAGGATAAAGTCAGCGGGCCATAATTTACACTAACACTATTGTGGTTTTCCCCCCATGTTCTGACCTTTAGCTCTTTAGGCAGACTCAAAGTTATTTCATCATTTTGTTTCCAGCTCCTGTTGATACGAACATATTTCCCGGCTTGCAGCTTTACTTTAATATGTTTTCCATTAATAACCAGGGTTGCTTTATTGCACCATCCGGGTATCCTGAGATACAATGGGAAACTGACTGGTTTTTCAGTAGTAATTCTAAACCGGAGTTCATCTTCAAAGGGATAATTGGTTGTACTCTCAATACTGACGCTGGAACTGTCGCCAACCATAGCTGTGACGTTGCTTGCGGCATAGATCACAGCAGCCAGTCCGTTATCCGGGGTGGCCATCCACAGGTTTTCTGTGAAATAGGGCCAGCCCTGAGTGTGATTGTGCTGACAGCACCTGGAGCTGAAAGGATTCATCATTAAAAAGGGACCGGGATTCATAATTCCGGGACGGTGGTTCCGGTCGTCATTCAGAACCATATTGGGACTGGTAATATACCGCAATCCTCTGAAATCAGGCATTACAGCAGCAGGATAGGTGTTAAATGCCACATCCTCCACATGGTCTGCCCAAAAGACATCCCCGGTGATCCGCAACAAGTGTTCGTCTGAATTCATTTGTTCCACTATCCCACAGGTTTCAATGCCTTGCCTTGGATCATCATAACCCGGCCTGGCATTTTCATCCGCACCGAACATACCGCCCGGAACCTGTCCGAAGTACTTGCGTATGATATTGAAATTATCATATGCAGCCTGCAAATCCTCCTCATTGTGGCTTAACTGGTAGTACTGGGCGGGTTCCCTGAATCCCTGTGCCACGTTTACATTGTGCCAGTCTATCAGATCCCCGTACCAGTCGGGCCATTCCATGCCTTCCCTGACTTCTTTCCAGTTTCCAATAGACTCAGGATCATGTCCCCGGCCTGACCAGGGGGCTGTGTTCCTGTGAACTTTCACGGCGAGTTCCAACAACCACTCCTCCCCGGTCCTGTTGTAGAGCCAAATCACACTGCTGAGGTTGTCTCCGCCCCTGATCCTTTGCCAGTAGTGTTCTTTAGAGAGAAATTTTTCATCGGCTATGCTCAACTGGTATTTAAAATACCTGGTCATCAGGACGATTACCCGCTCATCATTTGAATATTCATAATAGGACCGGAGACAATACAACATGATCATGTTTGGCCAGAAATCCTGTGTTTGTTCTTTAGTTTCATCCAGTGTTCTTTCATCTTCACTGATGTAGCTCTTCCAGGCAAATCCGGGACCAAAATTCCCGTCCTCACGCTGGCTGTTCAGAGCCCCCTCGATCCAGATACGGGCTTCCTTTATCATTTCAGGATCCTCTAAAATATAACCGATATTTGCATAGCCTTTGAGCCAATAGGGCACTTCTTCCCATCCCCATTTACCTTTACCTTCCTTTGAAAGCCAGGCATTGTCTTCTTTTTGCAGCCAGGCACTGATCTTGCCCAGGTTGCCTGTTAAACCGTTGGCCTGTCGCTCCAGGTACACCTTCAGCCACCCCCCGGGTTTTACAGCTCCTACCGGCAGCTTTATCAGGACAGCGGGTGTCAGCGGTGCCCGGTTGCTTATATAGTGGCTGTTGGTTACTTTGTCATCAGGTTTATCTGCAATGGTTACATCACTTTGCTGAACCTGGCAGGAACCCAGGATAAATGGAAGAATTAATGTTAAATAATTATAATATTTCATAATCGGGTTTAACAATACTTTATGAAATTATAAAGAACTGGCCATCGGTTACAGCCTCCATAACTTCCCGACCCATGACGGTGCGTTTTAAATGGGCATCGTCGTTATCCTCGAAGCCGTTATGACGGTATTGGGAGTAGGGTTTTTCAGGGGCCAGTTTCTCCAGCCAGATCTCAAAATCATGGTGCAGGCCCGACTCGTCATCATTAATGAACACACTGGCAGTTATGTGCATTGCGTTGACGAGTATCAACCCCTCGGATACACCACTCTCAGCCAGGCACTGGTTAACTTCAGGAGTAATATTAATTAACTCTCGTCTTTTCTTAATGTCAAACCAAAGTTCTTTCCTGAAGGTTTTCATTTTTTTGATATTTTTGACTGAAACGGGGTAGGCGAAGGACAAAGATACGATTATCAATATATTAATCAGGTTCCAAACTTGACTATATCCTGCCAATAGCTCAGTCATTCTTCATTCCTGCGAAAGCAGGAATCCAGGATCAAAAGTACACGCATTAAAATGAAA
>CAYUXO010000154.1:0-2978 GCA_964448865.1 uncultured Anaerolineales bacterium
GATGACATCTACTTTGAAACCGGCAAGGCTGTCCTGAAACCTGAATCATTCGAAGCGCTGGACAAAGTATACCGGTTCCTTGAAAACAATCCAACCATGAAATTTGAGATCTCCGGTCATACTGACAATACAGGTTCGCTGCGTGTTAACCAGAGGCTTTCCCGGGAGCGGGCCAAGGCGGTGGTGGATTACCTGACAGGAAAGGGGATATCGGGCGAAATGCTGGTATATGAAGGTTATGCCGATACCCAGCCTGTAGCACCCAACGATACAGCTGAAGGCAGGAAACAAAACCGGCGCGTGGAGTTCAAAGTACTCTCCAAATAAAACCCTGTTATTTAACAATTTCTTTCCTGCCGGAAAGTATTACTTTTGTCGGAACCAACCGAAAAATCAACATTGAAAAAAACAGTCTTCAACAGGTACCATCTTCAACTGGGTGCGAAAATGGTTCCGTTTGCCGGTTATGAGATGCCGCTTGAATATGCAGGGGTGCGACAGGAACATAAGAATGTAAGGGAAAACATGGGTGTGTTTGATGTTTCTCATATGGGTGAGATATGGATCAAGGGCCCTGCATCATTTGATCTTGTCCAGAAGCTCACTTCAAATGATCTCAATAAACTGACACCGGGAGGAATACAGTATACCTGTTTTCCCAACGATACCGGAGGCATTGTGGATGATCTGCTGGTATATTGTTATGAGCTTGACAAGTATCTGCTTGTGGTCAATGCATCCAATATGGAAAAGGATCACCAATGGATACTGGATCACAACAGTGAAGGTGCCATCGTTGAGAATGCTTCCGATAAAATATCACAGCTGGCAATCCAGGGACCCAATGCACTGAGCCTGCTTCAGAAACTCACATCCATTGATCTTTCAGAAATTCCTTCTTATCGTTTTGTGACCGGTGAATTTGCCGGGGTGAGGGAGGTGATCGTCAGTCATTCCGGATATACAGGTTCAGGAGGATTTGAATTATACATGTATAATGAGGATGGCAATCAGGTCTGGGAAAGACTTTTTAAGGCTGGAAGAGAAATGGGACTGGAGGCCACAGGGCTGGCTGCCAGGGATACCCTGCGGCTGGAAATGGGCTTCTGTCTGTATGGAAACGACATCAATGACACCACCTCTCCTGTTGAGGCAGGACTGGGATGGATCACCAAATTCGTGGAAGGCAATCCATTTATCAACCGAAACAATCTTGAAATGCAAAAATCCAATGGCACAGGCAGGCGCCTGGTGGGCTTTGAATTGTTGGAACGGGGCATACCAAGACAGAATTACCCCATTCTTGATGACCAGGGAGAAATGATTGGTGAGGTTACCTCCGGAACCATGTCTCCCATGCTGAACATAGGGATCGGATTGGGATATGTGGATGTAAAACATGCCAGAAAGGATACCCGTATCATGATCGGGATCAGGAATAGGCAGATCCCTGCAGTGGTTGTCAGACCACCCTTTTATAAATCACCGGTTTAAGTGTAAAGAGATGGAGAAGTGTAAGATAGAGGTGTGCTATTCACCAGCCCTTTTTCCTTATTATGAGAATCCTGATGCCATCGTGGTGGTTACAGATATCCTGAGGGCCAGTTCTGCCATTGTTACGGCTTTTATGAACGGTGTACAAAAGATCATTCCGGTGGGCACACTGGAACAGGCGAAAGCCTATAAGGAGAGGGGGTATATGGTGGCGGCAGAGCGGGACGGGATTGTCAGGGATTTTGCCGATTTTGGAAATTCACCCTACAATTTCACACCTGAGCGGGTAAGGGGACACCAGATTGTCTACAGTACCACCAATGGCACCAATGCTATTAAGTTAGCTTCCAGTGGCAGCCAGGTTCTGATTGGTGCCTATCTGAATGTATCCGCGCTCGCCGATCATATCCGGAAGCAGGGCAAAGATCTTCTTGTACTTTGTGCCGGGTGGAAGAATAAATTCAACCTGGAAGACACCCTTTTTGCCGGAGCACTGGTGGAGAAGGTGCTTGAAGACGAGCATTTCCATACCATTTGTGATGCTACCTGCGGAGCCATCGATCTTTATCATGCTGCACGGAAGGACATGATGGGTTATATAGAAAAAGTGGCTCAGCGGCACCGGTTGAAACAAAATAACCTGGACGATGTGATCGGGTACTGTCACCAGCTTGATCTGACGGACCTGGTTCCGACACTGGAAGAGAATTACCTGATACCGCTTAGAAACATTAAGTAAAAACTAATAACAGACCTCTCGGAAATCGTTAAAAACGGGCATTTTTTTTGGACATTTTTCATATTGGCGAATCCCCCACTTCAATGATCATAATTTTCCCGGTTGGGGTTTGTGCCCCCAATGATGTCAGTTTCCTGCATAACTGTTCCTGAGCAGCCCTGCGGCTTGCTTGCTGTAATGGTTCAATTCGTACTGTAACACTCGCTTGTGTTGTTTTTATCCATCCCTGGCATTGGGTTATGGCATAGAACAGATCAACGATCTCATTTTTATTTGTATAAAAGGGCTGCAACCATTCAATCACCTGCTTGCGGGTGTTCCATACAGCGCTTGTCACAAAATCAAACAGGTTTTTACCCTCATTATCTATGACCCTGAATGATTTATTGCCATCAAGCGATGATAACTCAATCCTTTCAGGTAAATTTTTCACCTCCTGTTGCAACTTTTCGATCAGCGATTCGTTTTCCTGAATCTCTGCCTTAAACCTCTCTTTTACACTGTTTTGCCTGGGTGCTCCGTCTTTTGTAAGGCTTTCCTTACTATTTCCCATTTTCTTGTACAGCTTGTTTGTTTCCGTTTTTAATCGCTTAATCAAGCTCTTTTTCTCTTTTACCAATGGGTTCGCGATTGACTGGTTTTCGCTCTCCCGAAACAGGTACCCTGGCTGGTAATTATAGGGATGGCGGGTTTGCAAATGTTTAAACGTATTCTCCGATGCCCCCCACCTGCTGAGTATGGCAAA
>CAYUXO010000155.1:0-2924 GCA_964448865.1 uncultured Anaerolineales bacterium
TGCGCAGAGCTTGAATAGCATCTTTAACTCGTTGAGGTGTAGTATCTGGCATTAGATATCTGAGGATTTGTTAGTTATGCTTATTCAAACTAGGCTGACAGAACAAATAAATCATATCATGAATTGAAATTTACTTAACAATTGTACTTTGCAGGCAGCAAGTTTGCTATTATTATAAAAACAGATCATGCTTATTGTCCTTTACAGGCTCCTTACAAAAAATACATTAACCCTGAGTTTATCATGATAAGAATTACGAATGTGAAACTAGCCTTTGACCACCCAGATCAGGCTCTGCTGGCTGAAGTATCAAAAGTACTGGCTACCTCAAAAGATAAAATAAGCGAACTCAGGATCCTAAAACGCAGTCTGGATGCCCGCAAAGGCAAACCGCTTTTAAGGGTATACAGTATATTGGTGAAGGTATCTGATGAACAGGGAATTCTTAACAAATGTAAATCCAATCCGCGAATTACCAGGGCACCTGATTATCAATATCAGGTGCCATCAATAATTAAAAAACCAATACATAGCCCGATTGTTGTTGGAACAGGTCCGGCGGGTATATTTGCGGGTTTGATCCTGGCCGAGGCTGGGCTTGAGCCAATTCTGCTAGAGAGAGGGAAACCGGTTAAGGAAAGGGCAAAAGACACACTGAAATTTTGGCACGAGGGGGAATTGGATCCGGAATCAAATGTTCAATTTGGTGAGGGAGGAGCGGGAACGTTCTCAGATGGGAAATTGCAAACCCGGGTCAAGGACAAATTGCATAGAGATAAAAAAATTCTCCAGATACTGGTTGATGCGGGTGCTCCAAGGGAGATACTTTTTGAAAATAAGCCCCATATTGGCACAGCTAACCTGATCGGTGTAGTCAAGAATCTTCGCGAATATATAACTGAGTTAGGCGGAAGATATCTATTTGAAACCAGATTAGATGATTTGGGTCTTAATGGAAATTGTATTACTGGTGTCCAATTATCAAACGGAAGTGAATTAAAGACTGATTTCTTGATACTTGCGATAGGTCATAGCGCCAGAGATACCTATCAGATGCTGCACGAACGCGGGGTAAAAATATCTCCCAAACCATTTTCAGTTGGATTCCGAATTGAACATCCCCAGGAGCTGATCAATAGGAACCAGTATGGCAAACATTCTCACCATCCGGAACTGGGGGCGGCTGACTACCAGCTTGCTTATCACAGCTCGGACGGAAGGACTGTTTATAGTTTTTGTATGTGCCCGGGCGGCAGTGTAATTGCGGCAGCTTCAGAAGCAGGGCATTTGGTGACAAATGGGATGAGCCAATACGCCCGTGATGGAATAAATGCCAACAGCGCTATTGTCGTTGAAGTTCATCCATCAGACTTTGAAGATTATCCCCTGGCGGGGATCGACTTTCAGAGATATTGGGAGGGTGAAGCTTTTCTTGCAGGAGGAGAAAATTATTTTGCACCAACTCAATTAGTGGGTGATTTTATTTCCGGCAATCCTTCTTCATATCTGGGCGTTATACAACCTAGTTATCTACCCGGGATTAAGCTTAGCAATCTAAGGGATTTATTTCCGCCTTATATAATCAAGGCGATTCTGGAAGCATTACCTCATTTTAATCGTAGAATATCCGGGTTCAGCATGAACGATGCCGTTCTAACCGGGATAGAAACAAGAACTTCTGCTCCATTGAGAATTATCAGGGATGGTGGACATCAGAGTGTATCAATCCAGGGTTTATTCCCGGCCGGAGAAGGTTCGGGTTATGCCGGTGGAATTATGTCATCAGCTATTGATGGAATAAAAACCGCAGAGAGTGTAATCGAAAGAATCAATACACTTTAATATGAATATTGATCAGGAATTAATTTACTGGAAAACACTATGTATATAGACGGTTCAAATTTCAAGGATGAATTTGGTAGAACGCTGATGTTAAGGGGAGTAAATCTGGGCGGCAGCAGCAAAGTTCCCTATAAACCTGACGGTGCAACATACCTTTCTGATGATTTCTACAATCATCGGGATATATCTTTTATTGGACGACCGTTCCCGATTGATGAAGCTGAAGAACACTTTTCCAGACTCAAGTCGTGGGGATTTAATTTCCTTCGATTCCTTGTAACCTGGGAGGCCATTGAGCATGCTGGCCCTGGAATTTACGACCATGAATATCTGGAATATATCCGAACTGTTATCGAAAAAGCTGCTGAGTGCGATATCAATCTGTTCATTGATCCCCACCAAGATGTATGGAGCAGATTTTCAGGTGGAGATGGAGCTCCGGGATGGACGTTTGAATTGATCGGGATGGATATCACTAAATTCCAGGAAACCGGAGCTGCCTTTACGCATCAGGCACATGGCGAGCCGCTTCCCCAGATGATCTGGTCAACCAATGCCACCAAATTGGCGGCAGCTACTATGTTCACGTTATTTTTTGGCGGATCGGATTTTGCGCCATTTACAAAAATTGAGGGAGAATCTGTTGAGGAGTTTTTCCAAAGGCATTTTATCAATTCGATCCAAAAATTAGCTGAATACCTATCTGATCTACCTAATGTTGTTGGTTATGATTCCATGAACGAACCGGTTGAGGGATGGATTGGCATAAAGGATCTCAACCAACGATACACCACTGTAGAAAAAGGGTTTATCCCAACACCCTTTCAAGCTATGCAGCTGGGGTCAGGAATCCCTCACAAATTGAAAAAATGGGAGAGGGGTGTGTTTGGAGCAAAAATCGTTGGTCGGGAGGTAGTCAATCCTGATGGTATCTCAGTTTGGATGGATGGTTTTGACCCGATCTGGCAGGAAAATGGCGTTTGGAAAGTTATAAATCAAGAGCCTGTTCTGTTAAAGCCGGGGTATTTTGCTTATCGTCGGGGACAACTCATAGATTTCAATAGGGATTATTATGTCCCATT
>CAYUXO010000156.1:0-2906 GCA_964448865.1 uncultured Anaerolineales bacterium
CTGGATGGAATGGCAATTTTTATGTCCTTGCTGGTGGTCACGGTACACACTGTTGTATCCTGGGTGTTTGGTATGACAATTCAACCCGGGTGGCATTCACCACTGATTGGACCCTTTTTCTTGGTTGGCGCAATCTTCTCGGGAACAGCAGCGGTAGTGATTGTGCTGGCAATTCTCCGACGGGTTTATGGAATGCAAAAAGCCTTGCCGATCGCCTTGTTTAACTCACTGCGAAAGTTGCTGATTGTTTTTTCTTTGACCTGGTTGTATATGATGATCGCTGAATTCTTAACCATCTTTTATGGAAGCATCCCTGAAGAAATGGAAGTGTTCTGGCAAAAATTTACCGGGGATTTTGCTGCCATGTTTTGGGTGATGATTATTTTTGTATTTGTGATTCCGTTGATCATTTTTATCTTCAAGGGAAAGGATAGTATTGGCTGGATGGTTGCAGCTTCAGTGTTGATCAATATTGGAATGTGGTTGGAACGATACGTAGTCATCATTCCAACAGAAACCCGTCCTCGACTGTTGTACGAACTGGTCCAGGGAGTCTATAAACCAACCTGGATTGAGTGGACCATAACAGCTGCATTATTTGCAGGTTTGATATTGCTTTATGCTGTCTTCACGCGCTACTTTCCGATAGTTCCGCTTTGGGAAACTGCGGAAAATCTTGAGGATAGATCACATATGGAAACAAGGCGCCGGAAGGTTTTTGGCAAAAGCAGACTTGATAGAAGAAAATTGGAAGGATAAATATGTCGATTGGTGAATTAATCAGTGCTTTTTTTACAAAACCAGGCCTGGGTGGGGTCGTGGCTGCAATTGTATTTATTGCAGCATTCGCGATCTATTATGGACTTACCAGGTGGATCTTAGCTGGCGGCAGGGAAGAGGAACGAGATCTATTCAGATAAATAAATTGCTCATCTAATTTGCCCGGAGGTTACTATGTCAGATATATATTTTATTATTGGAGGCGTTGCAGGAGCGCTACTCATTCTTGCGCCTGCTTTTAAAGTTGTTTGGCAGTTTGAGCGGGGATTGGTTTTTCGTTTCGGAAAATTCCGCGGTGAGCGCACAGCGGGATTGAACTTGATAATACCTTACATTGACCGAATGATTAAAGTTGACATGCGGATCGAAACACTTGTTGTTGAGCCGCAAGAGGTCATTACGCGTGACAACGTGACTGTTGAAGTAGATGCCGTGGTTTATTTCAAAGTTGTCAAAGCTGAAGACGCGATCATAAAAGTCAAAAACTACGCAAAAGCTACGGGCCAGTTCGCGCTCACCACATTGCGGAGTGTGTTAGGCCAATCTGATCTTGATGAATTATTAGCTCATCGGGACAAGGTAAATGAAAGGCTGCGCGATATTATTGATGAACATACAGAACCATGGGGGGTTGAAGCGAGTTTTGTGGAAGTCAAGGATGTGCTGCTTCCTGAAAATCTTCAGCGTTCCATGGCTCGCCAGGCAGAAGCCGAGCGTGAAAAACGTGCGAAAATAATCCATGCCGAGGGAGAACGCGAAGCCTCAAAGGCATTGGTTGAAGCCGCAAAGACACTGGATCAAGCCCCAACCAGCATTCAACTGCGATATTTGCAAACCCTGGTTGAGATGGCCAGTGAACAAAACGCAACTATTCTGCCTATTCCAATGGGTTTGGTAACTGATTTTGTAAAAGCCATCAAGGGATAAGATCAGGTGCTTTCATTATTTGAATGACCAAATGGCTTAAGATGAGTCTTATTGTCTTGTCGCAATCTCATTTCTAAGACATTTTGGGATGTGGGAATAGTGCAGTTATCCAGTATTGAAGGTGGCATGAACACATACCAAGATCCGCAAACAAATGATGACCTGATCGAGGTCTATGCCAGTTTGTCAGAAGTCCTTTTGCCTTCGATTCGCGCTGGGCTGCCGGAATGGGTGGCCTTACCCGGGAGGGAATGGCCTTTTTATGAGGCATGTATTCGTCTGGCAGGTGGATTGGAAAATCCCCAGTTGGATCAATGTGCATTAGCTTTGTCTGAGGTTCCAATATCCTCCCTGGATAGACGCTTGGATGAATATGAGGCATTGTTTATCGGGAATGGGAACCCTCCGATCTGGTTAAATGAATCTTACTATGTACACGGACGTATTGTTGGGCCGATACTATTTTCGACCCTGGATATGTATCAAGAAGCAGGATTGAAGATCGAGAGTGCTGAACTAGCAGACCATGCAGGATTGGAACTGGCTTTCTTGGCTTATCTGGTTGATAAAGAAAAAAACGATCCGGAGTTTTGCAGAGAATGGAAACAAGCCAGGCAATTGTTTATAAAAAACCATTGTGAACGTTGGTTGCCTGAGGTCGGTAGATTAATGTCCCGTTCTATTTATCCGGGATGGAGTGCGATTGGATTATTGATCATCGCGCTCTTTAGTTCAACCGTAAATAATATCAATAATAAAAATGTCCTGCCGAACATTGCAGAACCCGAACTGTGCACATTGTGTGGATTTTGTGTTCAGGTTTGCCCCACAGGCGCCCTGAGAATTCACGAAGATGAAAAAAACTCCTCTTTATACCTTGAAACAAGTTTATGCAATTCATGCACAAATTGCGGGAAGATCTGTCCTGAGAAGGTGCTTTTATTAAGTGCATCCCTGCCTGACCAAACCCGGATATTATTGCGTGAATCCCCCCTCGCCAGATGTTCCAATTGTGGAGAAAAAACCTTCAGCCAGGCTGAGATAGACTATACTCAAAAGATATTGGGAAGTCCGGAATGGCTGGTGTATTGTCTCAAATGCCGTTCACGAAGCGTTGGAAATCTTTCCTGAATCAAATCTAAACACATGAGATCTAGATCGTGGTTTTTTGGTCTCATTGGACACATTAGGCTTTGATG
>CAYUXO010000157.1:0-2883 GCA_964448865.1 uncultured Anaerolineales bacterium
ATGAAGCTTCGGTGGGCAGGCTTGCCCTCCATAGCTCGAAGAGCGACGGAGGGAGTTCACGGAGAAATTCAAGAGCTTGGGTTTTACCACAGAGTCACAGAGGCCACAGAGAAGGACCTCTGGGTTGGGGTAAACAAAAGATAACAAAAAAGTCATTGCGCTTGTCACGCCATAGCTTTAGCGACGGCGGAAGTCACGCCCTTTGGCGTGACTAAGCAATCTTATGGCTCATTGGTTTTGGACATTGGATCGTTTTGAATTCACTAATTACTAATCACCAATCACTTTTTTTCACTTGTCTAATTTCCAATCTCCATTTTCCAATTTCCACTCATCACCAATCACTTATTACACTGGACATTGGACTCTGACTGAAGGTTGACCCCATAACTCACGACCCGGTCAGAGAGCGAAAATGTTTATTTCTTATGAATGGGATCCGGACTATAGAAAAGATGATCATCAATTCATATCCTGCTTTGAAGAAATCATATATTTTGAGTTTCGATCCGGGAATATCCATCCACTTCTCAAGAGGATACTCGATGATGGATTCAGCAACTACATTCGCACCATCTTCCCCATTTAGAACTATTAATCTTGCCAGGATTTCAACATCGAAGATCCATGAAGTTAAAAAGGGTTTACCAAAAACCTCCCTTAGCTCCTTGTTAACGGAAAAAAGCTTTGAGCCGCACTGCGTGTCATAAATAGTCAACCCCAGAAAGAGACTGGCAGCGGTAGCGAATACCCGCCCAAGATAGTGGCGTAGAGGTTTCCTGTCTATTTCCCGCCCCAGCAACCGCACTCTGGATCCCAGAACCGCTTTTGTCGGATTATTTCCCAGGAGTTCCTTAAATCTATCGATTGCACATAGTGGTGTTGCCAGATCTGCATCCCAATATCCTGCCTGATCGTACTTTTCGTCTACAACAATAAGCATACCTCTTCTGACAGCTTCCGCTTTTCCGCTGTTCCTCTCGAGATTCAGGTATTGAAGCTGTTGTGGTCTCCGGGTACACAGTGCATCCAATATTTTTTCCGTTCCATCAGTGCTCCCGTCATTAATAAAAAGAAAGTGAACATCGGGATTACTCTCCGCATATTCAAGAAAGTGCTCCTGATTTAATCTGTTTTCTTCGTTGTAACAAGGTACAACTATGGCTGTTTTTGGCATAGTGCCCATAATGATAATCCTGGTGGCCTGATTTTCAACCTGTTGAGTTTGAAGTTGGCGTAATTATCGATGTTAAGGGCCATTTCCACAATACTGCTTACAACCGGCCCGGACTCCCAGCTGCTTATTTCCGGTTTTTCAGATTGTAATCTTCTTATAAACCATCTAGGCAGTATAAGGGTCGTGAACATGAATCCCCTGTTTATTAGCCTGAGAGGGATATCCGACAGAAGTCTCATCAGGGATTCAGAATTGTAGCGGCGGTAATGCCCGAGAAATTCGTCGTGGCTGCCAAAAAGCCTGGTGAAGGCCGGCGCTGTTATCAGCAAATACCCTGAATCTGCCAGGTAGTTCACACATGTCTCTGCAAGGAACCCCCTGTCATCCTCAATATGTTCTATAACGTCCAGCAGGGTGATGAGTGAAAATTTTTCCCCGGAGATGTCCTCGTATCTATTTGTAATAAGGGAACCGGGAATAGATCTGGATATACGTACCATGTCATCATCGCTCATGTTTATATCAATTCCAACTATTTCGGAGATCTTCAGGAAAGCTCCCGCATTGGCAAGAAAATAGCCATCTCCGCACCCAATATCCAGAATTGAGAGGTTGTTTTGGCTGGAAAGCTCATCAGTCAGGATTCGGGCTATCGCCCTTAACCTCGCCACCTCCCAGGGATGTCTTTTTCCAGAAAAGCCTGAAATTTCCATCAGGTCCAAGGTTGCTTCTCCAAGGCCACATCTGGGCCAATAATAGCTATGATAACTGTCACGGAAAAAATCATTTAGATCTAGAATCTCCCCGCGACATTAATGCACAAAAGTTAGGGTTAGAGCAAACTCTACCCATCACGCACCATGAAGGGATTTAGTATCGCGACCCCCTTGATACTGTGGCGATCCGTCAGATCTTCTGTATACAACAGGTCAGCGCCACCCCTTATGGCGGCTGTGATGATCATGGAATCCCAGAAGGAGTATCCATATTCCGTCTGAATTTCAATGGCCTCCAGAATGATTTCACCGTCATTGATCACCACATCCCATTTCAGAAAGTCACTGATGATCTCACTGGCGGGTCCGGCTTCCAGCGGTTTAGGTATTTTTGCTGTGACTGTGACGAAAAATTCCTGTAGTACCTGTGTGCTGATAAGCCCGAGTCCTGAATCCCACAGGTCAACTATGATACCGGTGGCCTTTTCGTGTTTTTCCCCTGCTGAAGTATCAAAGGCATAAACAATAATATTCGTATCGAGGAATATCTTATCGCCTGGCATGGAGCTCTTCCCTGGACACTGCTATTTTACCCTGAGTTCCGAGATCAAACCCTTTTTCGAGGAGTTTAAGCTGCCTTGTCCGGGCTTTCCTGTAGCCTGTTTCTTCGCGCACCCTGGTTTCAAGGGACTGCCTCAGGAACTCGCTCAAGGACTCCTCCCTTTTTGCTGCGACCATCTTGGCCTTTTTAAGTAATGATCTGGGAAGGGATAATGTAACGTTCTGCTTGCTCAATTGACACCTCCTGACATAGTAACACGTATTTACGTGTATCACGTATTCGCGTGGACTGTCAAACGGGTTTGAAAATTTTTGGTAGCGACTGCATTGCATATAGAACATTGAAGGGTGTTAAGGCTTTTGTCTCTGTTAAAACTAAAGCGATAAGAGCGTAACGCAGAGGGCCGCTGGGCGCCCATACGGGCGAAT
>CAYUXO010000158.1:0-2841 GCA_964448865.1 uncultured Anaerolineales bacterium
TTCAAGATAGAAACTTGTTCTAAGCGGAAAGTTGATGTTACAATGCAAATTACATTTTTCATTAATTCTTGTCCTAACTTATCCATTCTGATCTGCTGTTTTTGATCCTAGCGCCAGCCCTTGAGTAAACCTTCCTTCCATTTTTCCATATTTTAGAAAAGGCTCATAAGGTTGAATTTACACTTATCTTCTAATCACAGAATCGGAATAATTGGTGGTGGTCCAGCCGGTAGTTTCACAGCCTTACACCTGCTACAGATGGCTCGTGAGATAGGTCTGGATCTGAAGGTCTTGATATTTGAGCCGCGCGAGTTTGAAAAACCAGGACCTATTGGATGCAATCGTTGTGCTGGAATTCTTTCTTCCCGGGTGATCAGGGGGCTTGAAATATTGGGAGTTACTCTTCCCGAGGATATCATTCAATCAGAAATACATAGTTTTAACTTACACCTTGAGGGAGATATTATCAGAATCCGGCAGCCAGATCCAGCTCGGCGAATTGTATCCGTTTACCGGGGAGGAGGTCCACGTTTACACCAGGGAGCTCCTTTGTCAAGTTTGGATGGATACTTATTGGAACAAGCCTGCTCCCGCGGTTCCGATCATATCCCCCACCGAGTTCGCAATGTAATCTGGGATGGAAAACCTGTCATCCAAACTTCTCGTGAAGAGTATCAAGTAGATTTTCTAGTACTCGCAACCGGGATAAACAGCCGGGCTCCTCTCTCTCCCGAATTTGGATATCGACCACCCGCAACAGCACACATGGCCCAGGATGAAATCCCAAGGCCTGAAAATTGGCCCAACGATCAAGTAAGTGCCTTTTTTAACTCCCGACTTGGATTAACATTTGGCGCTATAATTCCCAAAGATGATTATCTGAATATTTCTTTGTTAGGTGAAGATCTGACACGCGATGCGATCAATGATTTCATCATCACTCAGGATCTTCAAGATGATCTGGAATATGATGAAAAGAGCAGCTTGTGCGGATGCAATCCACTCATTGCAATCAGTCCTGCCCTCAGCTATTATGGCGATCGATGGGTGGCCGTTGGAGACACAGCTGTCACGCGATTGTATAAGGATGGGATCGGTTCTGCTTTTTATTCTGCCCAATCTGCCATGCAGGCCGCACTTAAAAACGGAATTTCGAAAGGGGTGTTCAAAAAGCACTATGCTCCATACTGCCAACGTATCTCATGGGATAATCGCTATGGAAAATTGTTGTATACATTGTGGAAAATCACTCTCAATTCACCCCGTTTGTTGAAAGCCTGGAAACGAACGCTCCGGGCTGAGCTAGCTGGCCCAAGAGAAAAACAACTTCACATCCGAGTTGTGTGGGGAATGTTCACAGGTGATGAGCCCTACCGGGTCTTATTTCGCTTGGGGTTACAACCTCAAGCCATCCGTCAGCTTCTTTTCCACCAAAACCGGAGCATGGATAACATATGACGCCTGCAGGTAATTTCCCAGACGAAGGACACATTGTAATCATTGGTGGAGGGCCCGGGGGAACCGCTTGTGCCCTGGCTTTGCATCGCTTGGCAAGAGAAATGAGGCGAAAGATCCAGATCACTGTTGTTGAGGGAAAACATTTTACCGAAGAACAACACTACAACCAGTGTGTCGGAGTACTCTCCCATCCTCTACCGCAGCTGCTTGAGGAAGATCTGGATGTCCCCTTCCCACATCATTTAAGCCGAAGGATCATCAAAAGCTATATACTGCATACAGAAAGAGAGCAAATTACCCTTAATGACGATCATCACTCGACGGTACTGCGGCGAATTGAATATGACGCATACATGTTAGAAACCGTCAAACAGCGAGGAATACATATCCTGCCCGCTAGAGCTGTCGATCTTGAGTTCCACGAAAACCATGTCGTGGTTTACACCGATAATGTCTCTCTTGAGGCTGATGTGGTGGTTGGGGCTTTTGGCCTCGATGAGGGAAGTGCTGCCATGTTCTCCCGTCAGTCCTCTTACCGCCCACCTCAAACACTGGCCTCTATTGTTACCAAGTATCACCCCGGACCAAATAACATGGAGCAGTTCGGTCCTGTAATTCACGCCTTCCTTCCTGCCCATCCTAAGATCGAATTCGGAGGGATCACACCGAAGGACAATCATCTCACGATCAACATCGCCGGACGAGATGTGGATACCAACCTGATGAGAAAATTTATCAACCATCCCATGGTACGTCAAGAGCTGCCCGGCATTGACTCTGCCGGGATATATAACCCGCATGATTTAAGTTTTTTCAAAGGCCGATTCCCTCGTTCACTGGCGAAAAATTTCTTTGGAGACCGTTATGTGATCGTTGGTGACGCCGCCGGTTTGGTACGTGCTTTTAAAGGAAAGGGGATCAACTCCGCAGTGATAAGTGGAATTCGGGCAGCTGAAACCATTCTTCAAGTTGGAGTTTCCAGGGAAGCGTTTCATGATCATTACTGGACCGCGAACCAAGATATCATCCAGGATTTACCCTATGGGAGAGTGATTCGCAGTTTAACTATTCTTCTTTCCCGGCTCCATTTATTAGATCCCGTGTTGAGAGCTGCTCCGCAGAACGACCAGCTTCAAATTGCGTTGTTTGATGCTGTCTCTGCCCATGCCCCGTACCGCCAAGTGTTGGCACGTTCCTTTCAACCCCGGACGCTGTGGTCCATCCTTCGGACATTATTAAAACGGACTTTATAATATCTCACAACGGCAAAATGAGCTTCATATTTCGTTGAAATTCATCCAGGAATACAGAGTGACTGTTTTAGAATCCAACAGCACGTTAATCTTGATCTAAATCATTTACTAATCGTGTGTACTCCGATGG
>CAYUXO010000159.1:0-2831 GCA_964448865.1 uncultured Anaerolineales bacterium
ATAAACCAAGAATATTTACGACTCCTAAAATTATCCATGACCTCCTAGATTTTCTTTTTAGTGCAGTAATTAAACAAATAAATGAAAACACAGATATTAGGAGGGAAAGAGAATAAAAGCGAACTTCTTGAGAATATTTAATATGGAATGGAGAAATGGCAAGTAAAAAAGCTGATAACAAACCGACCTCTGCTCCTTTAATCATTTTTCCAAGGACATATGTAGCAAAAACTGCAAGAATTCCATAAAATGCGTAAATTAGCCGATAACTACTATTTAAATAACCTTCGATAAGCGGGTTCACCAGATATAGAATTAAATAATCTAATGGAGCAGCTCCAGCATGGATTCGGACATTTGACAATAAGGAAGTGATATTTTGTGAATTTGCTGCTTGAATATGCCCAATTTCATCAACCCAGAAGGATTCATCACCTAATTTATGGAACCGCAGAAAACTAGCCAGGAGGATGATCCCTACTAGCACAAGATAACCCGCAACAGATGATGATTTTTTTGAAATACTATCTGATTTCATCATATCTAATCAACAGACATAATCCATCTAATATTTGTTGTTCACATTATACAGAATCTTTTACATCATCAGAGCCTTACTTGGAACTTGGTTGAACAGCCTTCAGTGATAATAGCGCGGCTGGTATAAGAATGCCTACAAAAATCCACAATGAGAGTTGGAAACTTCCGGTCAGGTCATAAATCAGCCCGGTGATGAAGGGACCCAGACTGCTGCCAGCTACCTGGGCAGTCAGCACACCGCCTCGCAGTTTCCCTAAATGGTCTCTGCCGAAGTAACGGGCAAAGATTGTCCCACCGACCAATGAGACCAGTCCGGTGGATATTCCGATCAGAACAGCATAACTGTGGGCAATCCAGGGTGAGTTGGCAATTGTCAATATCGCAATACCTCCAGCCAGGAAGCTCATACAGGCTAACAGCAGGTATTGAAGGGGTCCCCGGTTGGCAAATGGACCCAGGGTCAGCTGAGTTAACAACGCAGCAGCAGCATAGGTGGTATAGGTAGCCGCGGCAACTTCCTGGGATATCCCCAGAGAAGCAAAGATCGATAGCAAATTAAAGAAGACGGCTGTGACAATCATGGCCCATAAGGCTGAATTCATCAGCATAATCCAATACGCCGGGGTTTTCCGGGCTTCTGATACTGTAAATGAATATTCAACATTGGAACTCGCCTTAGAGTTTTTATCTTCCCCGTCTTTAATTCCATCCATCTCCTGGCCAACATCCCCAGGATTATTCCTGAATACCAGCAGCAGGATAGGCAGCATGATGAGCCAAACCAGGAAACCCAGCCGGGTATAGGAAGCTCGCCAGCCAATACGGTTTACCATCGCCAGGAAAAACGCCGGAATAAAAGCTATGCTGATTGAAAATCCCCCATTGACTATACCAGTGGTAGTTCCAAGTTTTTCCCGAAACCACATGGCTGGAATATTGCCTGCCAGCAGAGAAAGAGCTCCTTGCCCCAGCAAACGCAGGGTGAAAAAACCCAGGGATAATGTGAAGAGAGTATTGACTCTTGCAAATATTAGACAAGCCCCACCCAGTAATACCACAACACCAAACATGGTCCGGCGGATGCCAAACCGGTCCATCAATGAACCAATAAAAGTCTGGGGCAGGGAGGCCAGCAGGGTGCCTGCCATATACGCACCTGATAAGGCTGACAGACTGATACCCAGGGATTCCAACAAGGAAGGGTTAAATACAGAAATGCCATAAGTTTGCCCCACCCCGGTTACCACGGTGGCTATTACCGCAACCGGCAGCATCAGCCAGCCGTAATAAAAAGGCAGCCTGCCTGCAAATGACCTTCCGAGGGATTTAAGATCGGATTTGTTCATAGATTTCTGGCTTTTGTTCAACCAAAACACTAATCAGCCAATAAGATTGCCCGCAACATCAGATCCTCTCGCAGTTGCTGAGGAGATGAATAATGTATAGCATCAAATCCGATATCGGCAGCAGTCTGGATATTATGCTCCATATCATCAATATAAATACACTGATCAGAATCCCGATCGATGGAACACAAGATCAAATGAAAAATATCTGGATCAGGTTTTACCAAACCCACCCTGCCGGAAATGATCAGGGGCTCGAACCAATCCAGGAACTCGAACCTGGCGTTGACGATCGGGAAAGTTTCAGAGGACCAGTTACTAAGAGCTGCTAGCGGGTACGCGGCATCCTTGAGCTCTGCCAGGATTTTAACCATCTCGGGAATATCCCCGGCAATCATTTCCTCCCAGCGGTTAAAATAAGCCCGGATCTGGTCAGTATATTCCGGATGGTGGGGTATTAACTCATTTATCGCGTCATTAAAGGATTTTTCTCCATCCATCTGAACGTTCCATTCAGGAGAGCAGACAGCTCGAAGGAAAAATTCCATTTCATCCTGGTCAGAAAAGATTTTGCTGTAGAGATAACGGGGATCCCAGTCAATTAACACACCGCCAAGGTCAAACACTATTGTCTTTTTCATTGTATGCATACTGACTCCTGGCAGCCTTCAACGATAGATGAAATCTCTGACCGATTAATACACCCAGAGGATTATAACAAGCTTTTGTAAACAGACGAGGGACGGAGGACTCGGGACCGCTTGAATGTTATAAATTGGCAGGTTGCAGGTTACAGATTAGGTAAGTTAGAATAACGTCATAACAGGAGATTGCCGCGTCGGACTGCGTCCTCCTCGCAAAGACAGCAAAACATTTTAAGTTTAACCTTAGCTCTACTGAAAAAAGGGGGGTAAAAAGAGGCAAATCTTAGGAATTTAACTTATA
>CAYUXO010000160.1:0-2786 GCA_964448865.1 uncultured Anaerolineales bacterium
TCTTTCATTTTCCATTGGTCAAATAATAAACTGGATGTAAGGGACAGCGGCCGCACACTCTGCCCATCCACCTCAACCTTCTCCTGGTTGAAAAATCCGCTTTCCCTGAACACACGCATTAGATTGGCATGGCCAGGATAGCGCATGGTCTTCTCGCGCATGTTGGGTATATCCAGAGTGAGAAGCAGGGACCTCAATCCGTCAGTATTAAAAGCTTCCAGTGTGCCAATCTCTGGAAAATCCAGCAGCTCAACTTCTGACAAGGCGGGATAAATGACTTCTTTGCCATTTTCGACAAACCGGGCCGGCCGGGTGTATTCTTCCAGTACATCCGTTGGCGAAAAGACAACTTTGTATTCATAGGGCCATTCCCGGATTTCGGGAAGACCACCCACGTAACACAAATAGCTATCAACTTGATCCATTTTTTCAGTTACATATCCGGCGATGATGTTGCATAATCCTGGTGCGACCCCACAATCCACTATCGCTGTTACGCCCTTCTTCCTGGCAAGCTCATCCAGTTTAAAGGCATCTTCGCCAAAAAAGGATATATCAACTACGTTCTTCCCGGCTTGGATGATCTGTTTCAAGGTTTGAAAACCCAAATAACCTGGAACTGCATTGATGACCAGATCACCATCTGAGACCAGATTAGAGATCACTTTATCATCAGATAAATCTGTTTGCCTGGTAGAAACACCATTAAACCCTGAAATTCTATCAAGCGAACCCTTGTTCAGATCAACAGCCAGAATTTCGTATTGTTTATCTTCTGCCAGGTCCTGGATGATGGCGCTGCCAACCAGACCTGCTCCTAAAACGACGATTTTCATTGATGCTCCTTGGTACTTTGATCGGTTTGCTGCTTAATTATTGATAACATATTTTTTGAGAAATGCTTCTGTTTTCTGATAAAAATCACTCACGTTTTCTGCCTTTTTAAAACCATGCCCTTCATCCGGGTAAAGGTGATACTCATAAGCAACCTGGTTTTCCTCCAGGGCTTTAACAATTTGCTCTGCCTGGTCTTGGGGAACTACAGGATCCTGCCCTCCCTGAAAGATGATTACAGGATCTTCAAGATTCTCAGCGAAGAATACGGGTGAGCGCTCCTGGTACAATTGGGCGCATTCCGGATAAGCCCCGATCAGCCACTCGGAATAATAACGTTCAAACTTGGGTGGATTTTCAAGCAAAGTCAGATGATTCGCAATTCCATATAATGATATACCAGCTTTAAAAACTCCGGGATATTTTACTAAGGCTTGGAATACAGTTAAACCTCCAGAACTGCTGCCCAGCAGGGCGATCCTATTTTTATCAACCAATCCCTTTCTGGAAAGTGCATTTGCTGCCTGGTAGACATCATCTACTTCGAGAATCCCCCATTGTCCTTTGAGTGCTTGCCAATAATCCCGGCCGTATCCTGTGCTCCCCCGGTAATTTGGTTCCAGAACTGCATAACCCCTGCTGGCGAAATACTGAGTCCGGGGTTGGAATTCAGCATACTTTTGGCGGGTAGGTCCGCTGTGGATGATGATTAATAAGGGTGCTTTTCCAGTTCCCTGGTAATCAGGATTGTTGGGTTGATAAAACAATCCATGAATATCTTCTCCGTCCTTGCCAGTCCAGGTGATCGGTTTGGGAAGAGAAAATAACCCCCGGGCGATTTCGAGGGAGGATGAGTCTCTGATTATCCTGGTTTTTCCGTCAGGTGCAGCAATGATGAGACGGGGAGGTAGATCTGCCCCTGATGCAATCAGGGCGATTTGATCATTTCGGGGAGACACTACCAATCCCTCCAGCCAGGTGTAATCCTCATCGAGTTCAATTCGGGTTTCAATCTGTGTCTTGAGATCATATGACCATAATGAGCGTAAACCCTGTTGATTCCTCAAAAAATAGATCTTATTGCCAAGAGAGCTGAAAGCAAATGAGCGTTGATCCTGAACCCAGGGAGGAAGTCCGTGTTCAGCTTGTTTTTCTGTCAACTGCCCCCTTAGACCCGTTTTTAGATCATAAATGTAAAGCTGCCACCAACCGCTTTGATCAGAGATATAAACCAGGTTTGATCCATCCGGGGAAAATTCAGGCTGCAAAATTGAGATATCTTCCCCTCCGCTGATAATAAGATCTTGTTCGAGTGGGAATTTTTCAGGAGATAAACGATTCAGAGTACCCAGATGGAGATAACTGCTCTCCCAGGGTAAATGAGGGTGATCCCAGCTCACCCAGGCTAGCTGGGTCCCATCTGGGTGCCAGCGAAGATAATTATAGAAATCAGATTTAGAGTCTAATGACAGGTGTTCCCGGGGTTGGGTAAAGTCTGTAATTTTTATGGAGTCATTTTTCCCGTCAGATTCAATATAAACCAGGCTGGTACTAAAGGGAGAGATCCTGGGAGAGGATTTGGAGTGTAGTGAAGACCCAAGTGGGAGAGCCGCTGAATTGATGCCAGATATAAGATAAAGTTGAGAGGATCCTTTTTCGATAAATACAACTTGATCCCGGCAAACGTTATAAGATCCTCCTCCGTACATGATTCCCCCACCCACATTAATGTCTCCAGACAGCTCTTTAATATCCTCCCTGGCGGGATCCCAGGCCATCAGGCTGGAGTGATTCGAGCGTCTTTCCACCCACAGTAAACGTCCGTCCCCACTCCAGCTTAACTCGCTGATCTCACGCAAATCTCCGGTTAATTCGGGTGTGATCCTGGATGGCCAGGTGCCGTAGGGTAGGTTTTTTTTCTTTGGCATGAGTTAGTTATACAAATTATAATC
>CAYUXO010000161.1:0-2759 GCA_964448865.1 uncultured Anaerolineales bacterium
CTATGGTTGGTCCCACAGTCATGGAGCTTTGCCTGTAATCATTAAGAAATTGTTCCCTGGAGACATCCGCACCCAGAACAGATTGCAAACCTTCATATAATTTGCTTTCAACCAGGTCGTCAGCATCAGGATCATCAATCATATACTGTGTGGTAATTTTCAACTGTCTGTCTTCGCCATAAATCTTAACTTCCGGAGCTTCATCAAACACATTTCCCAGCAGCCGTTGCACTTCTGTAGTGGGTATGGATTCATCAAACCGCACCACATAGGTGCGCCCTCCAGTAAAGTCAACACTGGGATTAAGTCCCCGCGTAAACAGTGAAGCGAGTCCCACCAGGATGATGATCCCGGAAATTATATAGAAAATCTTTCTTTTCTGAAGGAATTGAATGTTTACATTTCTGAATACATTGGCCGTTATTGCAGTGGCAAATGTGAGTTTATTATTATTTGTCAGCGCCCATTCAAAAATAAGCCTGGTAATGAAGATGGCTGAGAAGAGGGAGGTGAGAATACCAATAATGAGGGTTGTTGCAAACCCTTTGATAGGGCCTGTGCCGAAGAAAAACAGGATGGCTCCTGTCAGCAGGGTTGTGACGTTGGCATCAATAATGGCTGAATAGGCATTTTTATACCCTTCCCTGATCGCCAGTTTAATGCCCTTACCGGACCGGATCTCCTCTTTTATGCGTTCATAAATAAGCACATTGGCATCCACCGACATACCGATCGTTAAAACGATACCGGCAATTCCGGGAAGTGTAAGAACAGCGCTCAATGAGGCCAGAACACCCATCAGGAAAAACATGTTTACTATCAGTGCCAGGTCTGCCACAAATCCTGCCCTGTGGCTGTAATAAAATATCATATACAGCAAAACAATTAAAAAAGCGATCAAAAAGGAGTTGAGGCCGGATTGGATGGCTTCATGTCCCAGACTTGGGCCGACCACGGTTTCCTGCATGATCTTGGCAGGTGCGGGCATTTTACCCGATTTCAGAATATTTGCCAGGTCTTTGGCTTCGTTGATTGTGAAATCTCCGGTAATTTCAGAACTGCCGCCCTTAATTTCATTATCCACACGGGGGGCCGACCTCACATAACCATCCAGGACAATAGCTATAGACCGTCCGATGTTTTCACGGGTCATTCTCTGCCAGATATTGGCGCCTTCGGAATTCATATTAAAGTTAACCTTTGCAGAACCGGAAGTTTGGTTAAATTCTTCCCTGGCGGAAGTTATCACATCCCCGCTCATAGGAGCGCGGCCGTCCCTGGTAGTTACTTTTAAGGCATGGAGTTCAAACAAACTTTGAGCATCATCGTACTTATAGGGTTTCCAATGCCATACAAACTTCATATCACGTGGAAAGATGGCCGCGATCTGATCCATCTTCAGGTATTCATTTACCTTTGCCGTGTCGCGGTAATGTGAATATCCGATTATGGAGCCTGGCATAAACTGACCCTCCTGGGAGGTATTTGGGTAGAGAACTGCAAACAGGGGGTTTTCGGTCCTGTATTGATCGATATTCTGTGCAGGATCCATCTGGCCGGCAGTATCAGCGCCGATCAGATCAAGCAGGGATTCCGTGGTATCCTGCTCTTCAGTCTGGTCTGAAACAGCCAGCAGATCCTTTGATCCCTGATCAGATTCTGTCGTATCCGTTAAGGCATTTTGGGCCACTGTGATATCTTTCAGTCTGGCATTGGCTTCAATAAGAAACTGTGCCGCCTCTGTATTTTCATAACACTCCCAAAACTCCAGGTTTGCTGTTCCTGAGAGCAGTTTCCGGACCCTTTGAGGTTCTTTTATTCCGGGCAACTCCACCATGATCCTTCCCTGGGTGCCCAGTTTCTGGATACTCGGCTGGGTTACACCAAACCTGTTTATCCGGCTTTCCAGGATATTGTATGAATTGTCAATAGCATTATCTGTCTCGGTCCTGATCACACGCAATACATCCTGATTGGTTGAGTTAAAATCAATTTGGTTGCGCAGTTCTATGGTGTTGAAGATTGCTGCAAGACGGGCATTGGGATCGGTTTCTTCAAAGGCCCTGCCAAAAAGTGTCACAAAATCATCCTGACTGTTCCTTTGATATTCCTGGGCTAAGGTCAATGCCTCCAGATATACAGAATCGGTACTGTAGTTTGATAATGACTGGATAATATCGATGACTGAGATCTCAAGGATGACATTCATCCCGCCTTTAAGGTCCAATCCCAGATTGATTTCCTTTTCCTGGCATTCGCGGAAGGTATTCCCTAAAAAATTCCATTCATCTTTAGTCAGGCTGGCAATAGAATCAAGATACCTGGATTCCTTTTGCAGGTCACCCTGAGCATATTGTGCAGCTTCTTTCCTGACTTTTGAAGTTACAACTGTAAAAGATAACTGGTAGATAGATACAAGTGCAAGGGCAACGGCCAGAACGAGTATGGCTCCTTTATTTTGCATTTCTTTATTGTTATTTAATTCTTAGAGTTTCAGGCCTTTTAAATGTCGCGCAAAGATATCAATTTTTTTTAGAAATTATGTTCGGAACCGCTTTATCATTGGCAATATTTAGTTCCATATTCAAGCCTGGAAGTTAAAAACTCATGATTTTTTTCATTCCCAGATCCTGCATGCTGTCTTTACTTTGCCGGTCAGCCCGTTTAAAGCGGTTTGTCTGTAGACATGGGCTTTCCTCAACCTTCGCCTCGGCCTATATCCGCTAAGCGCTTTTGAACATCCGCTAAGCGCTTTTGAA
>CAYUXO010000162.1:0-2702 GCA_964448865.1 uncultured Anaerolineales bacterium
TCCGGACACCTAATCCTGATTTAACCGGACACTCAGTCCTGACTTAAGCGGACACCTTGTCCTGATTAAACCGGACACTCTGTCCTGCGCAAATCGGACAGTTCTTTCATCTCTTTTTTTCGCATAAATATCTCCTCTAAATTAGTTATTTTTATATTTCTTTCTCATTGATAATTCACCTTTAAATTCTATTCGATGAGAGCTATGAACCAACCTATCTAATATCGAATCGGCAATAGTAGGGTCCCCAATTGCGTCATGCCATTGGTTCACAGGTAATTGGGATGCTACTATGGTTGATTTTATTCCATGTCTGTCTTCAATTATTTCCAGGAGCATCAACCTTTGATTACCATCCAGGGGTTTCAATCCAAAATCATCCAGAATCAACAGATCCATTTTTTCGATCTTATTAATCTCTTTAATATAGCTTCCATCTGCCTTCGCTATTTTTAATTCATCAAACAACTTGATGCAGTTTTTATATAGTACTTTGTATCCATGCTGACACCCCAAATGGCCCAGGGCCGAAGCTATCCATGATTTACCAGAACCTGTGGAACCGGTGACAATGATATTCTGATTCTTGATAATCCAGTCACATGAAGAAAGCCTCAATAGCTGATTTTTGTCGAGATTTCTTTTGGCAGAAAAATCAATTTCCTCAAAGCTTGCCCGATACCGGAACCTGGCATTTGTTATTAGCCTCTGAAGTCTTCGGTTATATCTGTCATCCCATTCGGCCTGTACCAGGTGGGCGATTACTTCATCGGTAGTAAATTCTCTGTTAACGCTAGTTTCTGTCATCTCCCGATAGGCCCTGACAAAACCGGTAAACCGCATCTCTTCGAGTTTTTGCATTGTTACTGTGTGATTCATAAGATCTTCTTTTTTTGTATTAATAATTATCTGTAATTCTCTTTCCCCCTTATATTCTCATGAAAGGGTAGTTTCATATCGCCGGGATCTTCATCTTCTATTTTATAGGTTTTGTTTTTCAATGAGTTAGCTATAAACCTGTGAGATATGCTATTAATCTCAATCGCTTTCTTGCATACTATTTGCATGACCCCGTCATCGTATTTCTTTCCCAGATTAAGCACCCCCAGACATGCCTTGAAGGCTTGTTGCGGATGCTCCCTCTGATCAAGCATTAATTGTATAAATTCTTTCACTGATCCTCCCTTTTTCTCAGCCCAGGAGATCAATCTATGAGGATTCCAACCATCAACAAGCTGATGATCCTGCGGCATGTGCTGTTTTATTGTTGTGTAGCAATAGGGTCTGCGATCCCTTTGATGGATGGCAATACGAACATTGTCTTTAAAGATCTCCACCACTCTATTGGTATAGATGGTCTTAACCTTTATACCGGTATATTGGCAGGGAACACTGTAGTAATGTTTATCATCTTTCAGATAAACATGATGATTAAACTCAACCCTGGAGACCTGGTACCGTTTTAATTCATATCTGGCCACAGGCAATGGCAGCAACTCACTCTTTTCAATCTCATCGAACAGTTGTCTGCGGGTGGTATCCCTTTTCTGAAAAGGAGTATTGTTGTGCTTTTCCAGCAGCTCCCATGCTGCCTCATTCAACTCCCTCAATGAAAAGAAAGTCATGTTTCTTAACGGGGCAAATATCCTTTGATATACCAGGTTTACACCATTTTCAGCCAGCGATTTGTCCTTTGGCTTGCCTGGGCGTGTGGGAAGTACCACCGTACCGTAATGCCGGGCCAGATCATTATAAGTCTCATTGATCAGAGGCTCGTAATTACAGGCTTTCGTGACAGCAGATTTTAAATTATCAGGAGTAATACCTCTGGTGATACCTCCATAATATATAAACGCATTCTCATTGACCCATATCCAGTCCTCCAGGCTCTGACTGAACACAAACTCTACATACGTCAGCTGGCTTGCTCCCAGAACAGACACAAAACTCTCAACCTCCTTGATCTCTCCGGTATCCGGATCCACTATATGCATTTTTTTACCTGTAAAATCCATGTACATAATGTCTCCGGCTTTATGCTCCATATGCATATCAGGATCCTGCCTGCGCTCCCACATCCTGTAATGATGACAGAACCTTGAATAACTAAATCCTTCATCTTGCCGTTGCCGGTATTCCTCCCATAACAGATACAAAGTCACCCCGGTACGTTTCAACTCCTTCTCGATAGATTCAAACTCCGTTGAGAGCTCTTCATACATCGGATTGGATGATTTGTTGCCTTTCTCAAATAGCTCATTGATCTCCGGGTCACTCATACTGGTAATTTCCTGATACGAAAAACCAGTACGCTTAAACTCTGCGATGTATTCACCCACAGTTGTTTTGCTTACCCCTAAAGCTTTAGCTGCATCTCTGAGGCTGTAATTGAGCTCCAGACAAAGGCGAAGTATTTCTCTTATTTTTTCCACGTCTGTTCTTTTTTTTGGCATTTGTAAATCCTCCTGTTGGTTTATTTGGTTAGAATTAAACCAACAGAAGTACAAATATTCAGTGGAAAAAAAGTGATGAAAGATGAACTGCTCTTCTTCCCGGTTAAGTGTCCGGAATCAGCAGGAATCACTGTCCGCTTTGCGCAGGAATTGCTGTCCGGAATCAGCAGGAATCACTGTCCGCTTTACGCAAGAATCACTGTCCGGAATGGCCAGGAATCAGTGTCCGGTTTGCTCAAGAATATGCAA
>CAYUXO010000163.1:0-2693 GCA_964448865.1 uncultured Anaerolineales bacterium
CCCTGCCAATCTATCTGGTAGGCTTGGGAAAGGTCATCTATTTGAGCATCAATAATTGGACATCCTCCCAGCATGCGGTAGCGAGCCCAAATCGTATAGTCTTGGATCCTGACCTCAGTTTCTGTCCAGGAAAAATCAAAATTGTGAGCAGCCAGACCAGCGCTGTTAATATTCAAACATATCGCATTATCTACAGACGTGCCTTCAGAGTTCAGTATGCTTACTCCAAGTACACCTTCAGCTGGCGCGTTAAGCTCAACATTGATTTGCAGCCCATAAGGATCATTCACAGGAGTTTGTCCCGGTGATTCAGGTACAGAATTGATTGATAGAATTGGATTGCTTGCCAACCTTGCCGTGCCCTCAATGGTAAAGCTGAAGGGTGATGGATTGATGGCATTATGATCTACACCAACTTCAAATGAAATTGGTCCCGTTGTGAGAATATCAAAACTCATTGAAACAGGAACAACTTCTCCAGGACCAACTGTATAAGGCACTTCCGGGGTCAACAGAAGATTAGAAACATTCACCAGGTTATCGAACACCACACCAGCAACTTCAAAATCAATGGTTTGTGAGGGATTTGAAATCTCAAAGTTCAACACAATTGTCTGGGAAGGTTCGACCTCACCCAAATCAACTGTGGTGCCTGATAGAAGGAGATTTCCATTCTCGTCAGTAATTTCCAGCATGGGACTATCATTCACCCAATCAACAATATAAATCACTGGGATATCATTTTCGTGTGTATCTTCCACTGGGCAATCACCCCGGGCTCGATACCGGGCTGAGATCTGATAAACAACCTGCCCTGAATCCGTTTCATTCAAATTCAATGAGTACGGCTTTTGAGTCTTGTCATCATGATTAACTGTCATGCAATCGGAAATAAAAACCTCACCACTGACAGGATCTGCCAAATCAACTTGAAGAACTCCTTCCAAGGTGGTGTGGATATCAACGATACCGCTGATCTCTAAACCAAGGTTTGTATCTCCTTCTGCCGGAGATACAGGATCCGCTGTGAAATATCGGATCGGATTATAAGTACTGATCTTATATCGGTCTTCGGCGGGAGCTGCTCCACCCCGCTCTACTATCACTTTGGGTGTATAATTCCCGATCTCGGTGTAAGTATTCTCCGCGATCTGAATTTCATTTTCAACGCCAAGGCAAAACATGCCATTATCATTCTCGACACATTCGCCCTCAGCCGGGTCGGGCAATTCCCCACAAACTCCTTCTACGAGACTAATATCTGCCTCCAGGGCATCGCAATCCCACCAGAATGCAAAGTTGATCAGGCCAACAGTATCACCATTAACATTGCCAGTCATATCCGCATAATATGGGACCGGTTCAAAATAACTGTCACTGGTCAACGACACAAAGAGATGGGACGCGGAATCATATTCGGACAGACCCTCTTCCACACCATTAAAGATATTCAAATCGATGTTGGTCGAAATTCCAGGAACATATCCGGCATTTCCGCCGCAGCCACCTGGTCCATAGTACTGCCAGAAAGCCCAATCACGATAACTTCCAGTTCGTGGAATATCGTAACTTGGTTCAGGTTCGCAGGTCCAGTAGGCAATCCAGAGATCATATTCTGTGATTGCCTCAGTCAGGTAATAATTGATGAAATTCAAATTGGTGTAGAGCAAAGGTTCAATACCGGTCCGGTTTTTTACGGTCTCCATCCATTCCAGGACCCAGTTTGTAAGAGCTGTTTTACCCAGAGAAGAGCCAACTTCAAGGTCCAGAACTGGTCTGAGGTACCCGCTCTTGAGGTAATCGCCAGCCACACTCAGGAAATAATCGGCTTCCTCTTCTCCGGTATTCCCAAAGTTGGGGCGGGCAAAATGGTAGACACCCATCATCACTCCAGCATCATTCCCGCCTTCCATATTTTCGTGGAATTTCACATCCGTCCAACCTACTCCCTCGGTACCTTTGGCGAAAGTAAAGACATATCCAGCATCTGCCACCTGGTTCCAATTGATGGTGCCCTGCCAGTGAGACACGTCCAGGCCATCAACATATTCTGAAGCAGATTTGGATACTGCCGTGCTCATGGTTTTGGGCACAGGATAGGATTGTTCAGGGAAAGTTGGTTCGACATCAAGGAAAATAAAGGTTGACATAACCTGATCAAGTTCGTTTATAACTGCTTCTTGGTCAAATTCTGTGACCTCTGTTCCAACCTGGCCTGCCAAGTTGCGATACTGAAGCATCTGGGTCAGCTCATAACAAGCTCCTTTCGTAAAAGTGCGGTAGCTGATCCGGTGAAAAAACTCACCCATGCCGCCTTCAAGGACTTCGTCCCTGGAAAAAGGAATGCCATTAATATCTATACTGATCAATGAATCCCGCTTGTGGTTGGGTGTTTGATAAATGCTGCCCTGCTTAAAAGCCAGGCAGGCTTCTTCCTGAGCATCCCCTTCCAGCACATGGATAAAGAGGGAAGCATCGATCAGATTTGTGCCCTGGTAATAGACCGGGTTGTCGACCCTGAACTGCCAGACCGGTGCTTCGGGGGCCAGGCCAATGCCAGAATTAATAACATCCTGGTTCAGGATTGATTTCTGAACGATTTCTTTCGGGAATTGAATTTCAAAGGCAAATCCCTTGCTCCTGAAAACATCCCAACCGGCTTCCACCAGAACGGAAATTTCTTCCACAGCGTC
>CAYUXO010000164.1:0-2624 GCA_964448865.1 uncultured Anaerolineales bacterium
AGGCTCAAATTAATTCCCGATCTGCTGGGAAAGGTGACTGCCTGAACGGCTGTATCCGGGAAGGGTGGATTCCCTTCCCGGACAGGATCAGGAGGTTTAGTCAACTGTACTTTTTCTATCCTCCGGAATGAGATTGATATCATATGGCGTGCGTTGATAAACGTAATAATTCAACCAGTTTGAGAACAGCATATGGGCGTGACTACGCCACTTCACCAAGGGGGGTTGGCTGGGGTCATCCTGAGGGAAATAGTTCTTGGGTGGTTTGATTGGCAAACCTTTGTTGACATCTCGCTCATATTCTGTCTTTAATGTTATTGGGTCATATTCTGAGTGCCCGGTGATGTAGAACTGCCTGCGGTCTTGGGAAGCGATGATATATACACCTGCTTCATTTGACTCGGAAATCAGCTCGATCTGGGATATTTTTTTAATGTCCTCCCGCCGAATTTCTGTGTGGCGCGAATGAGGTGCGTAAAAGAGGTCATCAAAACCGCGTAACAGTTTCTCATTTTGGACCAGTATATGATGGGGATACACTCCAAAAATTTTTTCTTGAAGGGGATATTTTGGGATCTGGTAGCGATGATACAGCCCTGCCTGGGCTGCCCAGCAGATATGAAAAGTAGAGTAAACATTACTTTCACTCCAATCCATAATCGCTTGTAACTCCGGCCAGTAATCGACTTCTTCAAATTCAAGATCTTCTACCGGTGCACCGGTAATCACCAGGCCGTCAAATTTTTCATCTTTCACATCTTCAAATTGATGGTAGTAAGCTTTTAAATGTTCTGTTGAGGTGTTTTTGGATTGGTACGATTGGGTATTCAACAGATAGATTTCAACCTGCAGGGCGGAGTTCGCCAATAAGCGCAGGATTTGAGTTTCAGTGGCAATCTTCGTGGGCATCAAGTTCAAGATCGCCAGTCTCAGGGACCGGATGTCCTGCGATAAGGCCCGCTCCTGTCCCATCACGAAGATATTTTCACTTTCCAGGATTGATTTCGCGGGCAGGGTTTCAGGTATGATGATTGGCATATCTGCTCCGTTATTGACCCAGGGCTTGTTCCAAATCCCAAACCAGGTCATCGATATCCTCAAGGCCAATGCTGAGCCGGATGAAGTCTTGTGAGACCCCGGCATCGGTCAATTGTTCCGAAGAGAGTTGACTGTGGGTGGTGCTAGCAGGATGGATGGCTAAACTTTGGACAGCGCCGACATTAGCTAAATGACTGAATAATCTCAAACTGTCGATGAAGTTTGCCCCGGCCTTTCTGCCCCCTCGAATGCCAAACCCCAGGATGCCGCCGGCCCCTCCGGGCAGATATTTCTGGGAAATTTCATGATCGGGGTGGCTGGTTAAGCCCGGGTAACTGACCCATTCAACTTTTGGGTGAGATTCTAAATATTCAGCTACTTTCTGAGCATTTTGAACATGACGTTCCATGCGTAAGCTGAGAGTTTCTAATCCCTGGATATTCAGCCAGGAATTGAAAGGTGCCTGGCAGGCCCCTAGGTCACGAAGAATTTGAACACGGGCTTTGGTGATAAAAGCTAACTCCTCCAGGTCGGCATATACAAGTCCATGATAACTGGGGTCCGGAGAAGTGAAATCCGGAAAGCGTCCACTGGCGGCCCAGTCGAAATTTCCACCGTCTACCACAACGCCCCCAATAGTGGTTCCGTGACCGCTGATGAACTTTGTCGTTGAGTGCACTATAAGATTGACACCCCACTCAAAGGGTCGACATAGATAAGGGGTAGCGAAAGTATTATCAATCACCAATGGAATATTATTTTCCTGGGCGATAACAGCTACTTGTTCAAATGGGAAAACGTTGATACGGGGATTACCCAATGTCTCACCCCAAATCAGTTTTGTATTTGGTTGGATTGCCCGCCGAAAATTGTCCGGATCAGCAGGATCAACAAAAGTGGTTTCAATTCCAATCTTTGGGAAAGTGTTATGGAACTGGCTGACAGTGCCGCCGTAAAGCGTAGAAGCAGCCACAATATGATCGCCTGCTCCGCACAGATTTAAAACAACCATGACCTGGGCGGCATGCCCGGAACTGGCAGCCAGCGCCCCGGAACCTCCTTCCAGGTCGGTAATGCGCTGCTCAAAGACAGAGGTGGTGGGATTCATAATCCGGGTGTAAATATTGCCTTCTTCTTCGAGTGAAAACAAGCGGGCAGCATGCTCGGTACTCTTGAAGACATAAGATGATGTTTGATAAATCGGAGTCACGCTTGAGCCAGTGGCAGGATCCGGTTTTTGTCCAGCGTGTAATTGTCGAGTAGTAAAACCAAATTTGGGAGGGGATGTTGTTTTTGTCATGATAAAAATTTCCTTTCCTAACTACTATTTATTAATACAAAAAGCGGCCGACTGTTCTTCACAAACTCTTTAATCTGTGGGAGGCTGTCGGCCGCCTTATAATGATTTTTGTTAGGGTTTATTCATCAACTGTTACACAATATGACTCCTATCCCAGGCGGTATATTCATCTCCCACCCCGGGCATGACCATGTTATTAATTAAAGTACAGTTAAGTAATTGGTAATGATTCATTGGGTGTGATTTTACAAGGATCAAAACAATTTGTCAAGGAAAAAGTTAACAG
>CAYUXO010000165.1:0-2555 GCA_964448865.1 uncultured Anaerolineales bacterium
GGATGGACTATCCTCGCTACCGGTATGTGGTCTAAAGCGAGCAGTATCAACGCTCCGCTAGACAGTTTCGAAGTTTCACAATCAGGTTATGGATTGTATGTGAAGTACCTGATGGTTGGATTTTTAGCAGTCTACGCTGTGACCATGATTATACAATTTTCCAGTTACCTGCTCGTCAAAGTCGCTGACATCTGTCAAGAACCTGGTGGTGAGCAGTAAAGCCGGTAAGTCATAACACTATAATAAAGTAAATAAGGATAACTACATGGAATTGGTCTTTCTCGCTATTCTCCTTTTGACGATGATAGTTGCGCTTTCTTCTGGTTTCCCGGTCGCCTTCTCATTGCCGGGATCAGCCATTTTATCCATTGGGCTAGCAGCTCTATGTGGTTATCTGTTTGCAGGAGATCCCAGCGCCTACTTCATAGAAGGAGGCCCCATACAGTGGCTCAATGCCGGAGTGACCAATTTTCGAAGTCTCTATTGGGATGTCGAACGGGATACCCTGATCGCGGTTCCATTGTTTATTTTTATGGGCATTATGCTCCAACGTTCCAAGATCGCAGAAGATCTTTTGGTTGCGATGGCCCAAATGTTTGGGCCAGTTCCCGGAGGGTTAGGAATCTCCGTTGTCCTGGTCGGTGCACTGCTTGCGGCTACCACCGGTATTGTTGGGGCAACGGTCGTTGCCATGGGATTGATTTCACTTCCGGCAATGTTGCGAAACAATTATTCCAAATCATTGGCGACGGGCACAATTTGCGCCTCTGGCACTCTAGGGCAGATAATTCCCCCCTCTATTGTTCTGATTATCCTTGCTGACCAGTTAACCGGCGCCTCCGATCAAGCCAGTACGATCCGAAAAGCAGCTTATAAAGCGGCGACAGGTGAATTTACCATGCCTTCGGTACTGGATGTTACCTCAACCAGCGCTGGTGAAATGTTTATGGGAGCCCTGATACCAGGATTGGTACTTGTCGGGTTATATATCGTTTATATCTTGTTTGTAGCAATATTTCGGAAAGGGTCCGCTCCACCAGTACGGTATGAGGGAAAGTACGATCGAAAATTCGCCATGCGTGTTGCCTTGGCTTTGACACCTCCGTTGACACTTATTTTTTTAGTGCTCGGCTCCATCATTCTAGGCGTGGCCACTGTCAATCAAGCCGGTGCGGTTGGTGCCGTTGGAGCCATGATCATGGGGGGGTATCGCCTTGCCGAAGGTCAACGCAACACCTATTACCCGGCTATTCTCGCAATCGTCTCAATCGTTGTCATTGCGATTATACTCGCCTTCTATAACCTGAACGTCAAAAGCATTAAGGGGGATGCCATCGGTATCTTCCTGGCTGCGATAGCTGTCAGTGGGCTGTTGATTGCCGTGATCTGGAGTACCTGGCGAATATATAAAATTGAAGATATCCTCAACGGGGTCATGGTTGAAACGGCCAAAACGACCTGCATGGTTTTTATTATTCTTCTTGGTGCTGCTATGTTGACCGCTGCCTTTCGTGGTTTTGGAGGGGAAGAATTGGTCAGGCATTTTTTAACCAATCTGGAGGGCGGATTTTGGGTCCAATTTATCGTCGTAATGGCGGTAATGTTTATTCTCGGTTTTTTCATTGATTTTCTCGAAATAGCTGTCGTCGTAGTCCCAATTGTCGCACCTATTCTGCTTGCCGACCCTGGTGCTAATGTGACCGCAGTGTGGTTTGGAGTGATGGTTGGTCTTAATCTTCAGACTTCATTTCTGACCCCGCCCTTTGGTTTTGCTTTGTTTTACCTTCGTGGAGTTGCATCCTCCGTGGTTAAAACAACGCATATTTATCGTGGAGCTGTTCCCTTTATTGGATTGCAGGTGGTTGCATTAGTGATTGTTGCTGTTACTCCCAGTATGGTGAACTACCTGCCCAAGCGTATTTCTCTATCTGCTGAAACAGCGCCGCCGCCAGTAAATCCGCGAATGCAGGTTTGTATTGAAGAATATCTCTTTGATTACTATGATGATCACGGCGAGCAGCTGCGCAGCCATGTCAACACGCTAGGCGCCATTGATATCCGTTTGTTACCGGAAAAACGACAGAAAGCGTTGAAGGAAAGCATGGATCGAACCTTGAATACTTTCGATCTGGTAGCAAAGGTTCGCATGGCTGAAGCAAATCTTGTCGGCTATTCACCTGAATACCGTCCACAGCATAAGCGTGTTCGCAGTTTGCAGTCAAAAATGCGCAATATCAGATTGAAAGTCGATGAATTGAAACAGAATTTGACGAGAGTTTCTCGGAGCGATTCCCCAGACAGGGATGATCTAATCCGAATTGAAGCAGAAATCGAGAAAGCAGAGGCTTCTATAACAAACCTTCAAAACCAGATTCCGGAGAGCTGGACTGGAGCACGCAAACGTTATGTGGAATTGAACAAGGCCGAAAAGAAAGCTCGTCGAAATTACCGAAACAACGTCGACCAAGCTTATGAAACGATTGTGGAATTACAAAAAGTCATTGATGGAGCAGATGAACTGGTTGGTCTTGAACAACAATTGACAGCTCTCGAAA
>CAYUXO010000166.1:0-2531 GCA_964448865.1 uncultured Anaerolineales bacterium
AAAAAGTATTACATCATCCACCCTTAAATATTATTAAAAGGAGTTTAGCTTTATGGCTAGCGTAATATATGAACACGTATATAAGCGTTTTGACAAAGTAGTTGCCGTCAATGACCTCAATCTTGAGATTGAGGATAAGGAGTTCCTCGTTCTGGTGGGTCCGTCAGGCTGCGGGAAATCCACAGCGCTGAGATTGCTAGCCGGGTTAGAAGAACTTTCTGGCGGGACACTGAAAATTGGTGACCGTGTAGTGAACGATGTAGCACCCAAAGACCGGGATATTGCCATGGTGTTCCAAAGTTATGCTCTTTATCCCCATATGTCAGTCTACGAAAATATGGCATTTGGTTTAAAACTGCGGAATTACCCCAAGGATCAGATTCAAGATCAAGTCAACAATGCCGCTGAAATTCTTGGTATCACCACCCTGCTTGACCGCAAACCCCGCCAGCTCTCTGGTGGACAGCGACAACGTGTCGCCCTTGGTCGGGCCATCGTCCGTGATCCTCAGGTTTTCCTACTGGATGAACCTCTC
Source organism: uncultured Anaerolineales bacterium (assembly GCA_964448865.1). Lineage (GTDB taxonomy): Bacteria > Chloroflexota > Anaerolineae > Anaerolineales > UBA11858 > B10-G9. The sequence continues at coordinate 536 of CAYUXO010000166.1, forward strand.
TCAAACCTGGACGCAAAACTTCGTGTTCAAACCCGGGCAGAGATCACCAAACTTCATCAAAAACTGGAAACCACCTTTATTTATGTTACCCACGATCAGGTGGAAGCTATGACAATGGCCAGCCGAATTGCGGTGATGAATTACGGCGTATTAATGCAGGTCGATTCCCCCCAGAACCTGTATGACAGCCCGAATAATCTTTTCGTCGCCGGATTTATAGGATCACCGGCTATGAATTTCTTCAATGCTGAACTAATCAAGAAAGGTGAAGATATATTGATAAAAACAGCAGCCTTCGCTGTGAAAGCACCGGAAGATCACCGGGCTAGCTTGAAGGACCATGTTGGAAAACCAGTCATATTTGGTCTACGGCCTGAGGACATCCATGACCCGAATTTTGCTCCTCCCCACATTACCTCCCAAACTGTTGACGCTCAGGTCGACCTCACAGAGCTGATGGGCAATGAAATTTTCCTTTTCATGAAAAGTGGAGATAGTGAGTATGTAGCCCGGGTTGATCCCCGGACCAGTTATAAAATGGGTGACCAGGTAACCATGGCCTTTAATATGGATAACATGCACATATTTGATAAAGAAACAGAACTGGTCATCAGGTAATTACCACTCAAAATATAACTCAAAACGTCTCCTCGCCGAATATTTACGAGGAGATGTTTTCTTGTTGGAGGATTTATGCCTTATTCTTATTTGAAACCATTGCTTGACAACAACAGATCTAAAATCGTCCTGCTGGTGCTGGATGGTCTGGGCGGTATTTCTATCAGCCCGGAAGGAAAGAGCGCCCTCGAAAAAGCATCCACACCAAATCTGGATCACCTTGCTGAGAGTGGAACACTTGGACAAACCATTCCGATCCGTTATGGGATCACACCTGGTTCTGGCCCAGCCCATTTAGCTTTGTTCGGATATGAACCCCTTGAATACGTGATCGGGCGGGGTGCACTCTCTGCCTCCGGAATTAACCTTGAAGTTAAAGCAGGGGATATAGCAGCCCGGGGAAATTTGTGTACTCTCGATGCTTCCGGCAACGTAACTGACCGGCGGGCTGGCAGAATATCTCACCAGGATGCTGCTCCGATCATCAATCTACTGAATGAAGTTCAAATCCCCGATGTTGAGGTTGAAGTCCAGCAGGTAAAGGAATATCGTTTCGTTATTGTCATGCGGGGAAAAGGACTTCATCCGGCACTCAATGACACTGATCCCCAGGAAACTGGTGTCCCACCTCTCCAGGTGGAAGCACAACAGCCGGATGCCGAAAAGGCTGCAGGATTGATGAGAAAGTGGATCAAGGCAGCTTACCAGGTTCTGGCTGATCAACCTGTCGCCAATGGTTTTCTACTGCGGGGTTTTGCTACTGACCCCGGATTGCCATCGTATAAAGATGCTTATGAACTCGAAGCAGTCTGTATTGCAGAATACCCGATGTACAAAGGAGTATCCCGCCTGGTTGGCATGGACGTAATCGAAGTAGATGGAGAAGGACCAGCGGCTGAGTTTAAAACAGCTCAAAAGCATTGGGAAAAATACGATTTCTTCTTTATTCATGTCAAAAAGACCGACAGTTATGGCGAGGATGGCAATCTTGATGCCAAGGCAAAGGTCATTGAAGAAGTTGATCAAGCCTTGCCGATCTTATTGGATCTGAACCCGGATGTGTTAATCGTCACCGGAGACCATTCCACGCCGGCGCTGCTCAAATCTCACTCATGGCACCCTGTACCATTTTTGCTATGGGCGCCTAAGACACACCGGACAGACCTAGAAAAATTATTTACCGAGAGGAATTGTGCTAGAGGTGGGTTGGGAACTTTCCCGGCCGTTGAGACCATGTCACTGGCTCTGGCACATGCCGGACGGCTGCAAAAATTTGGAGCATGATCATCAATTGTTCAAAATAAAAAAAGAGCCAGCAGAATTTGAACTGAACCCCAAAAATAGGACTCAATAATAAAGACACATCTCGTGTATTTTT
>CAYUXO010000167.1:0-2531 GCA_964448865.1 uncultured Anaerolineales bacterium
GCGAGGATGAAGCAGAAACCTACGCGCTGGTAATAGGGCATTACCTGGCTGAAGAAATCGAACTATCGCGGGCGGCAGAATTACTCAAGACACCAAGTGAAGAGATCACTGCCCGGTTTCTTCGTTTAGAGATCCCGGTCAGAGCAGAGGAGGCGGATGGATAAACCGATCAAGGTATCAGCTGACCAGGTTGTTATAGCTTCCAATGTGGTCTATGCCGACACCCCCGAGCTGAGAAAAAAGGGCGTGATTGGCAGACAGGTGCTGGGTGCCGAAGAGGGTGTCTTATTGGTTATGCCCTGCAGAACGGGACTATCTCTGTTCCATTCCATCCATATGTTCGGGGTGCCATTCTCCCTGGTCGCGGCCTGGCTTGACAAAAATGGACAGATCCTTGATGTAAAACTGGCAAAACCAGGCAGGATGTATTTTCCCTCAGGTCTTTTTACAGACACTGCCTATATTCTTGAACTCCACCCGGACCTTTTATCGCAATTACAAAAAACCACCCAAATCCATTGGGAGGACCCGCGTGACTGAGAACCCTTCCATTGAGATCGAGACCGTTTTAGATTGGGCTTACTGCGAAGCCAAGGTATGGTGGCAGACGGTTGGACGCTCAATAGAAGAAGAAGCGGATAACCTGATCAGCCCACGTACTGGATCCATACTTCTCCAAGAAGCGATCCAGGGTATTTTAAAATTGGGCTACCAGGGCCACCAGAAGGGCAACGATTTTGAATATCCCACGCTCTTGGGAACTTTATGGAAGGTGCGGCTGGGTAAATGGGGGCTGGACAAAATACGCGAAAAAATGGCAGCCTATTCTGTTTTATACGAAGAGATCATGACCCACTTCGGTGAAAAAGGTGATATCCGGAAAATGAATGGATCGCTCTACGATAATCCGACCTGGTCCCACCGCTGGAGAGACCTGGCGGCATCAACAGGCCTCACAGATCTCCGCATAGAAATTGATGCAGAGCAGCACAAAGCCGGCCTGGGCAAGATAAAAAAAGACAAGAGCACAGATATATGGAAAGAGCCCATAGGTCTGGCGGATGCTTTTGCAAGATCCAATTGGATCGTGGAAAATAACAGCTTCCCGCTGCAAGAGATCCTGGGTGTCGGCGAGGAAGTTTATGTCTATCTCCCGCACATTACAGTTGGGGTAACCCCGGAGCTGATCCTTCTTCAACGTGGGGAGCTGATCTATGAGAAACATTATTATGGGATACGACCACCCAGGATGTCGGACCTGCTCGGGGACTATTCGATTAAAGCGCTCTTCAGCGCCAAACAAAAAGACAGCGACAGGGAAGTAAGCTCGGTATTTGTTCGTCACCTGATGACGGGCAAATTGGTTCACTTGAAACCCCGCAAGGCATCCGGGATCAACGAGATCGAAGCGATGGCCAGTGCGGTCCAGCGGCGGATGAACAGCCTGGATTTTTCAGGCCCCAGGATGGTCAATGGTTGGAATGCTTGCGGGAATTGCGACTATAAGCCGCTGTGTTTTGATGGGGACGGGATCATGCAGCGCTACAATCTCCCCCTGTCCGGAAGAATCTCGATAGCCAACAATCTTATTAATGAAATGAGCCAGCAGCTGAAGGGATACACAGAAGAACAGAAAGAAACCGGGATCCATTTTGCCCGGGTTTTCCTTCCCTTTATCGCCCAAAACCCCGGGATGACCAAAGACCAGATAGACTGGCTGATAACAGGTATATAAATGAAGAGCAAAAAGCAGAGAGGGGAATATTTCAGGACCAGGATCTCGGGATTGGCCGTTGTCATCTTTTCCCTGGTGGTGATGCTCTGGCATTTGATCGATTCACTGCTGATCAAACACGTCTTCAACATGATAGATCTGTTCTCTATCCTGTTCACGCTGCTAACAGCAACAATTGGAGGCGTCATTCTTTATACTGCCTACCAAAAAGAATTTCTAGCCGATCTGGGGATATGGCTGGATGATTTTGGGCAGAAGGTAAGAAAGGCAAGCTGGCCTCTGGAAAGAGAAATGCTCGAGGTTGTTGGAGAACGGTTGGCAGGGCTCTACCCGGAAGGAACCAAGTGGATTCTGTATACACTCCTGCCAGGCTACATGCTCAAAGACAGGCCCAAAGGAATGAGAAAAGGGCGCTATTGGCGGGTATCTTCAAAAGACTCCATAGCCCTTGAAGAAAAGATAGATGGCTATATCCGGGACCAGATGACTGAGGTGCCGGTCATGGAGATTGACCATGGGTATGAGCTGGTTCGCGACCCGGACGGGGAAACAGCGGTTTTTCTGGCCAACATCCAAGGAATCGCTGCGGGCTTGGCCATAGACGTTCCTCAGGAAAAAAGATGGAGGGGAGGGCAGTGGGTAAAAAGACAAAAGCTTATATTTGTGCGCAAAGCTTTTGATCAACTGACTCAGCGCCTGGCTTCTCTCCGGATGGAATGGAACGAGTTTCAAAAGACGATTGACGATGATGAGCTGGGCATGATTGTCCGGATGCTATCACACGAGATCGCTGGCA
>CAYUXO010000168.1:0-2530 GCA_964448865.1 uncultured Anaerolineales bacterium
GGCTCCCCTGGCCCAGGAGTTCAGTGCAAAACTCTTTGATGAAGGCCTCTTTGCCATGTCGATCGGGTTTCCGACTGTGCCCCGCGGGTTGGCCCGAATCCGGGTCATGATCTCAGCAGCCCATTCCAAAGATGACCTGGATCAAGCTTTGAAGATATTCAAAAAGATTGGAAAAGGGCTTAATGTTATCTAGGCGGCTTCTTTTAGGTGTGAAATGTTGATTTGATACCCAAAGCCAGTCCAAGATGACTGGCTTTTTTTTGTGAAGATGTTATAAATTGAGTAGGATTTATTCGGGGGTATCTTATTTGGTGTAACTTTTTCGGTTTCCATTTCGTTAATTAATTAAATAGAAAAAGCAGCGGAGGATGATATGTCAAAAAAAATCATTATTACCTTCTTGTTTGCCTTTGTCATCCTGGTTGGACTGAGTGGATGTGATCCCATACCTACCTGTGCCCCCGGATCCCTGCTGGCGCCAGACCTGGTCTCTCCCGATTGGCGGGATGTCATGGACGGCAGCTCTGCCCAGCTGGAATGGTCCTATCCTGACACCTGTGAACCGGACCAGTTTGAGATCATCCTTTCCAAAGAAAGAGATTATTCGGTAATAGAACATACCCAGCTAGTAATGGGTAATGCTACAATCTATACCCCACCCACGCTGGATATCGCCGAGGAATACTTCTGGCGCGTTAGAGCGAAAGTTGGTTCAACTTTTGGCGATTATTCCCATGAGCTGCGTTCATTTTTTACATTGCCTTATTGCACTTCAGGACAATTATTCAATCCTTCCCCGTTATTGCCAGTGAACGGCGGAGTCTTTGTGCGCGGTTATGATTCCCTGGAATGGGAATGGCCCATTTCTTCCTGTATACCTGAAAGTTACAGGGTTGAATTATCCACTGAACCGGATTTTGTAGACACTTCACTCAATGGAGCTACGGGCTCACCCGGCACCCGTTGGGGTCCTGGTTCCCCCCTGGCAGCAGCAACCCAGTACTGGTGGCGGATCACAGCTTTTGCTGACGGCACCTGGGGTTCTCACTCAATCGCATTTTCATTTATTACGGACCCGGTTTGCACGGCCGCTTCCCTTGTAACGCCTGTTGCTGAAACTCCGATCAATAATGATATAGTTTCAGCACTTACTCCTGAATTTACCTGGTCCTATCCAGATCTCAACTGCCTTCCTGAGGGATTCCATTTGAAAACAGCTGAAACACAAGACATGAGCATAATGTTTATAGATGCCGATAATCCCAACATTGCCTCCAGATCCATGCAGGCGGGATATCCATTTAATGACTGCCAGGAATACTACTATTCTGTTGCTGTAGTTTCCGAAGGAGTCGAAAGCGCTTATACGGTTCCAAAAAGATTTATTATCGATGCAACAGGGTCCTGTGACTGTATCGCAGGAGCAACCACTATTCCGGTCCAAACCGGTCCGGATAATTACGAAATCCTTCCAGATACTTATGTAAATTTGGAATGGCGCAATCCCGGAGGATGTTTCCCGGATGGTGCGGCTGTAAAAATATCCAAAGATTTTGATTTTGCGGTCAGCGATGATCAGGAATTCCCGGGAACCTTTGTTACAGGTTATGATCCCCCGGGGTTAGACCCTGCCACGCAGTACAGGTGGAAAGCTGCATATTATATGGAAGAGTCCGGTAGCCCGGTTATTGGAGATTATTCGGGACCGCGCAGTTTCTTTACTGGTCCGGAATGCACTTCCCTGGCTGAAGTAGTGGCACCGGTAAGGATTGCCCCTGCCGATGGATCTGTTGTAAATACTCTGACTCCTGCTCTCAAATACACCACAGGTATTCCGGGATGCATACCGGATGGGTATTTGCTGCATCTTCACACCCTGGCAGATTTTAGTGATCCCAATTTACTGGGTGAATTTTCCCTGCCGGGCACTACAGTCCTGCCAGATCCTCCTTTAACTGACTGCACCTGGCATTACTGGACGGTTGCAGCAGTCCAAGATGCAGGATATGGACCTGCATCTGATAGGGGATCGTTCTTCGTGGATGTGGACGGGACCTGTCCACCTGCTGCTGTCCCCGGTATTCCTGCCACAGCCAGACAGAATAATTTCTGCCGGATTGGAACTTATCCTGAACATCATGAGGCGATTTGGACCTTTATAGCGGGTGAACACGTGCTGGTTATTGCCCGTAATCCATTCACCACCTATTTACAACTGATGGTGTTGGATCAGGAAACCAAACTGCCGTTTGAGAAGGTCATCACCTGCTGGTCTCTCTTGTCTAACTTTGAACCTGGTTGGCAAATACCATCTTCTCAGGTAGGAAAATTTAGTTTTAGCGATCTGCCAGTTGCCTACCCTCCACCTACACCAACGCCGACGTATTGTAATATCAAAATGAGTTCCACGAGTTGTGTAAATGCTGGGGGCACATATAATTACAAAGATAATTATTGCGAGTGCCCTTGAAGTATTTTAGTAAGTAAATTATCGATTTAGAAACAAGCCAGTCCATATTTTGGACTGGCT
>CAYUXO010000169.1:0-2477 GCA_964448865.1 uncultured Anaerolineales bacterium
CGAGTCCAGCTTTCAATTGCAAACAGTCCACTTTTCAATTTCAAATGACATTGGGGTGATATTGATTGACAGCCTAAGTTCAATCGTATACACTCAATGGCATATTCATTTTATAGATATTATCCGAGTTGAGCTGGAAAATGATGCTTCGTAAAATCTCTTCATTCCTATTGCTCATTATCCTGCTGTTTATCCTTAGTTCTTGTTCGGGTGGTGGAGATCAGTCCGCCATTATAGAGGATCAGGTTGAGGCTGTGGTGGCTGCCACACTGACAAAAGAAGCATTCCTTGATAGTATCGAATATGCCCGCGAAACAGTGGCAGCCGAAAATCAACCAACCCAGGTTCAACTCCTAACCCCGACAGAAACCAAGATCCCAACTCCCAATTTATCTCCAACACCTGAACCTGAACATTTGATCCTGCCAGGTTCACCATCCACGCTGCATACCTATATTTCAGATATAGTTACTGTAGATCTGGCAAAAAACAAAACTGCTATTGGCGATAGTTATGCCTGGTCCCGTCTAGAACGTCCCTATACCCCCAATCGCATGCAATACAGGTCTTACTTGGATATTTACCAGGTCAATCTATCGGTTACTGAACCCTGGGTATATATCACATTTGTTTTAATTGGTAAACTTCCCCCGCAAGGAGATATTCGCTATTCTGTGGAATTGGATTTGGACCATGACGGTCGGGGTGATTTCCTGGTTATGGCTTCACTCCCACCCGACACAACCTGGACCACAGATAATGTCTGGGTTCTGGCAGATGAGGATGAAGATATCGGTGGTTTATATCCCCTTTATATTGAAGAGTCACCCCAGGAACAAAATGGTTACGAGCGGGAAATATTTGCCAATGGAGTAGGTGAGGACCGGGATTTGGCCTGGGTCAGGCGGGATCCAGAGGAACGTAATCAACTCCAGCTTGCCTTTAAGGAAAGTATTACCGGCGTCCTGGGATTTATGTGGTCAGCCTGGACAGATGAAGGTATCAAAGATCCCTCCCAGTTTGATTTTAATGACCATTTTAGCTACGATGAAGCCGGCAGTCCTAACAAGGGAAACTACCGGTATCCAGTGAAAGCTGTTGCTTTAGTAGACAGCACTTGCCGTTCCTGGTATGGATTTATACCCACTGGCGATGAACCCGGGTTATGTTTTACCGGAGACCAGGTCCAGGATCTTCCGGGTTACGGTTGGTGTGAGGTTAATGCCAAAAGATCTGGCTGCGGGGAAAATGCCTGCTTGCTTTACTGTCCCGGAAACCGGTTTTGTATACCGTGTAAATTGCCGCAATAATTGATTTTGGATTAGAATAACTTTAACTTGTAATAATTATGGGAGGAGAGCTATGAAGAATTTTCGGTTCGTCTTATTTGTTTTCGTCTTAGCGGTTTCGTTGATTGTTGGAGGATGTTCAGGAGCCACCTCAGAAGATGATCAGGCGATCGCGGAAGGTGTGGCTGCCACCCAGACCAAACAGGCCTGGGAGGATAACCTGGAATCTGCTCGCAAGACGGAGGAAGCTCAACTGCCCGATCCGACTCTTGAACCAGTTATCGTTCATGTCATGGTTCCGGAAGAGCCGGCTGAGCTCAGCAACACTTACGTGACGGACTTCAACTCAATTGATTTCGCTGATGAGGGCTTCACCTACAGCGACCAATTTTTCATCAATCGTTTTGAGAGACCTTTTACTGTGGAAATGGAAGAATACCGGGGATACCTGGATCTAATCCTGACCAATATGAAAGTCAACCCTCCCTGGATCTATGCTGTCATTTATCTGGCTGAAGAACTGCCCGAGACCAGCGAAGCGATATATTCCCTGGAATTTGATGTTGATTTAGATGGCCGGGGGGATTTCCTGGTCCAGGCTGCCATGCCTCCTGATGATCAATGGACCGTTGCTGGGGTCCAGGTTCTTGAGGACGGAGACGATGATGTGGGCGGCCCAAACCCTGTTCTGGCTGATCCACCGGAAGAAGTCAGCTCTAACGGATTTGAAACTGTACTTTTTAATGCAGGCCAGGGAAACGATCCTGACTTGGCTTGGGTGCGCCGCAGCTCGGAAGATCCCACTAGCCTGGAGATCGCTTTGAAACAATCCCTGGTAGGTGAAGGGGGTTTTTTCTGGAGCGTCTGGGCGGATGAAGGTCTTCGCAATCCAGATTTCAAAGATTATAATGACCGGTTTACTTTTGCTGAAGCGGGCAGTCCCTATCCTGAACATGAATTCCACCCCATCCAGAACATCAACCTGGTCGACAGCACCTGCCGCTCTTGGTATGGTTTGGAACCTGTGGGAGATGAATTGGGCATCTGTCAGATTTATACCCTTGGTGAGGGTTATAAACTCTGCTATACATTTAATGCTAGCGATCAAGCGGTGACAGTCTGCAGTGATGTCTGCAGTCCGGAATGCCCCCCTCAGCTTCCAAGTGGATATTCTTGCCAAGCCTGCAC
>CAYUXO010000170.1:0-2381 GCA_964448865.1 uncultured Anaerolineales bacterium
TTGTCGACAAGCAGCAGGATGAGCTGATCAAGAGGGCTATCCAAAGCGTGGACAATGATTTCCTTGAGCTTGAGGAAGTCAAACATGCTCTGACGAGGATCCGGGTTTTGAATATACCGCGGGAGGCAATTCGACCCCATGTAGTCGAGGCAGTTGATCGCTACCTGGCGATGCTTGATGCCGAAAACAAAGTGGATTTCACCCGTATTCTTGAGCGTGGTGCTCGTGAACTTCAAAATCCCCGGGTCAGGGAGCAGATCGTTTCCCTTTACAAAAAGGTATCTGTCGATGAAGCCCAAGACCTCAACCCCTTCCTGGAATATCCGCTGATAGAACCATTTATCGATGTGTTGGATCTGTACAGCTCTCCTTCTCAGCAGATCTATGCTTTTCGCGGGGCGGATTGGGTAGGTCTTTCTAATCTACTTCCCCAGAATATTTCCGTCCGGACGCTCTCCAACAACTACCGGTCTACGCCGGAAATTGTCAGAAGCAGCACACACCTGGCCGGACCTGATGCGACAGGTATGATTTCTATGAGGGACTCCCTGGGGATCCCTGTCAATATCTATAAGTCGCCTCGGGACAGCATCAATCTAACAGTCCATACCCTAACTGCGATCATCAAAGAATGGGGGCAAAAGGGTATAAAACCCTCCGATATTGCTGTACTTACCAGGTCGAGCAAAAACGCCAAGATCAGGCGGGGCTTGACCCACTACGGTGTTCCCCTGGCCCAGGGATCGTTCTTTGCCAGCGAGATAGTGAGTGGTGCTTTATTCCACCTCTGGTTAGCGTTGTATCCAACCGACCTCAAGGCCCTGGACAGCGCAATGAGTTTTCCCGGTCCTTCCCTGGGTATGATGACACGTTCCTTGATTGGCAGCGAGCGTGTGTCCTGGGATGAGCTGGCCTGGTTGATCAGTGATGAGCAATTTGCCTCCCAGGAGCAGCAGAAAGCCATGGGAATGTTTCAGCGGCATGCTCACAACCAGCATGTTCTCCGCAAGTATGGCGGGGAAAGAAAACTGGGTGAAGTAGTGAGTCAAATCCTTGCGCCCCTGCGTGATACACTTCTGAATGAGGGTTGGTTCAAAGCAGCTAATGAGATCGAACAGATCGTTTCCCTCTCTGGTGAATTTGATACTCTTACAAAATTTGCGGATTATTACCGCGAGGAAGTGGAGAGCGTCAAGTATACCGAGGAAGGTGTTACGGTGATGACCATCCACAAAAGCAAAGGAACAGAATTTCAAGGGGTCATCATTCCGGGATGGATCGAAGGTCGGATCCCGGTTGTGTCTGATGATCCTCAAACCGAGCAAAATCTGGCTTTTGTAGGCCTGACCCGAGCAAAAGACAGGTTGGCACTCATGGTTCCTGGTTCTCCGCCCAGTCCTTATCTGAGGGGCATGAGAGAAACCAGCGTGATCCAGGTGTAGGAGGTCTCTTGTGGATAAAAAAATGAACAATAAAATGGATCAAAAACCAGATCTGGTAGAAGTCCTGCGCGCTCACGGGGTTGATGTAGATACCCGGGGTGGCCGGATCAGTGCGCTGTGTCCCTTCCATGATGAGAAAAATCCTTCCTTTTCCATAGATCCCGACAAAGGGTTGTGGTTTTGTTTTCATGACCATATCGGGGGCGATGTCTATGATTTTGTGGGATCTATGAAGTTTGGGCTGGATAACTGGGATTCCAGGAACAAGGTCATGTTCAAAGAAGTGGTGAGCATCCTGGAAGCAAAGAATTTTAAACAACAAGCGATTTCCTCCCAGAAGAGGGAAGATAAAAAGAAAGAACTTTCCCAGAATGTGATCTTTCTGCTGGGACACGTGACCCAGATCTACCACCAAAATCTCCTCCAGGAAGAAAAGGCGATGTCTTACCTGACGGGGAGGGGATTGCCCGAGGAGTTTATCCGGGCCCATAAGCTTGGATTCGCTAACGGCAATCTGGGTGTGATGCTTTCCATGTTACCGGAAGATGTTTTCCGTGACCTGGCAGTTGAAGCCGGCTTGATCTATATCAACACCAGAGGTGGCCGCCGCTGGGAGTTTATGAAGGGCAGGATAGCCTTTCCCGATATAGATCGTGATGGTCGGGTATTGGGTATCATTGGCCGGAGTCTGGACCAGCAGCAAAACCCAAAATACCTGACATTGAATGGCCTTCCCAAGGTGATCTGGGGACTGCATCGTTTCAGTCAGTGGCAGCCGCTGATCATTCATGAGTCGATCATGGATGCCTGCACTGCTCAGCTGATGGGTGTACCCAGCTGTTCTCCATGCGGAACAGGACTTGCCTGGCATCTGGTTGAGGAACTCAAGAAGAAAAAGTATCTCGGGTTTCTTTCCCAGGATGATGAGCCCAGCAAACG
>CAYUXO010000171.1:0-2365 GCA_964448865.1 uncultured Anaerolineales bacterium
TGGAAATTCCCATGCATGATTCCAGGTCGTTCAGCGGCATGGCTCCTGTATATGCCCTCTCTCCCCGCGGCGCCTGCCACCTTCAAGGAGATATGTACGGGGTGGACATGGGGCAAGGGCCTGCAGTCGAATTGGGTATCATCCCCGGTGAGCGTTTTGAAAACTCCCAAGACAAAGGCCGCATTGCAGCCCGAGCTCAGGCCTGGCGAAGTGTTTATAACGCCCTGACTATTTGTCATTTTATGAACCCGGGGGCAGTGAATATATTAAACGCCCTGAATGCTGCTACCGGCTGGGATTACAACCTGGATGAACTATTGGATACTGGTAAACGCATTTTCACACTGAAACGGATCATTAATCACAACCTAGGGTCATCAAAAGCAGATGACCGCCTGCCCGACTTTATGCTCAAGCCATTACAAGATGGCGGAACCCTGGGATTTGTTCCTGATCTGGCCCTGCTGCTCAAGGGCGCCTACCAGGAACACGGTTGGGATAGTGAGACCGGTATGCCGCCTGAGGAAACCAAAAAGAGATTAAGGTTGGACTTTATTGGATCCGACTGAAATCATCTCCCGCCGGAGCTAAACAACTTTCGATCCCATAATTATTCATAAATCTGTCCACAAGACAGAGGGGCCCTTAACCATCCGTGCGATGGTGCAACCCCGGTTATATCTATGCTATAATCCCCTTTCTGTTAACAGAAAAGGGAGATTTTATGTTCAAGCGGTTGCGGGACATATATAACGATTTTCCGAAAATATTCTGGGTAGTGGTAGGCGCTTCCTTTATTGATCGGATCGGCGGAACACTGCTCTTCCCTTTCTTTTCCCTGTATATAACTCAGAAATTCAACGTGGGAATGACCCAGGCGGGAATCGTCCTGGGAACTTTTTCGGCCTTTGGGTTAATTGGGTCGATGATTGGTGGAGCCTTAACTGATAAATTTGGACGCAAGTCATTGATTCTGTTTGGTTTAGTCTTCAGCGCTATCAGCACCCTGTCCCTGGGATTGGTTAATGAATTTGCAGTTTTGCTGCCCCTGGCAGTTGTGATTGGCTTGCTTTCCAATATGGCAGGTCCGGCTCATCAAGCCATGGTGGCAGATCTGCTCCCAGAGGATAAGCGGCAGGAAGGATTTGGCATCCTGCGGGTTGTCGCCAATATGTCCTGGATCATCGGCCCCACTATTGGCGGTTTCATCGCCAACCGCAGCTATTTTGCTTTATTTGTTCTGGATGCGGTGATCAGCTGTATTGTTGCAGTAATTGTTTTCAGGTATGTCCCGGAAACCAAGCCGGAATCAACCGAGGAGCCAGAGAGCATCGTACGCACATTTGCAGGTTATGGAGTTGTGCTGAAGGATTACGCATACGTGGCTTTCCTGGGGGTGTCTATATTGATGGGCATTGTTTATCAACAAATGTACAATACCCTCTCGGTATACTTGCGTGACAATCACGGTATTGAGCCTCAGGGATACGGATTTCTGTTAACTGTCAGCGCGATTGTAGTGATTCTTTTCCAATTTACCACCACCAGGGTGATTAAAAAATATCCCGCCTTCCTCTTAATGGCTCTAGGGGTATTTTTCTACATGATCGGTTTTGGAATGTTTGGGTTTGTGACAGTCTACTGGCTATTCGCTGCTGCGATAGTGATCATCACTATCGGCGAGATGGTCATCATGCCAACTGCGTCAGCCCTGGCTACTAATTTCGCTCCTGAAGATATGCGGGGCCGCTACATGGCTGTGTTTGGGTTATCCTGGGCCTTGCCAGCTACTGTTGGACCCAGCCTGGCAGGTTTGATCCTGGATAACTATAACCCGAATCTGCTCTGGTATATTGGGGCTGCGATCTGTGCTGTTGCAGTACTTGGATTTTATGGTCTGCATCTCTGGCTTGGTAGTTGTGACCGCTTTAATACACCGGATCCAGCCGAGGAAGCTGTTCCTGCTTCGTAAAAACAAACAGCCCAGAGCTCCCTCACCCGTCCCTTCGACAAGCTCAGGACAGGCCTCGGGTGAGGACATAACGCCAAAAGCGCCCGGGGACGGGCACAATGAGCAGAAAGGGTGAACCGGGGGGGATCTTACGCTCTAGCAGGAGCGCCAGCTCCTGCTAATATCAAACCCGGGAGAGCTGGCTCTCTCCCTTGAGAAATTTTAGCTTAATTATTTCAAAAACAAGGCCTTGTAATTCTATTCGTTCCACCATTGACCGATAAAATAAACGCTCAAACCGTCTGGAGCGTATCTGGCTCCCTGGATCAAGAGCTCAGGAGGGAGAGTTTCAGGATTCAAGAGTTGGTTGTCCATTCCATCAGCCTTGATCGAATAGAGATCGTACAATCCCTG
>CAYUXO010000172.1:0-2351 GCA_964448865.1 uncultured Anaerolineales bacterium
TGCCCTTGCGGCCAGGTTCCTGATTCCCATGGCCATATCCCTCGGATTCGGGATACTGTTCGCCACGGTTATCACCCTGGTTCTGGTTCCGTCCCTTTATATGGTTTCTGAGGATGTGAAGAGTGTATGGACTTCCGCAACCACCGGTTTCAGAAAGCTTTCAGGAACTGACCACACCTGATCCAGCACAGGCCATTTCAGGAAACTTAACCCCTAAACAGCAAGAAACGGGTCGACGGTCCGGGAAATGGGTGTTATTTTCCAAAAAACTGAACAAGCCAAAGGAGATGAATGTGGTACGTTCGGATTTCCAGCTGGTTGAAAAGGCATTGCTTTATCTGGAAGAGAACGCTGCTGCCCAACCGTCCCTGGATGATGTGGCTGAATATATCGGCCTGAGTCCATACCACTTTCAACGGTTATTCAAGCGTTGGGCAGGTGTGAGCCCGAAGCGATTCCTCCAGTACCTGACCGTTGAACATGCGAAGGTACTCCTCCGGAAGTCAGCCTCTGTTCTGGATACAGCTTATACTGTCGGCCTGAGCGGCCCTGGCCGCCTGCACGATCTTTTTATCTCTGTTGAAGCTGTTACCCCGGGCGAATTCAAGTCAAGAGGCCGTGATATTAAGATTCACTACGGGATTCATTCCACAACTTTTGGTGACTGTATCGCCGCGGTTACAGACAGGGGCATCTGTGACCTCAGGTTTATTAATAAGGGAAGCCGAGACAAGGTCCTAACCGAACTTGCCGAAAACTGGGAAAATGCCGGCATGATCGAAGATCCAGCCGCATCTAAAGAGATATTAGAAAGCGTCTTCACGCACCCACAATCGGGAAAACAGCTGAACATATTTCTTCGCGGCACCAACTTCCAGATCAAAGTCTGGAAAGCACTGCTCGAAATTCCTGAAGGATCAGTAGTTTCCTATGGGGATCTGGCAGAGAGGATAAATGTGCCAGCTTCAGCAAGGGCAGTTGGAAACGCAGTTGGCCAAAATCCCATAGGATACCTGATCCCGTGCCACAGGGTGATCAGGAGCAGCGGAGAATTAGGCGGCTTCAGGACGGGCACAGCCCGTAAAAAGACCATCCTGGGCAGGGAACTGGCCCGGCAGCACAGATAAACAGTATGCTCCGCCCCTGTGGGGTCAGAATAAACTTAACATACTAAGGATGAAAACAACCTTTCACCTTTATGTGCTGTTTAGCTGCTTTTAATAAATGTCCCGGCTTTATGTTCGGCAAAGGCCCTGTCGAGCTCTTCTGTGGTGTTCATCACTATTGGTCCTCTCCATGCCACGGGCTCACCCAGCGGTTCACCGGATATGAGCAGGAATCTGACTCCGGATCTCCCGGTGCGGATCAGGACCGAACCGCCATTCCCGAACAGGATAGTATTGTGTGCCGATATGACCGTGTCATCCTCCGGATTGAAAAGACCCTCCCCACCAAGCACATAGGCAAATACAACATTTTCACTTCCCACTGGATGGGTGAATATTGACTCGGGTCTGAGAGTTACATCCAGATATTCTGGATTCCTGACGATATCTTTGACTGGCCCTTCAACTCTTCCGTATTTACCGGCAATAATTCTAATTGATGTACCGTCATCCAATGTAACTTCCGGAATAACACCCTTCTGAACGTCTCTGTAACGTGGTTCCATCATCTTGTGGGTAGCCGGGAGGTTTACCCAGAGTTGAAGCGCCCGGAAATCCCCTTTAGTCCTGCGAGGCATCTCCTGATGAATTATGCCGCTTCCAGCTGTCATCCACTGAACATCTCCATCGGTAATGGCACCGCTGTTACCAATGCTGTCACCGTGATCAACTTCACCGTGGAGAACATATGTTACCGTCTCAATACCTCTATGGGGATGCCATGGGAACCCGCGAAGATAATCATCCGGGTTTTCTGAGTGGATATCATCCAGAAGCAGGAAGGGATCGAAGGCGGGAACCTCTCTATAGCCGAAAGCCCTGTAAAGACGGACACCTGCTCCTTCCATGGTTACCTGACTTTTTAACACTCTTTCGGGTTTCCTGATGTTATACATAAAAAAATCCTCCTTCCACGTAAATGGTACTAAACGTATCTTTATCAGGTATTTTTTTCAAACTGACCCAGTGCTTCTCTTTTTGGTTCATCTCCAAATTAGTTGGTGATTAATACATAATAACCGGGTTCCGGTAAACAGCCCCTTCGCCTTCGCAACCCCCTTTGAGCTTCGCTTCAGGACCTTTTACCGGAACCCTTCATGGATAAATATATTCAGGTCGGGATTTTGGTAAATCACGAAGCGGAGCTAGCCCCACGCGCAGGCGAGTGATTACACCCAAAAGCCC
>CAYUXO010000173.1:0-2341 GCA_964448865.1 uncultured Anaerolineales bacterium
ATTGTGCCCACATTCAGGTGCGGTTTCGTTCGTTCAAATTTCTCTTTCGCCATAAGTCTTCTCCTGCCCTAAATAATTACCTTGTTTATTTGTGTATTTATCCTTTGAGGTGGTTTTATCCACCGACAATAATTTTCTGTGATAATTCCTCTGAAATTTTTGAATAATGATCAAATTCCATTGTAAATGCGCCCCGGCCTTTGGTGGCTGAGCGAAGTTCAGTTGTATACCCAAACATTTCAGCCAGCGGAACCATAGCCCTGATACCTTGGGTGCCGCCCGGATGAGCGTCCATGCCCTGGACATCTCCCCGTCGGGAATTAACTTGCCCAATTATATCACCCAGGTATTCTTCGGGAATAGTTACTTCCACTCTCATGATCGGTTCCTGAAGAACTGGAGCACCTTTCTGTATCCCCTGCCTAAATGCCATCGACCCAGCCATTTTGAAAGCCAGATCACTGGAATCAACTTCATGCGAGGATCCATCTACCAGGGTAACTTTGACATCCGTAACAGGATAACCTGCTAAGACTCCGGATTCTGCAGCCGACCTGATACCTTTTTCCACCGCGGAGATGTACTCCCGTGGAACAGAACCTCCCCTGATTTCTTCCTCAAAGACAATTCCGCTTCCAACATCACCGGGTTCAATTCTTAATACAACATGACCGTATTGTCCATGGCCTCCAGATTGTTTAACGTGGCGATAATCCACATTATCCACTGCCCTGGTTATGGATTCTTTATAAGCCACCCGAGGACGGCCAACTCTGGCTTGGACCTTGAACTCACGCAGCATCCTGTCAACCAGAACTTCCAGGTGAAGTTCACCCATCCCGGAAATCAGGGTCTGCCCGGTATCTCCGTCAACACGTACCTTGAAAGTAGGATCTTCCTCGGAGAGTTTCTGTAGAGCGGTTGCCAATTTATCCTGGTCAGCAGCTGTTTTGGGTTCAATGGCCACCATGATCACTGGGTCAGGAAAAGATATGTTTTCCAGGATGATTGGGGATCCTGTTTCACTGAGTGTATCGCCGGTATAACTATTCTTTAAACCCAGTACCGCGGCGATATCACCAGCACTGGCTTTTTTAATATCTTCACGGTGATCTGCATACATGCGGATCAAACGTCCAATCCGCTCGCGTTTTCCTTTGCTAGGATTAAACACCGTTGTTCCCTGTTCAATTACTCCTGAATAAATGCGAATATATGCCAGGCGTCCCACATAAGGATCGGTCACTATTTTGAATACCAGAGCGCTGAGAGGTTCATCATCTTTAGGAGCCCGGGTGAGTAATTCTCCGGTTTTTGGATCATTTCCTTCAACGGGTGGCATATCCAGCGGTGAAGGAAGATAATCTACCACAGCATCCAGCAACGGTTGAACGCCTGTTGCTATTAAAGAACTACCACACAGGACAGGAATAAGTTGATTCCGGATCACTGCCCTTCTAAGAGCAGTTTTTAATTCTTCTTCGCTGATCTCCGCTTCTTCCAAGAATTTTAGAGTCAGATTTTCATCTGTCTCTGCAATTGTCTCAACTAGTTGAGTCCGTGAGCTTTTAACCTGGTCCTTCAAATCTTCTGGAATATCGATTTCAACAGCAGCGCTTCCACTGTGATCTTCCCAGATCAAAGCTTTCTGCGTGATCAGGTCTACTACACCTCTAAATTGGTCTTCAACACCTATCGGAACTTGCATAGCAACTGTGGGTGCACCCAGTCTTTCCCGGATCATATTCAAGGTCCGTTCATAAGAAGCCCCAACCCGGTCCATTTTATTCACAAAACAAATCCGGGGAACCCGATATAAATCTGCCTGCCTCCAGACAGTTTCACTCTGAGGTTCGACACCCTGGACTGCATCAAAAACAACAACCCCTCCGTCTAAAACTCGAAGGGATCGCTGTACTTCTGCCGTAAAATCAATATGGCCGGGGGTGTCAATAAGGTTGATCAGATGGCGATTCCAGACAGCAGATACCGCAGCAGAAACGATGGTAATACCTCGTTCCCGCTCCTGATCCATCCAGTCAGTAACAGTTGTCCCATCATCGACAGAACCGATTTTATGCGTTTTCCCTGTGTAATACAGGATCCGCTCGGTTGTGGTAGTCTTACCCGCGTCTATGTGGGCGATGATACCAATATTTCGAAATTGCTCTAATTCGTACTTTCTTGCCATACCTACCTAATGTAAAAAAAAAAATTAAACCCGGAAGTGAGAAAATGCCCGGTTGGCTTTTGCCATACGATGGGCTTCTTCCTTCTTACGAATGGCTAATCCTTCATTATTAACCGCGCTTAATAATTCATCCGCCAGTCCCTTGGTAAA
>CAYUXO010000174.1:0-2307 GCA_964448865.1 uncultured Anaerolineales bacterium
ATAAGACCTGCGAGGTTTCCAAAACCTCGCAGGTCAGCCGGGCTGTTGATTTTATTAGGGTTGTATCCGGTTCGATCCTACGGGAGGAACCCTCGTTATGCTTTATCAGAAACGATGCATGGATCGCAAGCGACTTGCAAAGTCACTCTAATCAGGTTTTATTTTTCTGCCAGGAATTTAACCCCTTCCAGCAGCATATCCACATGACCTGAGTTGATATATATATTGGTTGATACCCTGACTCCCCTGGTATTGTCACGGTCTCTTCCAATAGTCCGGATAACGAGATTATACTTTTCACGAAGGTAGTTTACTATGGTCTCCGGTTCCAATCCCTCGACGGAAAAGGCTGTCAATCCTGCACTCAAATAGGGATCCATTGATGTATGTAACCTGACTCCCGGAATTGTATTTAACCCGTCTTTCAGGTGTCTGGAAAGGGTTTTTATCCTTCTTTCTATCCGGTCGCGACCGATCATATTTTGGAAATTCATCGCTTCATTCAAGGCAAAGAACAATGGATCAGCTCTCTGTCCGAGTGTTTCAAACCGGGAAGCAGACTCTGAATTATCCCAGCCGGAGGAAGCAATTGTGGGCCAGATCTTATCCTGCGCCTCTTTTTTAACATACAACACACCACATCCTGTAGGCGCACCACCCCATTTATAGGGGCTGGAAGCCCACAGGTCAATACCCAGTTCTTTGACTTTCAGGTTTAA
The DNA here is from genome assembly GCA_964448865.1 of uncultured Anaerolineales bacterium. Classification (GTDB taxonomy): domain Bacteria; phylum Chloroflexota; class Anaerolineae; order Anaerolineales; family UBA11858; genus B10-G9. The sequence continues at coordinate 720 of CAYUXO010000174.1, forward strand.
CATCCCGAATCCATGAGCACTGTCGGCAGCAACAAGAATATTCCTGGAATGTGCAAGCTCACTGATCTCTTTTAAGGGGAAAATTAAACCGGTGATAAATACAGTATGGCTGATGCTGATCACTTTAGTTCTTTCCGTTATTTGCTTTTCAAATGAGTCGATTATTTCATCCGTATTTTTTGGTGGAGATCCGACCGGGACTTCAATTATCTTAATTCCATGTCTTTTTTCTTTCATTTTCCATGGATAATATCCTGCAGGATGTTCCATGGTAGTGATTAATACTTCATCTCCCTCCACAAGGTCCAATCCTCCGGCGATCAAATTCATCCCTTCTGTTGTATTCCTGTTGATAGCAATTTCATCAGGGGAAGCCCCGATAAAGTTTGCTAATTTATTCCTTACCTCACCCTTGAGATTAGGGAAGTAGTTGTAGCAATCATATGGATTGGTGGCCTGTACTTTGAAGTATTTCATCAATGCATTGAATACCGGTTCCGGCATGGGACCAAGTGTTCCGTTATTCATCATGATCAGGTCATCCTGAAAGAGGAAGTGCTTGCTGATGGCATCCCAGTATTTGCCATCGGGAGATCCCTGGTTCAGATCAGCAATACCGGCATAAATTTCAGCATTCAGTTTATTCAGGGTCACGACAGACATGGCTGAAACCCCGGCAAAATACTCAAGAAATTTTCTTCTTTTCATGATGCTTGTTTCAATGGTTTATAATTCGATCAAATGTAGGCCGGAAAAAGATTTTGATGAGATAAATATAGTAAATACCAAAGAAAATAACGTCAAACATAGCCGGAACTAAACCAGTTTGAACTATTGAAAAGTGAGATTATTGGATCAGTTTAAACCACCACTTTCGGCAACCGGGCACTCATATGCATCAGCACATCATAGACTGACACCCCGGTTACCGTTGAAAGATGACTGGGATGGATCCCGGGATGATCGGGTCCTGCCAGTGTGGCCAGATCGCCCACCTTTACAACCGGTTGCTCACCGATCTCGAGGATGGTATGACTTGCACTGACGGCACCAATGACCCGATACAGAGTTCCATTGACCAAAACTTTGGCTCCCTTCACAGCGCTTCGCAAATACCCGTCGGCGTGACCGACAGGTAGTGTTGCAATCCAAACGGGTTTTTCAGCAACATACTTACGCCCGTAGCTGACACTGTCTCCAATCCGTAATTGTTCAACTCTTACAACCCGGGTATTGAGCCTGTAAGCCACTTTTAATTCTGCAATCTGCTTTTCTTTTTCGGGAAATGTCGGATAGGATCCATAAAGTGCGATCCCCGGTCGAACCATGTCAAGGGCTGACTTTGGGAAATGGAAAACCGCATTGGATGAAGCAGCATGCAGAATCCCCATATCCACTTTTTTGGAGGCTGCTTTTGCATTCAGGTCTTTAAATCTGATCAGCTGTTCCTTATCGAATTCCGGATCTTCAGTGAATACCATGAAAGATCCCTGAATATCGATTTTTTCACTGTTGGAAATATCCTCGATCCAGGGCATGGCGCGATGGCAGGGGATTCCCATTCGGCTCATTCCGGTATCAATATACA
>CAYUXO010000175.1:0-2251 GCA_964448865.1 uncultured Anaerolineales bacterium
CAATTTCGGAGAGCTCAGGAGTTAGCCTGGCAGGATCATCCAGAGGTTGAGTGGTAGGAGGGGGTGTCAAATTATTCGGGGGCAGATAACTCAATAAGGTTCGGACCTGCTCAAAGACTTCTCTTTCATCAGCCGCGTTAAAATGAGCTACACCGCTTTCCCTGTGATGGACATCCGCCCCACCCAGAGATTCGAGGTCAATTTCTTCCTGAGTGACCTCCTTAATTATTTCGGGACCGGTTATAAACATTTGCGATGTGCCTTCTACCATAAAAACAAAATCAGTTATGGCTGGTGAGTAAACAGCACCGCCGGCGCAGGGTCCAAGTATGATAGAGATTTGGGGAATAACTCCAGAAGCCCTTACATTGCGGAAAAAAATTTCACCGTAGGCTGCCAGTGAATTGACTCCTTCCTGAATGCGAGCGCCTCCGGAATCATTTAAACCAATTAAAGGCGCGCCGTTCTGAATGGCTAAATCCATAATGTTGGCTATTTTTTTACCGTGGATTTTGCCAACAGAACCACCCATGACAGTAAAATCCTGGGCAAAAAGGTATACAGGTCTACCGTCAATTTTTCCCTTCCCGGTAATAACGCCGTCACCTAAATTGACAGGTTTTCCATTTGCGGATGAACTTATGTTCTGGGATGCGAATAAACCGATCTCCTGGAACGAACCGGGATCAAGTAGATCATTTATCCTCTCACGGGCGGTTTGTTTTCCCTTTTGATGCTGTTTTTTGATGCGAACTTCACCGCCGCCGAGTAGTGCATCTACTCGTAATTCTTCAAGGGAACTATTAAATACTTTCATGTACGCTTGAAACCTCTGTTTTTCCTACTACTGATACATGCAAGATATAACACTGGGATTTCAATAGGTTACGTCCAGTTTGTAGTACATTTTTAGGGATTTTAAAACGGCTCAGAGGAATCAACCCTTTAGAAGATGTGTCAAAGGGGTCTAAGGAGATTGGAATATATTAAGGTGAGTGTTAATTAGGTTTCAACTGAGGATGTTAACTTTGGTTTAAATATGTCTTTTCCAGCAGTTGAGATATCTGGCGGTCGATTTTACCCATAGGGTAATCTGCAAGTGATGAGATCTTAACCCAGGCAGAGTCAGTGTGATAATTGAGAACCAGGTTTTTTGTTTTCAAGTGGCACTGAAAGGCATGCAGAGTAACCTTGTAATGCGTATAGGCGTGTACATAAACCCCCAATAATTGACCTATATCGATTTTTGCAGTGAGCTCCTCAAGGATTTCCCGCTGAAGTGCTTCCTCAAGGGTTTCTCCATCTTCCTGCTTGCCGCCGGGATATTCCCACATCCCGCCCAAGAGCCCTTTTAATGGTCTCTTTGTAAGCAGTACCCGGTTATTTTGGAGACAAACAGCTGCAGAGACCTGATAATGAGGCAGGGGAGACTTTGCCTTTCTGACTGGCCGCAGTTCCTGGATTCCCAGCTGCCTGGCAGCACAATCAATCTCGAGCGGACATCCTTGACAAAGGGGATTTCGCGGCAGACACACCAGGGCACCTAATTCCATCAGGGCTTGATTGAATGTTCCGGGATCTTCGGTGTGGATAAGCTCTTCAGCTATTTTCCAGAGTTCACTCTCACTTTCAGTTGTACCCAGGGGCGTGCTGATATTAAAGTAACGCGTGAAGACCCGGCGGATGTTTCCATCCAGAATAGGGGCAGGCTGATTAAAGGCAATTGAGCTGATCGCGCCGGCAGTGTAGCGGCCAATTCCGGGCAGTTGCTGGAGAATTTCAGGGTCGTCAGGGAGATTACTTCCATAATTGGAAACAACCTCTTTTACCGCTTTCTGTAAATTAATTACGCGGCGATAATATCCCAAACCTTCCCAGTAAGTTAACATCTCATCCTGCTCCGCTTGAGCCAGATCTTCCAGGGTAGGAAATCTATCCATCCACCTCTGGTAATAAGGAATGACTATCTCAACCCGGGTCTGCTGGAGCATAATTTCAGAGACCCAGATCTGATAAGGATCTGTTGTCCTGCGCCAGGGCAGGTTCCGGGCGTTTTCCCTGTACCACGCCAGCACTAAGTTGGTAAAGCTTGGGTTTATCCCTTTATCGATCATATTTGAAAAGTGTACCATCTCCAGTCAGAGGGGTGGATATTGATGTGGTGGATATTGATGTGGTGGATATTGATGGATATTGATGTCAAGGCAAAGTTAAAATGTCCTACTGTCCAGCAAAGTAGAAAGGTCCTAAT
>CAYUXO010000176.1:0-2245 GCA_964448865.1 uncultured Anaerolineales bacterium
ATGGACCCTTCGTCACGACCTTCGGTCGCAGGGCAGGCTCTCCTCCTTTGATTAAGAGTCAATTGCGTCCAGATTTCTCCTGCCGTTTTTTCCTTCGCCGAGAAACAGATTGTGTTACCATTCAATAAATCTGGAGATAAATGGATGGTAGCCCCAGAACATTTCTTGTCGATCGGAAACAAACTCGGTGAAGGACCTCTCTGGCATGCCGCAAATGAGGCACTCTACTGGGTGGACATAGAGGGCGAAAAATTCCACAGATATCACACGAAAACAGACAAACTTGATGCTTTCCAGGTTGGCCAACCGGTTGGCTGCCTGGCGTTTCGCGTTAATGGCGGATTGCTTATGGGGCTTAGAGACGGTATAGGCATATGGGATTGGGATACTCAGTCCATTGAGATAATCGCTGATCCAGAAGCTGACCGGAAAGGCGCTCGGTTTAATGATGGCCGGGTGGACAGCCGGGGAAGGTTGTGGGCTGGTACACTCGGAGAGGACAGCCAGAGCAAACTCTACCGGCTGGACCCTGATAATTCCCTCCATACCATGGAAACAGGCGTTACAATATCTAATGGCATTGGCTGGAGCCCGGATGACCGGGTCATGTACTATACCGATTCTCCTCTCCGGGTTATTTATGCCTATGATTTTGATCCAGATAGCGGCAGGATTGAAAATCGGCGTGAATTTGTGCGGGTGCCGATCGCGGACGGATTTCCAGATGGTTTGACCGTTGACAGCGAGGGCTGTGTCTGGAGTGCCCAATGGGACGGCTGGCGAGTGACCCGTTACGATCCGGATGGAAAAGCGGAGCGGGTAATTCCGCTCCCGGTCCAGCGGCCAACCAGCTGCGCATTTGGAGGTCCAAATCTTGATCTGCTTTATATCACTTCAGCCTGGTCCGGGTTAAGTGATAAAGATCGACAGGAACAACCCTTGGCCGGAGACCTGTTCGTATTAGATGCTGGCGTCAAGGGACAACTGGAGAATAAGTTTTTAGAATAAAATCTGCAACCGTTTGGAAATAAGCAGGTTATTAATCTTATGAAATCGATCATCATCCTGATTGGACCCATGAGCGCAGGAAAAAGTACGCTTGCCAAATTATTGGCCAAGCGGCTGAAGGTTAAGCGCATTGAGCTGGACGATGTTCGCCAGAAGTTCTACAGCGAAATCGGATATGACGAAGGTTATGCCTCCAGAATCATTGGCGAAGAGGGTATGACGGGGTTGATCAAGTATTGGAAACCCTTCGAAGCCCATGCGGTGGAGCGTGCTATCCAGGAATATGATAATTGTGTGCTGGATTTTGGAGCCGGCCATTCTGTTTATGAGGACCAGGAATTATTTTCAAAAGTTGAAAAAGCCCTTCGACCAATAAAACATGTTATCTTGATCCTTCCATCCCCGGCTCTTGATCAATCAGCTGAAATAGTCAATCAAAGGTTCTCGGAAATGTTGCTCAACGAGGTGGGAAAAATAGACTCTGAATTACTGCAATTAAATTATCATTTTGTGCACCATCCGTCCAATCAATTATTGGCAAAAAAGACTGTCTATACTGAAGGGAAAACCCCCAAAGAGGTCTGCCAGGAAATTATTGATTGGGTTCAGTCCAACGGAAATGAAGATTTCAATTCACGTTATTCCCAGCTGGAATTGTTTTAATGTACTTAACACAGAGATTTCATTAATTGGTGATAACCCGCGTTAAAGTTGGAGATAACCTATGTTTGATAGTGATGCCGAAACTCTCACGCCTGATCAGGAATTGGATTTTCTCAAACAGATCTATGGTAGTGATCGGTCAGATAAACTCATAGAAATCCTCACTAATTCCTTTAACGTACTCCAGAACAGGGCGCAAATGTTGTTGAGCTTAATTACGATTACGCTGACAATAACCGGTTTTTCTGGGCCGAGGATAGCCGAATCGAGCCTGGTAGCCCGAATAGCTATCGCTTTTGGCTTAGCCTTTGTGTTGATATCTGCCTTGATCCTGATGGCAGGTCCTCTGCGAATTAATTGGTGTACGAGATCCAAATCGGTTGATATTGATCAAACCCTGGTAAAACTTATAGTCCAGCGCAATACTCGCACGGATAGGTACCATCTGGCCTCGATCACACTCGTGATCGGCTTGATCGGATATGTTTCCAGCGTGATAAGTTTTTTGATATCAGGATGATCGTTTATCTATGGGATGGGGCTCGGCGGGTTCGGGGTTTCCTGGATCTCGGTT
>CAYUXO010000177.1:0-2243 GCA_964448865.1 uncultured Anaerolineales bacterium
GATGATGGTTAAAATTGTGTATATGGATTCCTCGCAAGCTCTGAATGACAAATATTTTGAGAATTGTCTATAATGAATATATGTTCTTCAAAGGGGGATTATTATAAAGATTTACTATACATATATTATGTCCAGCTCCGGAGGTACACTCTATACCGGTGTAACTAATAATATTTGGGTCCGTGTTCTAACTCATAAACAAAAAGTCTTACCTGAATTTACAAAGAAATATAATGTAACCCGATTAGTTTATTTTGAAGAAACCAATTCCATCCATTACGCCATTACCCGGGAAAAACAGATCAAGGGCTGGACGCGTGCAAAAAAGATTCTATTAATTGAATCATTGAACCATAAATGGAACGACCTCTCACATGATTGGTACTCAAAAGGAGATCGGAATAATTAACGAAAAAAGACCTGCCAGATAAATGGCAGGTCTTGACTGATATGGATGATAAAACCCAGGGATTATTGCGGCCAACCAATAAACAATCCGACGGCCACCAATACTGGAGTAACCAGATTGATAATCACATTCTGCCCCATAGTGGGGATCAATTTTCCGGTATCCTCAGCATGAGATAATACCCTTCGGGCAATTGGCACTGCAAACAAAACACTTAATAATCCGATCAGACTGGAGAGAGGGAGAAGGCCGATCAAAACACCTGTCCCGATAACCAGGAAGGGCAAAAACAAAAATGCCAAATAAATTCGACTGCTTTTAATTTTTCCGATCTGGACCGGATAATGTTTTCGGCCAACGGTTTGGTCCGCTTCCACATCTGGAAATTGATTCAATAAAAGCAAATTACTGACCAGGAAAAAGGGCACCAGAGAGGCAATAAAAGCAGTCCAGCTGTAGGATCCGGTAAGAACAAAATCTGTCCCCATCACCATCAGTAGGCCAAATCCCAATCCGGGAGCGATCAAGCAAAAGAACGGGTAGCGTGTGATCCGTTCTGTATAAAAATAGATGATCAGAACTCCAAAAATTCCCAGGGGAATAATCCCCAATCCAATCACAAACGAGAAATATATACCAATAGCAGCTGTAATTCCCAAAAATATCCAGGCCATCTTTAAAACCGAGCCCGCCATTTCCGGGCTTTCTGGCAACCTTCCGCTTCCACCGCTGAACGGTGTCCGAGAAGTTTTTGAATCCAGCCCGCTCTTGAAATCAAAATATTCATTAAATATATTCACACTGATATGAGCTGCCAAGGCTCCGATCAATACCAAAATAAAATGAGTCCAATTAACCTGGCTGCTGGTCCAGAGTGCCGTTCCTAGCCCCAAGACCACACAGGCCGGGGTCAAAACCAGGAATGGCAAACGCATGGGATCCAGCAGAAACTTATAATTAGTCATCTTTCTCCTTCAGGAAAATCTAAAGATTTCCTACCAGTAATCTATCTTCGTGACACTGTATAAATGCAGCGGGATATAGTATATCGTTAAACTTCTATATTTTAGATCAGCTGCCTGGATATAAAAAAAGGATCCAATTATTATTGGCGAGACAAGAAACCTAACAGCAGGCTAATAAATAACCCTCCCTCAACCAGCACATCATTATGTTTCGCGCCAGGAATCACTGCCAGTTCAGCTCCTGGGATTAAGGCCGCCATTTCCTCGGCTTCAGCCAGTGGAATCATCTCATCCTTCTCCCCCATGATGATCAATGTTGGAGCAGTTATTTTCTTAAAATCATCCTCAGTGTAATCAAGAGGCGTCCACCACAGCTGAGCGAGGGATTCTAGCAAGATCCGGGGATAATCTGGATCCGGGTCAGGATGAGCGGACCGCATACGTTCTTCCCAATCCGGCGGTGCGTTTTTTTCGAAAACCTCAAAATCAACTTTCCCCAGAGAGACAAAACCTGCTCTGGTTATGGCAGCCTGGTATTCCTCTGAAAAACGGTACCAGGTTCCACCAATCACCAGAGCACCGGCCAGATCCGGATAGCGCATGCCAAAATCAAGGACCGCCTGACCGCCGTCACTGTAGCCAAATATATAAGGTTTTTCCAACTTGAGTTCCCGGATCAATCCAGCCAAATCGTCCGCCATCAGCTGGTAGCTTATCTGCCGGGTGGGGTTCAGAGTGCGCCCATGTCCCCGGCTGTCCGGGGTGATCACCCGGAAATATTTAGAAAATTCAGGGAGATGAGGATCCCACATTTTGTGGGTGTCTGTGGCTCCATGAAGCAAAATCAGGGGCTGGCCTTCACCACCCTC
>CAYUXO010000178.1:0-2209 GCA_964448865.1 uncultured Anaerolineales bacterium
TTGCCCTTGGATAAGTTGAAAGATCGACGCCTGGCCGTCCAGCTGCACCTGCTGGATGGCCCCTCTGAGGATTTCAATCCCTGAGGTAAGATAAGCAAACACCTCCCATATCGATAATTGTACGAGAGGGTTCAGTGCACGAAGGAAACCCTGTCCTTTTATTTATGAAGAAACAGCGTACTCTTTTAATGCTAATGTCATTCCTGCCAGGACCGCAACACCTGAGGAACTACCCCAATTCAATAGCTGGGTTAGATCCTGATCCCGGATTTCTTCTCCGGCAATGAGCCCATCAAGTATTTTGAGGATGCGTTCGTCCGCGCTGCCTTCCACTGCACAGGTTAATAGGCTGTGGCTCAAGCGTGTGGTTTGTTCCCTGGCATTTTCCAGGATGATCTGGTTTTGGTGATTTAATGTTTTGTAGGGGCGACTCAACGAGTCGCCCTTTTTAAATTGGGCAAGATTCGGTGAGATCAAACGCCCCCAGCGGTTTTGAGTTAAGAGCACACCCAAAATAAAATCATCCCCCAGGGGAGTTAACCCTGGTCCAGCTCCCAGTAACCCAACCATGGCATTTAATATGTCCCTGGTTTCGCCGCTCTGGCCAAGACTGACACCCCGCATTACATCCAGGACCCTGAAAAATCTTTCTGTAAGTCCAGGATGATCAGGCAGGGGAGCAGGATCTCCGCTAATCACCATCTCAAGCAAAGGGAACAGAGATTCGTTCCCTGAAATATTTTTAGCCTGCGAGATCACATTCTCAATCTGATCTTGATGAAGGTGGCATTTCAAGTGATCCAAGTTCTGCTGCCAGATCTTGGCCGTTTTCAGGGATATCTGAAGATCGATATCAGGAAATATAAGATCAGAATTTTCCACTAGGTAAGGATATCCTGGTTTTACCTGATCCAGCAGAACTGAATTCCCGGCCAGATTCAGGGTTAACGGGCCGCGATAACACTCAAAGGAAATATATATGGTCAGGTCATCAGCGGGTTGGAGAAACATACCGCGTTTGGATTTCCCGGAAACCGAACCGCTTGATGCCCGGTTGATTACATCTTCAGCCTTAAAGCCGAGGTTAGTGATTAGCAAATTGTTGTGCGACATATTTATGCCCCTGATTATAATCAATCAGGGTTGAGTTCTGATTGTTGATTTTCCTGCACCTGGGTATGCATTCAAATGGTTTAAGTTATAATATTGGCGGAAAAAAACGAATAATAAAACGGGATTTTTTCTTTGTTTAACGAGAAAATCCCGGATAGGATAAAAAGATGGCCCTCAAAAAGAACGATCCCCTGAGACTTGATATCAGTTATTTGGTCAAAGGTTCGCCTGGAACCCGCAAAGAATTTGATTTTAATTTTCCACAGCTGGCCTTTTCACCTGAGCTGACTTTGGTTGACATCCATGGGGTGATTGCCGTATCTACTACTGAGGATGGCGTGGTAGTGGATGGGAAAATGACAGGATTGACACAGCTGTCATGCAGCCGCTGTCTGGATGATTATTGGCAGCCGATCAAGATCAATTTCACGGAGATGTTTTCATCCAATTCTCTGGAGGAAGGGACGGAGACCCTTGGTGTGCAGCCCCTGCCGGTCGATGGATCCATTGACCTGACTCCGATCCTGCGCGATTATACTTCGCTTGATATCCCCATTCGCCAGGTCTGTCGGGAGGATTGTAAAGGGTTTTGCCCCACCTGTGGCCTGAATTTAAATGAGGGGGATTGCGGTCACCGACAGGAGAGCATTGATCCGCGAATGGAAGGATTAAAGGCACTGTTGGATAAGGAAAGGGAAGATTAACATAAAGGACACGGTATCCTCAATGGTATGCACCCTGTAAACCGGACAAATAAATAAAGACCTTCTTTTGGCTAATATAATAAATTGCCATTATTAATTCATGGTCGACAGTTTATTGATCAATGAATTAATACTTGAGATAAAGAATGGATTTTCCCTACGTACCAGACTTTAGTCCATCCCGGACAAGGATTGAAATCCTCAGGGGGGACATCACTCACCGGCAGAGTGATGTCCAGGCGTCAATCTCCATTGACGCTGATGAGCTGGTTAATCGATCGGGCACTTTCTTTCAAAAAGTATATATCCATTCAGTGGTCAAACATATCGTCCCCGGAGGGGGACGATTGGCGTTAGCCCCTCTGAGGACTTCAGTCCCTGAGGTATGACAA
>CAYUXO010000179.1:0-2154 GCA_964448865.1 uncultured Anaerolineales bacterium
AATGGAACGCCTGTAGAGTAAGAAGAATAAATTATTCTAAACATATGGACTGATCATCGCAAATTTATAATCAACCGTAAACCCACCCGACCCCTGTTCGGATGGGAGCCGCTAAAACATTAAGGGATTTCTCCAGATGACAGAGCAGATAAAGCCAAAAAAACTGGTAGCAGGAGCCAAAATCGGCATCGTCAATCCTGCATATTGGTTGGAACCAGAGCGAATGCTACGTGCAGTTAAAGTCTTTGAAGACCTGGGATATGAAGTGGTCCTGGGGAAAAGTACCGGGCTGAGAGAAAATCGGTGTGCCGGCTCTCCTGGGGAAAGAGCGGCAGATATTATGGCAATGTTTGAAGATTCAACGGTCGGGGCAATCATGTGTGCCCGGGGAGGTTACGGCGGTAACCGGGTGCTGCCTTTACTGGACTACCAGATCATCCGGGAGAACCCCAAGATCTTCACCGGGTACAGCGATATCACCGGTTTTTTAGCTTCTTTCGCGCAAAAGTCCGGGCTAATCACTTTTCATGGTCCTATGTTAACGACCTTTGGAGAACAAACGATCCAATACAACCTGGACACATTTCTGCAGGTGTTATCCGGTCAGGGTGACATTCGGATAAGGTCTACGCAAGCTTGCCCGGCGCGCACCCTTAAACCGGGGGTTGCCAGGGGGCCCTTGTGGGGTGGGAATCTTAGCTTGGTGGTCGAAAGGTTAGGCACCAAAATTCAGATTGATACCCGGGGATCAATCCTGTTTTTAGAGGAAATTGATGAAAAATTGTATGCTTTTGAGCGCATGATGCTGCATCTGAAGAACAGTGGAAGCCTGGATTCAATCAAAGGTCTTGTGATTGGAGAGATGTTAGAAATGAGTGATAGTAAAGTTCCCTTTGGGAAGAATATAGATGAGATTATCCTGGATGTATGCAGTGATCTGGACATTCCCATCATCAGCAATTTCCCCTGTGGACATGGCGATTACCAGGCTACCCTGCCTGTCTCTCATGAAGTGGAAATTCACGCGGATGGGGAGAATCCATATATTTTAATCCCTGAATCACCGGTAATCTGACGGGAAATGAGGAAGAAAAATGCTTAATTACATTTGGTTCGGAATGATGGCCATTAGCGTGGTTGCCGCTATCTTCACCGGGAGAATTGATGCCGTAACAGAAGCTGCTATCAATATGTCAAAGGTGGCAGTAGAGATATCCATTGGTCTGATCGGGATCATGGCCCTGTGGCTCGGAATTATGAAAATTGCCGAGGCATCAGGATTGATAAGAATTATTGCCAGGGGCTTAAGACCCATTACCATCCGCCTGTTTCCCGATGTTCCTGAAGATCATCCTGCCATTGGATCGATTGTACTTAATATGGCAGCCAATATGCTGGGGTTGGGAAATGCCGCTACGCCTATGGGGCTTAAAGCCATGGAGGAACTGCAGGAACTGAATCCGCAAAAAGATACCGCAACCAATGCCATGGTGATGTTCCTGGCGATTAATACTTCCAGTGTCCAGCTTATTATTCCGGCGACTGTCGTCGCATTGATGGGAGCGGCGGCCAGTCAGATCTTTCTCACCACTATACTGGCCACGCTTGCCTCAACGATAACTGCCATCTTCATGGTCAGGGTGCTGGAAAAAATGAAAAGATTTTCAGTAAAAACGCATCATGATTGAGTCTTTCGTAGGAAGCTTAAACGCCGGGGCAAAATACATCATTCCACTTTTGTTGGTGGGTATTCCCTTTTATGCCCTCAGTGTCAGGAAGGTCAAGGTTTATGAAGTGTTTGTTGAAGGAGCCAAGGACGGGTTCATCATTGCCGTCAGGATTATTCCATACCTGGTAGCAATCCTGGTGGCTATCGGTATGTTTCGGGCATCGGGCGCGCTGGATTTACTACTGAATTTACTGGCCCCCGCACTGAATTTGATTGGATTTCCTGCTGAAAACCTTCCCCTGGCACTCATGCGACCCTTATCCGGGAGTGGATCACTGGGATTGCTAACCGACCTGGTTAACGAACATGGCACTGATTCGCTCTATACAAAAATTGGCGCCACCATGTATGGATCTTCAGAAACAACGTTCTATGTCCTCGCCGTTTATTTTGGCTCTGTCGGCATCACTCTCAGCCGTCATGCC
>CAYUXO010000180.1:0-2125 GCA_964448865.1 uncultured Anaerolineales bacterium
TTCCAAACTTTACGGAGCTCAGCATTTATTCAGTGATGTGGTCGGAACACGCATCCTACAAAAATTCCATCAAATGGCTGAAAACCCTTCCAAGGGATGGCAGGCACATTCTGGCAGCAGCAGGGACTGAGAATGCCGGGCTGGTGGATATTGGCGGTGGGCTGGCCTGTGCATTTAAAATTGAGTCTCACAACCATCCTTGTGCTGTGGAGCCGTACCAGGGGGCGGCTACAGGAGTAGGAGGGATTAACCGTGACATTTTTACGATGGGAGCACGGCCCATCGCCCAGTTAAATTCTTTACGTTTTGGAGATATTGAACTGGATCGTACAAAGTGGCATCTGAAGGGAGTGGTGAAAGGCATTGGTGACTATGGGAATTCCTTTGGTGTGCCTGTAGTGGGAGGAGAAGTATATTTTAATGATTGTTACAATACCAATCCATTGGTGAATGCCATGTCAGTGGGGATCATGAAAAAGAACAAAATGATCTCGGCTGTTGCCAGGGGAGAAGGGAATCCCGTATTTATTGTTGGCTCCGGAACCGGGAAGGACGGCATTCACGGGGCTACTTTTGCTTCGGCGGATATTACCGAAAACTCAGCAGAGGATCTTCCTTCAGTCCAGGTCGGCGATCCTTTCCAGGAGAAACTGCTACTGGAAGCAACCCTTGAACTGAATAAGACGGGCGCTATTGTTGGAATGCAGGACATGGGTGCTGCCGGCATCATCTGTTCCACATCGGAGATGTCAGAAAAGGGCGGACATGGCATGAAGATAGATCTGGGAAAAGTTCCTCTCCGTCAGGAAAATATGGAACCCTGGGAGATACTGCTTTCGGAGTCGCAGGAGCGCATGTTAGTAGTAGTGAAGAAAGGTAAAGAAAAAGAAGTGGAAGCTATTTTTGACAAATGGGACCTGAATTGTGTAAAGATTGGTGAAGTCATTAAAGAAGACCGTCTTTATTTTTACAGGAATGATACCTTATACGCTGATGTTCCCGCTTCCACGCTTGTGCTGGGAGGGGGTGCGCCGGTATATGAACGGGAATATAAAGAACCGGCTTATTATAAAGAATTTCAGAAGTTTTCAATTGATTCAGTCCCTGAACCTGAAGATCTGAGGGATATTGCCGCCATGATGATCTCCAATGTGAATGTATCCAGTAAGCAGTGGGTCTACCGGCAATACGATACCATGGTTGGAACCAGGAATATGTGTACTAATTTTCCCTCTGATGCAGGTCTGGTAAATATTAAGGGTGCCAGGAGCGCCCTGGCAATTACTGTAGACTGTAATTCCAGGTACGTTCTGGCCGATCCGGATACCGGCACCCAGATAGCCGTTGCTGAGGCCGCCCGGAATATTGTGTGTTCGGGGGGGAAACCCCTTGCCATTACCAATTGTCTGAATTTCGGGAATCCCTATAATCCTGAAGTTTACTGGCAGTTTGTGAAGGCCGTTCAGGGCATGGGAAAAGCCTGTAAGAAATTCAATACTCCGGTTACCGGTGGAAACGTAAGTTTCTATAACCAGACCTCCATTGATGGGAAAGTGGTTCCGGTTTTTCCCACACCAACCATAGGAATGCTTGGATTGCTAAAGGAAAAAAACAATCACATGAGCATTGCATTTAAGGGAAAAGGGAGCATGGTTTATCTGATCGGAAAGTCTAAAAATGATATTGCATCCTCCGAATATCTTGTAAAATGGCATAAAATTGATAAATCACCACCCCCTGCTTTTAATCTGAATGAGGAATTCAAAATGCAGAAGGTTGTTGCAGATTTAATAAAATTCAGTCTTGTTTTATCAGCACATGATGTTTCCGAAGGAGGATTGTTCATAACCTTGCTTGAGTCTGGCATGCCAAAGTGTCTGGGATTTGATATTACTACGGATGCTGAAATACGAAAGGATGCATTTATGTTTGGTGAAGCTCAAAGCAGGGTCGTGGTATCGGTATCACCCACACATGAAACTGAATTTATTGACTTTATGTTGAAGCAGGATATTTCCTTTTCGGCCCTGGGCCATGTTACCAGAGGAGAAATGCGCATAGACGATGTTTCCTTTGGATTTATTTGCGATGTGAAAAATAAGTATGATAAGGCCCTTGAGGAGGC
>CAYUXO010000181.1:0-2104 GCA_964448865.1 uncultured Anaerolineales bacterium
TGGATCCTGAGTTTCTGGATATTTTCACTTTTCACCTGAAATCGGGAAATAAAAAGGCCCTTCAGGATCCCGGCAACATCCTCATTTCTGCTGATATGGCAGATGTACTGTTTGGAGAGGGCGATCCGTTGGGACAATCCGTATCCATATTTAACGATGATGATAAGGAATATGCATATACCGTTGCCGGAGTTTTTGAGGATCTGCCCCAGAATTCCAGCTTCAGGATAGATATTTTATCCAACATTGAGAATTTCCTGACCATGTGGAATGTGGATGATACAGATTGGAAATATTTTGCCAGGGCACTATTTATACAAGTTCCCGATCCTTCCTCAACCGGATCAATTTACAAAGGGCTTGAACGGTATTTACCCATACAGAACAAAGCGGCCGAAAGTTTTATCATATCGGGCTTTAATCTTGTGCCGCTTAAAGACCTGGCTGAAAATTCCAGGATCATATGGTCCAGCAGCATGTTTCCTGGATTGCATCCGGCAGCTGTGCTGGCCCCCCCCATTATGGCGCTGCTGGTGTTGCTTATTGCCTGCTTTAATTTTGCCAACACGGCCATTGCTTCCGCCGGAAAACGATTAAAGGAAATAGGGATCCGTAAAGTGGTCGGTGGTGTCAGGCATCAATTATTGGTTCAATTCCTGATTGAGAACTTCCTGATTTGTTTTCTGGCACTTTTGGCAGGGATCCTGGGTGCCAGCTTTCTGGTTCCGGCCTACAGCAGTATGTGGGAATATATGACCATAAAGCTGAGCTTCACGGAATTCTGGAGTTTTTGGATTTTCCTTGTAAGCCTGCTCCTTTTGACAGGATTTGTTGCCGGTGCCTATCCGGCTCTTTACATCAGCTCATTCAGGCCTCTTGTTATACTTCAGGGAAATACAAGGCTCGGAAGCGCCGGTCCTCTTTCAAAGATACTCCTTGGTTTTCAATTTACCATCTCAGTAATTGCCATTGTTTCGGGGATCATATTCTCAAAAAATGCAGTGTACCAGGAAACCGTTGACCTGGGATATGCACGTAATGAACTCATTGTGGTCCCTATCCGTGCAGACAATTTCAATTCATATTATGAATCCATAATTCAGAATCCGAAAATTCTGGCAGTAGCAGGAACCCAGGAACATATTGGCTTTGGAAATTACCGCAGACCCATTGAGGATGAAAGGCAGCAGATTGAAGTTAATGTAATGGATATTGGTCCCCGTTACCTTCAAACCATGGGTTTGAGGGTATTGGAAGGCAGGGTGTTTGATCCCGGCAGGGTGGAGGCAGACCGGGGAGGTGCTGTTGTGGTGAATAAAAAGATGGTTGAAGCCTTTGGATGGCAGGATGCGGTTGGCAAACAAGTGACCATGTATGATACCGTCACATTCACGATTATTGGTGTGGTTAATGATTTTTTCAGCAGTGGATTGTGGACGAAGATCGAACCCACACTGATCAAACTTGCCAGTGAAGATGTCTATTACTCAATGGCTGTGAGGACTGAGAATGAGGATCTTCCGGAGGTTCTTGAATACCTTGGGGAAACCTGGAGCATCATGTTTCCGAACTATCCGTTTACAGGCATGTACCAGGAGGACACCCTGCAGGAAGAAAAGGATATTAACAAGAGCATCAAGCAGGTATATATTTTTCTGGCACTGGTAGCCACCGTTCTTTCCATGATCGGACTCTATACACTGGTTTCGCTCAGTATTATAAACAGGACCAAGGAAGTTGGGATCAGAAAGGTTCTGGGGGCTCCCATTCCAAACATTGTCATAGAACTCAGCAAAGCGTTTCTGATCATCCTGGCCATTACCTCCGTATTGGGATGTATTGGAGGGTATTTCTTATCGGAGGCTTTGCTTGACAGTATCTGGGATCACTTTCTGGATATTACGCCGGGTATTTTTATTTATTCTGTCCTGATCATTTTTGGAATAACCGGTCTGACAATGACCGGGAAGATTTATCATGCTGCCATGCAGAACCCGGCACATTCTTTACGATACGAGTGAGTTCCGGGTTTTTCGGGAAAAGTTCCATCCTTCCGGTTTTGTCACAGATTTTGCAATCCATCGCACCATCCCTGCGCCGGGCA
>CAYUXO010000182.1:0-2099 GCA_964448865.1 uncultured Anaerolineales bacterium
CAGTGATGCCATAACTGGGAATCCCATACCCGGAATGTTGGTAACCGCCGGTGGGGTACAGGCATTTACCACCGCCTCGGGTTCTTATTTGCTGCCCGGGTTACCGCCGGGAGTTCACAATCTGGTAGTATACGCTCCTGATGGATCCTATCAGGAAATCCAGCAGGGAGCAGAAGTCGCATCTCAGGCAAATACTGAGGCAAACCTGGCAATTAATGCCCGCAATTTTGTCGATGTTACTTTCCTGGTAACTGTTCCCATAGGAACACCTGAAAACAGTGTCCGCCTGGCAGGCAATCTTTATCAATTGGGAAATACATTTGGTAATCTTCCTGGCGGCATGAACACCATCCCTTCCCGGATGCCGAAGCTTTCCTATGCAGGTGATAATCGCTACGGAATCATCCTCTCTCTTCCAGTCGGGGCCGAAATCCGGTACAAATACTCCCTGGGTGATGGTTTTTGGAATGCTGAGCATGAAGAAGATGGAAGATTCAAGATCCGCAGGACCCTAATACCAGACCACCCCATCCAAATCGACGATCAGGTCCTTACCTGGAAATCAGGAAATAAGAATTCAATAACCTTTGATCTTTGGACACCTGATGATACACCAGTTGGTGAGGAAATCCACATTCAATTCAACCCGTATGGATGGACCACACCCCTGCCCATGACAGAGCTTGGACCCAACCATTGGGTTTTTATTCTCTTATCGCCTTTTGATATTATCTCTGATTTGACCTACAGGTACTGTAGAGAGGGAGAATGCGGTGTAGCCGACGATGCTGCCACAGCAGGAACAAATCCTGCTGGACGGGAAATTTCTCCCAGTACAGAAACGCAATATGTAGCAGATAGTGTAGATAGTTGGTCTTGGCTGGTACCGGATCTGGAATCAGAAACAATACCTTTACCTGCTATCACTTCCCGGGGTGAAAGTTTTATCTCCGCTGTTGAAATAATGCCAGGAAGTAAAGCTGCCGATTCTATACAAATTTCTTTAGCAATCCCGGATATTGCCGGGACCAATGCGCGATGGGTCATTCTCACTCCGACCTGGTCATTCACACGCAAAAATCCCCCCGTGATCGAACCTGATCCCAACCGGGATCCTCTCTGGTTCGACCTGACCTCAATGGCAGCAATTGCCAGTACAAATAATCTGCAATTTGCGTTCCACCCCCAAGCTCATTTTGAGATTCCTCCAGATGAGTGGTGGTTATCGGCTCCCCTGGATTTCAGCTGGTGGAACAGCTGGTTTGATCAATACCATTCCTTTGCAATCCATTTCGCAGAAGCTGCCGAACAGCAAGGAGCAGAAATGTTAATTTTAGGGGGTGATTGGCTGGCGCCTGCATTACCAGGAGGAAAACTCGCCGATGGAAGACCATCGGGGGTACCTGCTGACTCAGATTTACGCTGGATAGAGATATTAAAAGATGTTGAATCACGTTTTTCAGGTACAATCGCCTGGACAATGTCCCTCCCAGGAACGAAAGTGGTACCCGGCTATCTGGATCATATTGATCAAATCCATCTCAATTGGAATCCCGTAATTCAACCAGAGCAATCAACTTCCCTGGAAGAAATAAACCCACAAGTTCTGGATTCCCTTAATGGTGAAGTAAATGAATTCTGGACTGAGTGGCTAAAAACTAACGAAAAAGAGTTGGTTCTTCGCATCGCTTATCCCTCTGTGGCTGGCTGGAATAGGGAATGTCCTGACCAGGAAAATTCCTCATGTTACCAGCTATCTGCATTTACTGAACCTGCCCCAATCATCCCTGATCTGCAGGCAGATTACTCTTTGCAAGCAAGGATTTATACTGCCTTAATATCAACTGCGTCAAGTAAAAGTTGGGTCTCAGGTATCATATCTCGCGGTTACTTTGCGCCGGTTGTCTTGCATGATAAATCCATATCAATACATGGGAAACCAGCTGAAATTATTCTAAGTCAGTGGTTTGGCGGTCTAAAATAAACAAATATCAGCTCATTCTTTGTCTTCTATGTAAAAATGGTAGATTTTCTGATCATTTCAAATCAAAATACTCAGAAACAGATTATTAAACTATTATTTGAATTCAAAATTGAGC
>CAYUXO010000183.1:0-2096 GCA_964448865.1 uncultured Anaerolineales bacterium
AAAGTTCTGCTGAAAAACCGGCAGGATAATAATTAATTATTTAATTGATTAATTGTTTATAAGAATCAGCTTTCCAGCAATTTTGATTAGTACAATTAGCATATTACCGGTTTGAGTTTGACGACAAGGAAGGTATTAATGAGTACCCGGAAATTTATTGAAGAACGCCGACAGAAAAAACAGCGCCAGAACACCGTCCTGCTTTTAATGATGGGCGGTGGTTTAGTTCTGGTGGTTATTGCATTGGTGATTGCGTTCACCAGTTCAAATAATGTAAATATACCAACACGCCAGGTGAATATCCCCGAGTTTACAAAGGTTGAACAAACAAATTTTAATGGGCTAGGAGATCCTGATGCTCCGGTGGTTATCGAAGAATTTTCCGATTTTGGCTGTAGCCACTGCGCTGACTTTGCTTTGGGAACCAAAAAGCTTATTGAAGAAACTTATATTAAGACCGGACAAGTTTACCTGGTATTTCACAGCGTAGGTGGTTTGTTGAATGCCCCGTCAACCTTCCAGGCCGCTGAGGCAGTTTACTGCGCCGGCGACCAGGATGCCTTATGGTCTTTCCATGATTTGGTCTTTGCCAACCAGGTGCGCTTGTTCAGCAATCGGACGGGAGATATTTCCAGGACCATGGAAACTTTTGCGGAAATTCTAGAGTTGGATGTGGATCAATTCAAATCCTGCCTTGCAGATCGGAAGTATAAAGATTTGGTAGCTTCTGATGAACTGAAAGCCAGGGAGAATGATATAACCGGAACACCTTCATTTTTGATTAATGGGGTCCTGTACAGGGGCAACCAGCCGTTTGAGAATTTCCAGCAGGCTATAGAACAAATCTTGGTCGCTTCAGAGTAAGAATAAGAATAAGATAAATATAAAAAAACCTTCATCGAATATTGATGAAGGTTTTTTGTTTATTTTATTTTCCGATAATAATACAGCCAGATGTACAAGAATATGACAAATACTGCCAGGAATCCCCAGGCCAGGGGTGGACCTCCCGCGGCTATACCTAATCCAATAGCAGTGATTGCTCCAATCGCCCAGATAATCTTTAAACTGAGCAGGGCTTTGAATACCTCAACTGAGGCATTCCTGCTCAGCAAGGATTCTCCTCCGATGCCTAACAAAGCAGCACCGACCAAACGGGAAGTGATGGGATCAACCTGATCCCATCCGAACCAGGGCATGATCAGGCCCGGGATAAAAAGCAGGGGAATGCCAATAAGCATATCCACCCCAAAATGGATCACGAACCAGGTGCGTAAACCCTGCGGGAGTTGTCTTTTTAAATTTTCCATGGTTTTATTGTATGTATAACAAAATACTAATATGACTGAATTATGGTGTTACCTGGTCTTCTGGCCGCGCACCGGGATCATCCAGGCCGCTTTCGCTGTATGGCATCAGCACCTTGACATGCATGTCATGATCTACAGTACATTGGCAGGAGAGACGGAAACTTCCCAGACCTTCTTTCATGCTCTCCAGTTTTGTCTTTTCTGCCTCTGTCATGGAATCTGGTTCTCCAGTCAGAAATTCAACCCGGCAGGTTGTGCAGCGGGCATATCCTCCACAGCGGTGCAGTGGATCACCGCCATTATCTTCCAGGGCATTTACCAGGCGTGTTCCGGCTGGAATTTCAAATTCACCAACACCTTCAATATTTAATTTTGGCATTTTTGCTCCTTAATCTAACTATTTACCAGACATACTAATATTTTTGATTATCTATTTCCGGGTGATCGTTTCTTTCAAGTTGATGCCCCGTTTTTGGTATTCCCTTAATAATCTTTCAAAGAGTCCTGAAATTTCCCCGATCTTTTCCGGGGGACAGATACCTGCCAGGGGAATAGTTCCTTCCAGTAGCAGCCGGGCAACGATTGTACAGGTATAGCCGGTTGTCCTGGCCATGGAGGTGACATTCTTTTCCTGGTCATAATGATCAACCAGATCATACTGGTAGATGACCTGATCTTTTCCCTCCTTACCTTCCAGAATGACCTGCATTACGGTCAGATCCCTATCGCCATCTTTCATTTTCCATTGGTCAAATAATAAACTGGATGTAAGGGACAGCGGCCGCA
>CAYUXO010000184.1:0-1950 GCA_964448865.1 uncultured Anaerolineales bacterium
GTAAAATACCCCCTAATATACTCAATGATATGACTTACCGGATCTATATCGGATTTGATTCCCCAGGGTATAAAGTCTTAATTCCTGGTAAAGAATATCTGGAGGTTGATATTGTTGATACATCTGATGGATACAGATATGCCCAGGGAGCATTTGATGGTCCGATCCGTCCAGTTCTAGATTGGCTGGTTGATGAGACCAATTAGAAAATGAATAGGAATAGATAATTTATGAATATCATTTATTTCACCAAGGGCGTTCGGGGAAGCAGATGTTTAGAACACATATTGGAAAATGGTTTTTCTGTTGGTGCTGTGGTCGGGGTAGTACACGAAAATGATATCGAACTGCTGAGTGATCGGTTTGATTTTCCGATCATTATTCAGGATAAAATTAATTCCCTGGAATCTGTTGCCATGTTAAAGGAGCTCAACCCGGACTTGTTTATCCTCTGTGGCTATAACAAAATAATTAAGAAACAGGTAATCGAGATTCCTCCTTTAGGAACCATCAATCTACATGGTGGAAAGCTGCCAGAATATCGGGGTGCCGCTCCGATTAACTGGCAGGTCATTAATGGGGAAACCAGTGGAGGTTGCTCCATTATTTTTGTTGATGAGGGAATTGACACAGGAGATATCATATCTCAGGAAATTTATCAGATTACAGATGAGGATACCCATGCCAGTGTGCTGAACAAAACCCTCCAGATATTTCCCCGTATGCTGGTTGATGTGCTGAATCAGATAAAAAGCGGCACCGTAAAAGCTGTTCCCCAGGATTCTCAGGCAGGCGGATATTTCAGACGAAGATATCCCCATGACAGCCGTGTCGATTGGAAAAGCATGACAGACGTTCAGGTCCATAACCTGGTCCGCGGAATGCATGGACCTTATTCATCAGCCTATTCTTTTAGGGATGGGGAAAAGATTGAATTCGGAAAAACGGTATTATTAGAGGAAACTATCACTGGTGCCCCGGGATTGGTGACTCAAATAAGGGGGCAGGATGTAATTATTCAGTCCAGCAACCGGGGTTTGTTAATTAAGGAAATCGTTGTCAATGGTGAAAGAGCAAACCCCGCTGATTATTTTGAAATCGGGAATGATTTAAGTAGCGATAAACATGAGGACGGATCAAATGAGTAGAGTACTTATCACAGGTGGCGCAGGATTTATTGGTTCATATGTCAGTAGGAAATTGCTGGATATGGGTCATGAAGTTATTGTCTATGATGCTTTTGTCCATTATATTTCTCCATTAAAAAGTATCTTGAAGGACTTTACAGAACTTCGGTTCCAGGGGATAACAGACCAGATCGATTTTCGAAGGGGAGATACTCGTGATAAAGCGCACCTGCGCAGGGTTATCCTTGAGACGAAACCGGAAAACATTCTTCATCTAGCAGCTCTGCCAATTGCTGACCTGTCTAATCGACATTCAGAAGAAGCGTTGGCCAGTATTTTGGGTGGGGCAGTAAACGTGCTGGAGGTTCTGCGGGATGTCGATTTTGTGGATAGATTTGTCTATATATCCTCTTCGATGATTTATGGTGATTTTAAGGAGATACCCGCCCCAGAGGATCACCCCAAACGCCCAAAGGATATTTATGGCGGGACCAAATATGCCGGCGAGATAATGACAGAAACCTACAGCAGGCGATATAACATACCCTACAGCATTATCCGTCCCTCAGCAGTTTATGGTCCGTATGACGTTAATCGACGGGTAAGCCAAATATTTGTTGAGAATGCCCTACTGGGTAAACCAATCACGCTTTATGGCGACGGCCATCAGGTTCTTGACTTCACCTTTGTGGAAGATGCCGCAGACGGCATTATCAAAGTTATGTTTACTGATAGTGGGCAGGGTGAAGCTTTTAATATTACCTACGGCAGGGGCTATACGCTGAGAGAACTGGCAGATATATTGTTAACCCATTTCCCGGAT
>CAYUXO010000185.1:0-1948 GCA_964448865.1 uncultured Anaerolineales bacterium
AGGCAACCGCAGCCTGGTACCCGGAGCCTGTTCCCAGCTCGAATACCTTTTCCTTCCCGTTGAGCTGGAGGAGCTCTGTCATGAAGGCGACAATATAGGGTTGGGATATGGTCTGTCCAAGGCCGATGGGGAGGGGATAGTCGTTGTATGCCCTGTGACGGAGTTTTTCAGGAACGAAGAGGTGCCTCGGAACCTCATTCATAGCATTAAGAACGGCATTGTCTCTGACACCGCGGTCTTCGATCTGGTATTTAACCATACTCTCCCGGAGGGGCTTGTATGTGTCGTCAGAGGCAGTAAAACCTGGCTGGGCAGAGAGTGAAACTCCTATCAGAAAAGCGGCAACTATGGGCAGGGTCCTTGATTTCATCAGGTAAACCTCATTTTAAGATTATACAGTATAAGAATCAGAACAGTAGGGTTTAGAACATTAGATATTAGAACAGTTGAGCATTAGAAATTGGAGCATTTGAATATTAGGGATTGGAGAGGAGAACCTGGAACTGCAATAAAAAAGCCTCTCCCGTTAGGAGAGGCTTGATTTTGCATGGTACCCCCGGCAGGATTCGAACCTGCGGCCCCAGGATTAGGAATCCTGTGCTCTATCCTACTGAGCTACGAGGGCGTTTGAGTAGGCGCCGAATTTAGCATCGGTTTTTATTGGTGTCAACGATGGTATTCGATCATATTAGGTCTGATCAATACTTTCCTTGCTTCAACATGAATCATTTCGTATATTAACATAAGTTCCGCGTCCCTATATACTTGAAATCTAAAGATAATATTCGAGAGGTATCAGTTGAGAGTATTTGTGCGAGTACCTAACAATCTCCCAAGTGGTGGAATAAGAGTTGCCAATCAACTTGTGAATCTATTCAGGGAGAATAATTTGGAATCACTATTAGTGGTCGACGTCGAGCCGCATACAGCGGACTGGATGACATATCCGGCACCGGTAATATCCGAGGATGACTTAATAGAATCGTGCGGAACCAGTGATATAGTCATCGATAACTGGATCGATCGTAAGGCAATTGAAACCACTAAGAGATTAAAAGCGAACATCAAGATATATTATTCACAAGGGAGTACTTTTCTTAAAACCGATAAACTTGTTGGAGATGAGCATTTGCGAAAAGCAGACGTTTATACACATTACTGGGCTCAGAGCAGGGATTCAAGACAGCTTCTGGGGTCAAAGTATCCGGCAACCGAAAAATGGCATCTGGTGCATCCGTACTTTGAGATAGAAATTATCGATTCAATAAGAAAGGGAATATCTGAGAGAGACAATGGTGTTTTATGCCTGCAAAGGAAAGGTGGAAAGTTTATTCGCGCTGCGAAGTCAATGTATGGAAACAGGATTGAATTCCATATTGTAAACTGGAAATATTCAGAATCCGAGATGTATTACTTGATGGCAAAGTATAAGTACTTTTTATCTACGGGAGTTGGAGTAAGTCCTGAGTACTTCAAAAACAAGGTTAAACCGCTCCTGAAGGGAAAAAAACCTTTCAGTGTTATCAACCCCTACAAGGAAGGATTTCCTTTACCACCGGCTGAAGCAGCTTTATGTGGTTCCATCGTGATCGGGTTTGCCATGGGTGGAGGATTGGAGTGGATGTCATCGGATACCCTCTATTTGGCGAAGGACAGAAGCAAGACCTCGCTTTTAGCCAGGTTGAAAGAGGCTATATACGCTACAGATGACGAACTGGAGGGTATCAGGGACAATGCGTGGAATGCTTTGAAGGGTTTCAATAATGATCATACCTGGCGGCAAATTGAAGCCTTTCTACAGGGGGCAACCTGATCTCCAATAATTAAATATCTAATTTCCAATGCTCTAATTTCTAAAGATCTAATGCTCGAAGCACAATCTCGAATTTCAATTGCCCCCACCAGAAACTTTTCGTATAGTGACAAAAGCTCTAATTGGCTTACAGTC
>CAYUXO010000186.1:0-1861 GCA_964448865.1 uncultured Anaerolineales bacterium
AAAAAATGAAATACATCAAAACCCAAAACGGTGTGATCAGCACAGAAGAGAAGAACCATGTGATGCGGCTTGCCCAGGGCCACGCCTTTCTGCAATCCTCTCCCCCTTCTGGTGCGGTTGAGCTCTCGCCCCTGGATGTGGGAGCGGAAATTGTCCGACTGCGGGATGAGATATCTTCTCAGCTGGTGGGCATGGAGCAGGCGGTTCATCTTCTGGCGATGGGTCTGGTCTCTGGCGGCAACGTCTTTTTGTGGTCCCTGCCCGGTGCGGCTAAATCCACCATGGCAAGGATGATGGCTGCAGGGATCTCGGGGGAATTCTTCTCCCTCAACCTGGGTCCGGATACCGGCAAGAGCGACTTGTTCGGACCACCCTCCCTGTCTGCAATGAAAAAAGATCAGTGGGATCGGGCCTGGTCGCGAGTAGCCACTGCTCACATCACGCTCTTTGATGAGTGGGATAAAGCTTCACAAGTTGTGCATAACCAGCTACTTACTGCTATGGAAGAAAAGCTCGTCACCACAAACAAGGGTAACAAGACGATCCCCATGCTCTTGGGTATTGCCGCAGCCAATGAAGTGGTGGATCCCAATCCCCGCAATGCCAGCTGGGACCGTCTGTTGTTCAGGTTGCAGGTTAAATACCCCGGGGATTACCAGTCTCTCCTGACTGTTGCGGGTGGTCGCCAACCTGTAAGCCCCAGACTGGAACCTGAAGATATCCAGCTGATCCAGGGCTGGGTCGATCATCAAGCCATGCTGCTTCCACAGGAAATCAGGGAAGCTATGAGCGCAATCTATGCCGAGATGAAACGTAAAGGATTTGAAGTCAGCCCTCGCCGGTTTGTGCGATGGGCAAGGGCGATCGTTGCTGAAGCCCTGCTTGCAGGTAGGACAGAACCAGAAATGGCGGATCTGTATACTGGAGCAAATATCCTCTGGATTAAACCTGAGGACATGGAGACGGTTCAGAAGATCGTAGGAGCCAGTTCAGATCCTGAGAAGGCCACCCTGATTCAGGCTGAAGCAACTATTGAAGGTGTTGATCAAGAGTTGGTCAAACTCAACAAGGATACGCCCAATGTCCTGTCCAAGGTCATGGACCTTCAAACCGGTCTGAATGCCCACCGCAAGCAGTTGGAAGGCATCCGTAATGGGGGAGTTCAAAAAGAGCAGCTGCTCAAAAAGATCCAGGATCTCAATTCCGATCTGATTGATAAAGCCTCTGAATTCTCCGCCTAATAACCAGGAAAACAAGGAGTAAAGATGATCAAAGATTTTTTTGGAGACCACCTCACCCCACTTTCTTGGGGTGAGAAGCTCCCCACTGTATGGGAAAAGCCTTTCAATTTCTCTGAACAGGAGTGGGCGCAGCAGGTCACTAACCAGCAGTTTATCCACAATTCCGCAGAAAACCTTTCTGGGGAATATCAAAAAATTGGCGAGATCATGCGGGACACTTTTGTCGGCTTGCATGACCGGATGGCTAATTTTCAGGGAAGGGCCGATGATCCTGTTTCGACAGAGTTGTTTCGCCATTTATCTGAAGCTGATGAATGGCACAGCCTGAAGGAAAAAACACGGGGAGACACCATGGGCAGCGCACTGGCCACCAGCCATATCGCTAAAGAATTCCTGTCCAATCTGCCCGAAGAGGTCCAAGAGGCGATCAAAAAACACCAGGAAGCTCAGCGTGAACTGGAAAACGCCCAGTCTCAGGCTAATGCCGGCCTCCCCATTTCCAAGGGCGAGCTGGACGCCCTCCGGGACAGAATGGCCCAGACCCAACAGCAAGCCTTGTCAGCCATGGGTAACTCCCCGGCTCAAATGAAAGCCTCTGCCTGGGATTCTGCCCAGGCGGC
>CAYUXO010000187.1:0-1833 GCA_964448865.1 uncultured Anaerolineales bacterium
GGTAAACCTGCAGGATTGAAGTAAGTTCGACGTTTTGGTCCAAACATAACCTGGGCAGCATTCTGCAGGAAAATTGAAGCACCAATCGCGCTGATCAGTGGAATTAACCTTGGCGCTCCTCGCAGAGGCCGATAGGCGATCTTCTCCAGAAAATAACCTGATACAGCTGAGGTAAACATTCCGACAATAAATGCAATCACAACCGATGGGATCTGGTAAGAATCAAGGAAACTCAATCCCGTGGCAGGCACGGGGATGGACTTTAAGGCTTCAAAAACAAAATACCCTGAAAACGCACCCAACATCATAATTTCGCCGTGGGCGAAGTTAATCATGAATAGGATGCCGTATACCAGGGTATACCCGATGGCGATTACTGAATAGACTGAGCCGATGATGAGGCCGCTCAGGGCAAACCTGACCCAGGTTTCTGGTCCATACACGCCGGAATCAATCACGGTATAAAGCCGCCATCCTAAAAACGCCAGGAATAAAATTGAAATAATTGCTTGGACTATCCGAAAAGTATTGATGGGACCTGTTGATTTCTTGGGACTGGATTCACTCATAACAGACCTTCTTTTCTTTAAAGAATTTCCAGTTGATAGTTAAATGCGAGGCAAGCCAAACAGCCAGCCTCGCATAGTTGTCAAACTACTCAGATATCAAAAACCAGGGGTTAGGGAGATACCCACTCCCCGTCCTTGACGACCATAAAGGATGGACCTGAGGCGTTGCATTCGCCGCCGTTGCAGGTCAGAGTTCCGGTCAGAGCTTCAAAACCGGTTGTGTTTTTAACAGCGGTCACCAAGGCTTCCCGCGGGATATAGAGGTTTCCATCATCCCCGAGAATTGCAGTTGATTTGATGGCATGGATCAGGACATCGACCACATCGTAACCATGCCAGGTGAAGGTGGAGAGAGATCCAGGGGCATTGCCATAAACACTTGTATAATAGGAATTGAATTCCTCGACCTTGGGGCTGGAAACCGGTGCGCCGGAGACAGCATACACACCTTCCGCGTATTCACCAGCAAGTTCAATGAAGGTAGAACCAAAGACACCATCATCACTGAAGAGGATGACATCTTCTAGACCAGCAACAGGCATACCCTGGGCTAAAACTGCCGCTTCTGGGTAGTAACCACCGAAATAAATGGCTTCAGGATCAGAAGCACCGACGTCGGTCAGGGCAGCACTGTAATCTGTTTCGCCAGGGGTGATTGCAGCAAAAGCGACGACCTCTCCACCTAAAGACGTAAATACGTCCTGAACTCTCTCAGCAACACCCTTGCCATAGGCAGTGCCATCGTGCATCGCTGCCAATTTGGTTACGCCAAGCACGTTGTACAGGTATTCCGCAGCAAATTGTCCCTGAGCATCATCCGTGAAGGGGATGCGGTTGAAGACATCCTGGTCTCCGAGAACTAGTTTTGCGTTGGTGGCTGAAGGAGACATCATGGGTAAACGGGCTTCGTTGTAGATGGGAATAGCAGCGGCTGTGGAGTCAGTGAAGGTGTGGCCTGGAATGGCAACCACATCAGGGTCGGAAACAAACAGGTTGGCGACTGATGCTCCACCCTCACCGGTTCCCTGTGTATCCCCTATGAGCAGTTCAAAATCGAACCCTTCTACACCACCGGCTTCATTGGCATCTTCAACGGCCAGCAAACCGCCATTGGAAATATCGATACCAAAGGCGGCAGGATCCCCTGTCATTGGTCCCCCGTAACCAAGCTTGACGGTCTTGCCAGGTTCAATAACGGCACACACTGATTCATCGGGATTGTCGGCACACTGCTCGGGAGCTTTGGCTCCCCCACCGCAGGCAG
>CAYUXO010000188.1:0-1727 GCA_964448865.1 uncultured Anaerolineales bacterium
ATCACACCAAGGACCCGTGTTTCAGTAGTGAGAGGGAAGAAGGCTGCCGAAGTGACACCGCTCCTTCGAAGGGCCTGGATAAACTGGTCGGGCATGGCCTCGGTATGTTCAAGAACCAGTGGTTCTTCAGTTGCAAGTACTCTGCTCAGGATCGTCTCGGTTATATCCAGGTCGCCCGGTAGCAGATCCACATCCCCTGGCAGTTCCCAATTGTGGTTCACTCGTATGGTCTCTCTGTCATCTGCAAGGTACATGAAGCCGCCGTCAAGCTCCATCGTATCAATTACCCGCAGGAGAAGCTCTTTCCACAGTAATTTCGGGTCCTGTCTGACCGGAAGCTTTTCGGTAATGGCATTGATCGCGTTAAGGACCCGACCCCTTGCTAAAACAATGCTCTCCTTGCCCGAAAATACCGAAATTGAAAATAGAATCAAATAACCAACAGGAATGAGGACCTCTACAAACTCATCATAGGGATCTATGAGGCCACCGATATCAGTTCGTTCGAGGATGTTGAGGACCGTATAGATCAGGAAAACAGCAATAAGAAATCCCATGGCTGTCCTGAAAGCACGGAGACCAGGGTCAATCTCTCTGGCGAGCACAAACAGGATATAAAGCAGGGAGGTTATTGTCAGGAGATCCATGAAGGATACAAGATTCATGTGAGATCCCTGTCGTTTCTGATGTTTGACAATATCTGGTGGCGGCACCCCAGGGCAAGGAGGAAAGCGGCTATGGCAAAGAAGGTATGCTCGATAAGGTTTAATATATCGGGCAGATAGAACTCCTCCATTATCGAAAAGATCAGCCCCACAAGAACACTGGCAAGGGATACCAGCAGAAGGTTGGACATGTAATCGGTAAATTCCCTGAGGTTGGCCAGGGCGTATACTATTACGGTGATACTTAAAATAAGACTGACTATTTCAGCGGGATTGAGCAATTCGAGCATATAACCCCCCCTATGTTGAAGAACAAGCCACCAATCGGCATGTAAATACCAGAATTATTAATAATGAATAATGCCACTTTTATCAAGGATTGTTTGAATTGGCGTTTTGGGAAATTGAGTCCTGTTGGACTCAATTTCAGTTTCTAATTCCTGGTTTCTTGTTTCTAGTCCACAAATAACTAACAACCAGCTATAAATAACTACTAGCAATAAATAATGATGAAGACCAAAATATACCTTTACATGGAACCTGGACCTTGTCGTTCGGCAGACACAGGGCCCTTTGCCGGAATCCAGGATTGATAAATTATATCAAGCCGGGGTTTTGGTGAATCACGAAGCGAAGCTAAAAGGGGGTTGCGCAGCCGAGTGATTACACCCAAAACCCGGCCTGTATAAATACACTGATGTCTAAATCCCACCAATTAGCCAGGAAATGAACCAAAAATGCACACTTGAACCCTCCAGTGGTAAAAGATATATTTACTGATCTCAAAATATAACAACAGGATCGAATATGGAAAAGAAAGCTAAATCAAAAGACAACCAACCCTGCCCCGAGTGCCAAGGTTCCGGTCTCACGGCCATGGGCTGTAATCTATTTCCCTGCCATGCCTGTTCCGGCTCCGGGAAGGTCAACCCGGATAAGGAAACAGAAACGCAGATCGACCCCGTTACTTCCCGGGAAAAAGCACCCTCCGATGACCGGTAAAGAAGGATCCGGGCTCTGGCAGGGGATGGTGGACTTCTCCCCTGTTGCCCTGGTCATCTC
>CAYUXO010000189.1:0-1724 GCA_964448865.1 uncultured Anaerolineales bacterium
TCCAGATCATACAACTCCCAGGTATCGATGTCGTCATAAAAATGGATGAGTTTGTAACGTTCGGTGCGGATGCCGTAGTGCTTTTTGACCATGTGCTCGTTGGGAAACTCGTAATAATGATAATATACCGCCGTGCGCCAATCATCCGGCGTATTTCCTTCCAATACAGGACGCAACGATTCCCCCTGGATTTCTTCGGGAATTTTTACCCCAGCATAATCCAGTAAGGTTGGCGCATAATCAATGTTCTGAACCATTTCCGGCTGCTCCCCCTGCACCTTAAATCCTCCCGGATATCGCATCACCAAAGGGGTCCTAAAGGATTCTTCATACATGAAACGCTTGTCGAACCAACCATGCTCCCCTAAATAAAATCCCTGGTCGGATGTGTATACCACAATGGTATTCTCCGCCAAGCCGGTTTCATCCAGGTAATCCAGTAAGCGGCCTACATTGTCATCCACCGAGGCAATACACCTCAAATAATCGGTTAAATAACGGCGCAGTTTCCATTTTGCCAGCTCCTCCCCTTCCAATCCGGCCTCCTTGAAAGCGCGGATCTTTGGTAAGTACTCTTCATCCCAGCGCCTGCGCTGCACCTCATTCATACGCCCTAACTGTGCTTCAAACATTGCCCGGTATTTGGTCTGAATCTCTCCTTCAGGGTCTGTCATCTTAAGGTCATAGGCCAGGTCCATGTCTTTGATCACACTCAGCTTTTGCTCTGCGGCTGCCTGTCTCCCGTTATAATCATCAAAAAAAGTCTCCGGGATCTCAAAATCTTCATCTGCAAATAAATCAAAGTGGGTCGTATCCGGCATCCAGGTGCGGTGTGGCGCCTTGTGATGTACAAGCAGGCAAAAAGGATCTTCTTTATCCCTCCCGTTCAGCCATTCGATGGCTTCATCTGTGATCAGATCGGTCACATAGCCTTCCTCCCGGTAGCGCTCACCCATTTTTATGAAATCGGGGTTGTAATACTGGCCCTGTCCGGGAAGGATGTTCCAGTAATCAAATCCCATGGGCTCGCTTTTTAAATGCCATTTTCCAACCAAAGCTGTCTGGTAACCCGCTTTCTGCAGAAGTTTGGGAAAGGTTACCTGTGAACTGTCAAAACGGCCCCTGTTAGTGTACTGGCCATTCAGATGGCTGAATTTACCGGTGAGCATGGTGGCCCGGCTTGGAGCACAAATGGAATTGGTAACAAAACTGTTCCGGAATAAAACACCCTCTGCTGCCAACCGGTCGATATTGGGGGTCTGGTTCAGGGAGCCATCATAACAACTCAGGGCCTGGCAGCCGTGGTCGTCCGACATGATAAACAGGATGTTTGGGCGGGAAGGTTTGGGATTATAACCGGTTCCACATCCGACATATACATAGAGAGTAACAATAATCATTAGCGTTGGGATGGTTTTGGTCATGGACTATCCTGTTTAAAAATTCGGTGTTAAGTTAACAGATTCTGAAACACCTTCCAATTAGCAGGCAGGAGTTCAGAATGACGTACTACAATTTCTGTATTTCCGGTATCAGATTCTGAACTTAGCGCAGCGATATCATGACCGAAGGGAATAAACAAGTTCGGATAACATTTTTTGTTTTAGGCATAATCTAATAACGGGTCATGCTGAACTTGTTTCAGCATCTGTCAGAATCAGTTCTATAAGGGGCTGTCTCAAAAGCAACCTAATAGCATCATTCCGTACTTGATACGGAATCTT
>CAYUXO010000190.1:0-1720 GCA_964448865.1 uncultured Anaerolineales bacterium
GGATTTATTGCACCGGATGGGTGTCTTTGCGATGCTGCAGGGGTATATCTCAATGGTGGTGAATCGCTGGGTTTTGGCGATCCACGTACCATTGGACGTTATAGTAACCCGAACCTGGACGGGACGATCCACAACGAATGGGTTGTCTTCCGCCAGGGCGATGGTGATGTGGAACTCCATGATTGGTTCATGGGTGCAACTGCGGCCGGATTGATTCTTGAAGCTGAACGTTTGTTGGTTCGCCATAATCCGGACAAAGCACGTGAACGCCTGCCTCAATTGCAAAGAGTTGCTGCCTTTCTTGATTCTCGTCGCGATCCGGAATCAAATCTTTTAAAGGCTGGTCGTGCGGCAAACCTGCTTGCCCCGGCATACAAGGGATACATCAATCCTGATGGCATTCCTGAATTTGCCTACCTGACAGAGGTGTCGGTCAACTACGCTGCCGGTCTGGCTCGCCTTGCCGAGGTCTGCGACATGACAGGTAATTCGGAGGAAGCAGCAACCTACCGCCAAACAGCGGACAACATAAAGGCTGCTTTACCATTGCTTATGGATGACAAGGGCTCCTTCATCATGTCTCTGGATCCTGATGGCACCAGGCACGGGGTATTCGGTGCGGAGAAGCATGGTTATTTCGAGGCAACACCCAACCATGATGCAGTATGTATGGGGGTTGTTGACGATCATGCCTCCAAACGGATCATCGAACGGATGGTCTCCATCCCCGGGCTTGCCCCGCATGATCTGATATTGCCCAACTTCCCATCGTATGATGATCACTCAGGGGAGGGAAATATGACCTATGGGACCTGGGTTAACGGAGGCCATTGGACCACCACACAGGGACGCATGAACATTGCCTGTCTGCGTGTTGATGAGTTTGAACACCCTCTAAATTCATGGAAGAAGATGTTGGGATTGATGCAGGGATTCCGTGCCGATGCACCCAGAAAAGAGCTCGGAGCAATAGGCTGGTTCAATGGAAGATTCCCATTTGATATTGTCTATGACTGCTGGGGAGCCCCCGGTGGTTTGTTGCGCGGTTTGTTTGAATATGACTACCGGTCCGACAGACTGAGGGTTCGCCCGCACCTGCCCCCTGAAATATCAAATTACACGCAGAAATGGCCTGTGATGTTCGGTAAAACACAGGTGTATATTACTGTCACCGGAAACGGCCCGGTAAAATCAGCCATGGCAGACGGAGATGAAATTCCGGTAGTTGATGGATGGGTAGAGTTGGAGATGGACGGAAAACCAGGAAGTATCTCTGTTGAAATCGTACGCGGTGACGCGGTTGCTCGGGGGGAATGGAAGCCTGGCTCCCTTCCGTCATTGGTTTTACCGGATGACCCATCTTTCTGGGAGATGCCCGGTAAGGCCTCTTCCGATACGCGGCATGTAGACCTGAAAAAGGTTTACGCGTTTTATCAGGAACTCCTCAAAGCCGGGATGAATGATAGTTATGAAGCTGCCCAGGCTCGCTCATCTCTGGAACTTCTTCTGGCCCGGCATGAGAGAATTCGAATGCTGAAGGAAAATACCCTGGTGATTCCGGATTTGAAGCCTATTCCACCGTGTGATCAGGATGAAGTCAACTTACATTATTTTGAGAAAGCCCGCGTTATTGCCGGCGGACTTGTTGACAGACTAAATGGGTACTCGGTTTGGCAGGAATACTCCGATCCTGAAATTGTGGAAATAGCACGTAAAACAA
>CAYUXO010000191.1:0-1719 GCA_964448865.1 uncultured Anaerolineales bacterium
AGGATCGGTTGGGACCCGGACAATGGCGCATCAGGTCCACCCTTGCTTGTCATTGATGGGAAGAGCCTGTCATGGGATGAATTCGGACGGATGCTCATGACTTACGAGGGTTTTAATTTCCGTCTGGAAATATTTGACAGAAGTGAAGAGGGTTGAGGGTCCAGACGATACAGGGAAAGTCCAACTCAAGGAAAATCGCCTGGCACGGACGGATCAAAGCCGTCCTGCTAAAGGGGTTTGGGCCTGGCCGGGGATCACGCCTTTGGCGTGACAGGTTGTTTAGAGTTTCTGAATTGAGGTTGGTTTTGTTGGCAGCCTTGCTGATGGTTGTCCGATCCAGTTCCAGGGAAACTGCTACCTCCGATTGAGGGTAACCGTGATCTGAACCCGGTCGGCATCAACCAGGGCGGCCCCTCGGATGATGCTGATGACTGTGATTCACACTCTGACACCAATTTCCCCGAATTCCCGCTAGTTTTGGCAACATAAAAGATCCCGAGTGCAAATAATTGCATGAATCATTAGTGGAAAGCAACGAAAAGTGTTACTTTAGGCCAATGATTCATTTTAGGGATGCCGATGATTGCACAATTTATCGATAATTTAGCCTCAAGAGGCAAGTATTGCTTCAGTGCCAGGGACGCGGCCAAACTGTCCAACTCTTCTGATGTAGCTGTCAGGGCGGCTCTGCGTCGACTGCGTGAGAAGGGCGATCTCGCCACGCCTTACAGAGGTTTTTATGTCATTGTCCCACCCGAGTACCGCAGCATGGGCTGCCTGCCGGCAGAGCAGTTCATACCTGATCTGATGGAATATCTGGATGAATATTACTACGCAGGCCTTCTGAGCGCTGCCCAGTACCATGGTGCTGCCCATCATCGTCCCCAGGTTTTCCAGGTTGTTGTGGCTAAAGCGAGGGATGATATTGAATGCGGCAAGGTCCGAGTGAAATTTATTTTCAGGAAAAATGCCAAAGAACTACCCACTGAAAACAGAAATACTCAACGTGGTTTAATTCGAATTTCATCACCGGAAGCAACGGCTTTTGATCTGGTTGGTTATCCTGATCATGCTGGCGGGTTGGATAACGTGGCAACAGTCCTTGCTGGCCTGGCGGAGAAAATCGATCCGATAAAGATTGAGAAGGTTGCTGATTACTCACCGATTTCCTGGGCACAACGGTTGGGTTATTTAATGGATTTGGTCGGTGTGGGTGATAAAGCGCATTCCCTGCTTTCCTACATGCAATCTAAAAAGCCTGTTCCAACGCCTCTGGCTCGTTCTAAGCCACATAAGGGTATGAAAAAGGACCAGCGGTGGCAGGTGCTGATCAACACGAAAGTAGAGGCCGAGTTCTGATCCCCAGGGATTTCATAACCGAGTGGCGGCATAATGCCCCTTGGGCTGAGGATGCACAGGTAGAGCAGGATCTGATCATCTCCCGAGCTCTTGTTGATATTTTTAACCACTCTGTCCTTTCGCCGAACCTTGCTTTCCGGGGTGGAACAGCTCTTTTCAAACTGTATCTTGATCCAGTTCGCTATTCTGAAGACATCGACCTTGTCCAGGTTAAAGAGGGGCCTATTGGTCCGGTTATGAATGGAATAAGAGAAGTGCTCAATCCCTGGCTTGGAGATCCGTCCTGGGAGCAGACCGAGGGCCGGGTGACATTCAGATATAGATTTGAATCTGAGGATGGTTTGCCATTGAGGCTCAAGG
>CAYUXO010000192.1:0-1695 GCA_964448865.1 uncultured Anaerolineales bacterium
AATACCTGATTTGTGTTCTTCAATGCGGCGAAAGATGTTATTTGTAACACCGGTATAGATTGTTGTATTGTGTTTATTGGATAAGATATAGACATAATAGATTTTTTCTTCCTGCATTTTCCCCCCTTATAGTATATTCATATCTGCTCTTAGATCTCTCTCAACTTATCAGGAGATTGCCGCGGATGCTGCGCACCCTCGCAATGACAGTCAATCCTCCTATTCACTCCCCTAGTTTACTATCATAAACGTAAACCCGTCATAACCTCTTTTTCCAACGGTTTGTAGAACTGTGGCATCCAGCCGGGGGTCGCCGGCAATTTTCTGATTGAATTCCCTGATACCACTGACACTCTTATCCTCGCTGTTCTGGTCAAGGATCCTGCCTCCCCGAACCACATTATCGGCGATGATAAAGGTCCCCGGACGGGAAAGAGGTAAAACCCAATCCAGGTAACTTGCATATTGCTCTTTAGCTGCGTCTATAAAGACCAGATCAAAGGCTTCCGTTTCAACTTCGACCATTTCCTGCAGGGTAACCAGACCATCTCCTTGAAGAATGATGATCTCGGACTTGAATTCAAACAGGGCAAGGTTTTTTTCTGCCTGGGCGGCATGCTCAGGGCTGATTTCGAGAGAAATCAATTGTCCACCCGCCGGTAATCCGCTGGCGAGCCAGGCTGTGCTGTAACCTCCTAAGGTGCCAATTTCCAGCACTCGTTTTGCACCTTGGAGCTGTACCAGAAGCTCCAGGAATTTTCCCTGGCTGGCGGCAATCTGGATGTTTGGCAGTCCAGCCTCAAGGGATGCTTGATTGATCTTTTCAAATCTTGGATCTGGTTTTACCAATAATTCTGTGTAATACTGGTCAACTTCAGTCCATAGTTCTTTGCTCATAAATAGCTGCCCTGATTAATTTTCCATTATTTGATTTCTTTTGTACCAGACCCCGGCCATGCCAAATCCGAGTAAACTGATGATTGACATACAGGGGATCAGGGGATTATTACCCCGTTTATCCTGCTCCGGTTGGGGTGTAGCCCCGCCTGAAGAAGTGCCATAAGTTGGGGATGGGAGAAATGCAGGTGAGGGCCAGGGGGTTGGAATGAAGTAATCAACCGCACCCAGAGACGCTGCCCAATCCAGTTCAAATTGAGTAGCGCTAACCCCAATGGCAGTTAAGAAAGCATCTTCGGTTGTGATACCGTCTTTATAAGCGGCCAGAAGGGCACTTAATCCCTCTTCGCCATAACTGTCTACCAGATAGGAAACCGCGCTGAGAGATTCATAATAGGCCAGGTAGACCCGGTCAGTATCATAGGCGCCAAAACCTCTTTCAAGGGAAGACAGGGTAATTAAATTACCCTGGGAGGCCTCATATTGGACCTGTTCGTAAACCCATTCGTGGGATACAAACTCGTTGTATTGAGCCACGCCTTCATTGAGCCAGACCGGGATCGAAACGGTGGGGTTGTAGGTTACCTGATCAAAATACAGATGGGAGATCTCATGGGGAATGACATCATAAAGCCAGGAATCAATCGGACTGGAACTCTCGATGATCTGTACTGTAATTCCGTAGTTGGTATAGGTTTCTCCTCCCACCCAATCGTGGGCGATGTTGTGCCAGGAGGCAAACTCTTCTGAGCTGTTATTGATCACCACCAGGACCTGATTCTCAAGGTCAGCCTGGAA
>CAYUXO010000193.1:0-1670 GCA_964448865.1 uncultured Anaerolineales bacterium
TGTGGATCCTAAGCGTTATGCGGGCACCTCTTACCGGAACTCAGGTTGGATTCACCTTGGGATGAGTAGCGGTTGCGGTATGCGCCGGCGCGGCAGGATGCCGCTCCTACAGCATTGCCGCCAATTTAACCGACAGTCTTGATTTACACCCTGGAGGAAGTTGATGGGTAACCACAAACACAGACCGAAGCAAGAAGAGATAGATCGCTTTCAGAAAAAATGGAGAAAAGCCGCCGGGGAATTACGTAAACGCCAACAGGCATTGGGCCTTGTACCAAGGCATTCACCATCAATTTCCAATCGTAAGAGTGAGTATGAAACGCCCGAAGAAGAACAGGCGGCCCGTCAAAAAGCGGTGGAGGAACAGGTTAAGGTATTTCGCTCCATGCTGCCTACTCTGCTTAGGCGATTATCCAGGATTAAAGACCTCAGAAACCCGAAAACGCTGAAACATAAGCTTGATGTGGTTATGTTATACGGCATATTGACCTTTATTTTCCAGATGGCCTCCCGACGGGAGGCCAATCGTGAAATAAGCAGACCGGTATTCAAAGAACAATTGCAGAAAGTTTTTCCCGAACTGGAATCCCTACCCCGCAATGATACTTTAAACCGTCTGTCGAGTAGAATTGATGTTAACCAGATCGAGGCTGCCCATATTGAACAAATCATACGTTTTATCCGTAAAAAGAAATTTTGGCGTTACCTGGTGGCCAATTGCTATCCAATCGCTGTAGACGGTACCCAGAAGTTTACCCGTAATATCTGCTGGAGTGAAGAGTCTCTGCAGCGTCAAGTCAAGGACAAATCGGAAGAAGGCAGTCATACCCAGTATTATGTGTATGTACTGGAGGCTAATCTGGCATTCCGTGATGGGATGGTTATCCCCCTCTTAAGCGAATTTTTAAGTTATGGGGAAGGGGATCAGAAAAAAAACAAACAAGATTGTGAAATAAATGCCTTCAAACGTCTGGCGGAGCGGCTCAAGAAATACTTTCCACGGTTATCCATCATGGTTTTATTGGATGGGCTTTATCCAAGCGGACCTATTATGGAGCTATGCCGTAAGTACAAATGGCAGTTCATGATAGTGTTGCAAGATGGGTCCCTGCCTTCGGTCTGGGAAGAGGTGGAGGGGCTTAAAAAGTTGGAACTTAATAATCATTTGTACCGATCCTGGGGTAATCGTCAGCAACATTTCTGGTGGGTGAATGACATTGAGTACAGCTATGGCGAAAATGACAAAAAACATCAGATAGTCCATGTGGTAATCTGCGAAGAAAAGTGGGAAGAGGTTGCTAAGGATACTGCCGATATTGTGCAGAAATCCTCACGCCATGCCTGGATATCCAGTGAACCGCTCACAACCGCTAATGTACATGAACGTTGTAATCTGGCTGCCCGTTTTCGCTGGACAGTGGAATTAAATATTTTGACAGAAAAACGTCAGGGCTATCAATACGAACACTGCTTTTCTTACAATTGGCAGGCTATGAAGGGGTATCATTATCTAATGCGCCTGGGGCATATGATTAACGTGATAGCCCAACACACCAAACACCTTGCCAAAATGGTCCGTGATATAGGAGCTCGTGCTTTGGTGAAATTCTTACGCGATACTTTTAGCGGACCCTGGTTGGATACGCTATCGATTCGACACCTCCTGGTTA
>CAYUXO010000194.1:0-1667 GCA_964448865.1 uncultured Anaerolineales bacterium
TTCGTTCGTTATGGCAATTTTTTAAGAAATCGGGCGACCCGTTGGGTCGCCCCTACCCTAATACTTAATCATCTATGGACATTCAACTTTCAAACTTTTAACTTTCTTTTCAAGAATGTAATATTTTCAATTTTCAATTCTTATCCTACTCAACCCGATGGTAAATCAGATTATATGGATTCAGGCGGCCAGGCAAACTGCGGTCCATCTTCCTGAGCCGGGAATCGCAGGCATCGATAATGGATGTGAATTTGAGAGTCCCACCCTCATGGATCACAACCAGGTAGGATCCGGTATCACCCAGTCACAAAGCAAATCCGGTTGTAAATATCTGTCCATCTTCTATGGTCAGTTTCCAGCTGTCAGTGGAACCTTGTTCCAGATCTACCAATGAAGTGGCAATACTTAATTTGCCATCCGGATAAATAGTCATCACAAAATTTCCCAGATCTGCGGCCGCGATCCAGTACCAACGATTTGATCCATAGCAGTTACCTGGGTATCTGCAGACTCTGCTGGTGCTGATGTTGGCTCTGCAGTTATTTCAGGAATACTTGTTTCAGTCGATACACCCTCAGGGGACACGCCCCCGGAACAGGCGATCAGGGGAAGGCAAATAACCGTTATTGCCAGGATGATCAGTTTTCTATTCTTAAATTTACTTCCTAAACTATTGGCTAATTATGATATCTCACTCCTGAAGGGTGTACGCTCTCATAACAATTATGCAAACATAGGCCAGTAAGTTGTAAGAGGTAAAAAATCCTTCGAAAATTGGATAAATGAGACAATACATCACACAATCACAAAGCCTCAATTTCCCATTTTCTCCAGGTGATATGATCTGGATTTTCTCTTCCGCTGAATACTTCTTTCTGCTTCTTTGACGGATATTTTTTATTGTTGCTTCTACACTTGGTTTCTTTTCAGTCATGGGTTTCTCCTAATTAAATAAACCATCTTTTGACTGAAAAGTCTCTACTAAATTTTCACACGAATGGTCTCACAAGGTTTGACACGGTACAATTATAATCATGGTGTCTGATAAAAAAAAACAGAAAAAGACAAAGTGATAATGAAAATTCAAGCTTACTATCCAAAAATAATCCTGGTCCTGCTGATTGTTCTGGGCTTATCTGCAGGCAGCCCGACCCCCGCCAATGCCCAGGGTGCTGTCCAGTTTTACGATCTGGAAATTGAAAACCACTTTCCAGACCAGTTGATCTTCCGGGCCAGAGCCACCAGCCCTGACCTGGAAATCACCCGGGCGGAGTTTGCCTATACCAGCGAGAATATCTACTCGCCTGAAAGCTACACCGTGGAAGAAATCGAGATCTCCACTGGAACTGAGGTCACTCTGGAATACACCCTCGATACCAGCAATTTCACTAACCCACCCTTCATGTCGTACAGCTACCATTGGCGCCTGGAGCTGGCCGACGGCAGCGAGGTCTCCAGCGAAGAGATCACTTTTCGCTACCTTGACAACCGTTACGATTGGCAGGTCATTGAAAACGACCAGATCGCTGTCTGGTGGCACGATCGGCCGGATGAATTCGGAGATGCTATTTTTGAAATTTCAACAGATGCCATTAAAGTTCAGCGGGGGCTGTTCCAGGCTGACCTTGAGAATCAGGTCCTGGTGGTGATCAATAACAGCTCAGAAG
>CAYUXO010000195.1:0-1641 GCA_964448865.1 uncultured Anaerolineales bacterium
TATCAGCAATCTCAATTCAGACGGGGGACCAATCACACACACCTCCGCCTGGCCAATCGAGGTCATATCACGGGAGATTCCAAAGCTCTGAGTACTCAGCAATGCTTTCCGC
Source organism: uncultured Anaerolineales bacterium (assembly GCA_964448865.1). GTDB lineage: Bacteria > Chloroflexota > Anaerolineae > Anaerolineales > UBA11858 > B10-G9. The sequence goes on from CAYUXO010000195.1 coordinate 113, forward strand.
TGCAATGGTCTGATACCACATTCCCAAATCGTCGTCGATCCCCGCTGTATAACTGACTCCTTCAGGACTCTGACCGAAAATCACCCCATACAATACACAAGCCGCAAGGTAAGTTCCTTCTCTATTTGGGTGACAGCCATCCTCTACCCATAAATCCAATTCAGATGCACTTTGTAGACCATTCCACCAGGCAAACCCTACAGGTGCTATCGCCAAATTTAACTCATTACCAATCTTTAGGTAACCTGCCTCCAGTGCGGCCTGCATACTTACGAAGTCTCGATACCCCTCACTTGGCAAACCATTACGCCGACGCCAGGTCATGAACAAAATAGTATCGGCTCCCACGGCTTTGATTTCATCATGCAATTGGCGAACGGCCGGATACATTTGTCGTTCACGTGTATCGACCAGAGAAGGAATGACGCTTTGTTCTTGCAGCACGACAAATTCCCACTCGTTACCCCTGATTTTCTCGAGCGTGACCGCAGAAAGTAAATGGTCTGTCAACGTCCAACCCCCAGGAGCCACCATCGCGACCTGAACCCGATACCCACCCGATCGGGCCATCCTTTCAAACATATCAGGCAAACCGTTACTAGACGTGTAGCTATTGCCTATAAACAGAACATCTATCTGTTCTTGTGACGTGAGATCCTGATCTCCATCCAAAATTCCACAGCCAGTCAAGAAGAGGACGAGAATTGACAGGAAAAGCAATTGCCGGAAAAAATATCTTTTTCTCATCATTATTTGAAAATTGAGGATAAATTCTTATCACCATTTTGTAATATAAAATCTAAATCGTTATCGGGCGATCATCCGCGTTCTTCCTTCTCCGGTCCCGGTCCCTTGTCTTGAGGTACTGGCAGGTAATAGGGATAAATCATAGGGGTGGTTTCCAGTCACCGTTGGTCACAAAAAAATGCGTAATCCATTTCAGATTACGCATTTCAGATCCAACAAATCTATATACTTCTACAATCGCATCTGCTTCTCGATCTTGGCCCAGGAATCCCTTAAACTGATAATCCGGTTAAAGACCAATTTGCCCTCAACGCTATCCGGGTCAACACTGAAGTAGCCTACTCGCTCAAACTGGAAGCGATCCCCTATTTCAGCATCTTTCAAGCTGGGTTCGATCTTGGCGTTATTAATCACCTGGAGGGAATCCGGGTTGAGATTATCAAGGAATGTCCCGCCCCCTTCCACCTGGTCCGGGAAAGGATGCTTGAAGAGACGATCATATAACCTGACCTCCACATCCAGGGCATGGCTGGCTGAAACCCAGTGTAATGTGCCCTTGACAGTGCGTCCATCCGGAGCGTTGCCGCCGCGGGTTTCTGGATCTATCGTGCAATGGATTTCCAGGATCTCTCCCTTTTCATCTTTGATGACATCATTGCAGGTGATCAAATAGCCATATCGTAAGCGGACTTCCCGACCAGGAGCCAAGCGCCAGAACTTCTTGGGCGGATCCTCCTTAAAATCATTCTTGTCAATATATAGCTCCCGGGTGAAGGGAACTT
>CAYUXO010000196.1:0-1635 GCA_964448865.1 uncultured Anaerolineales bacterium
TGGTGATCTCAACCAGTAAATTTCTGATTAATAATTTTGGTTCCAATTTTTTCATGTTTTTATCCCTCCTGCTTCACCTCGGAATAATACTTGAAGTGTTCCTACAAGAGTCCCGTTACTAAAGATCTCTATAGTGGTCTCTTACCTATCTCAACAGCCTCTAAAGCCAGGTCCAAGGCAGCAATTCCATCCTGTAATGAACAAACTGGTTCTGCCTTGTCCATGATAACTTCGATAAAATTTTTCATTTCTTCTATGAACAAGTCATCACGACTGAAACCGTCTGGACTTGAATAAGCCTGAGATGTGATTTCTCCAGCATCATCCAACCTGTGAGCCAATACTGAATCTTGGTAATAATCCCAAAATATCGAACCTTTAGTCCCGATGATCTCAAGGGTATGTTTCTGGGGAATTTGAGTATAGTTCAGATGAACACTTCCTATAATTCCGTTCCCATACTCCAAACCAATTTCTGCAGTATCCTCCGCTTCAATTTCCAGATCACTGCTGTTCCCCAGGATTGAACAATTCACTCTACCGTCTCCAAATAACCAGCCCAGGTAATCAAAATTATGGGAGAGCGTCAGGACAACACCCCCGCCCAAGTCCTTGCGAGAGCTGTAACTTTTCCGGTAATCTTCCCAGGGATGCCAACCTGGCAGGTATTCACCCCAATGGGATCGGAAAGATAATGGTTTCCCAATGGCCTGCTGATCCAGAAGATCCTTGATTTTTTGTAAATTGGGATGAAATCTGAATTGATAACCAACCAATACTTTGAGATCCTTACTATTAACAATTCGCACAAATTCATCAACCCTTTCTCTGGAATGGGAAATCGGTTTTTCCAACAAGATATGGCAGCCTTTTTGAGCTGCTGAAATAGCTGTTTCAAGGTGGTACGCTGTTGGATTGGAGATAATTACAGCATCGGGATTAAGATCCAGGGCAGATCCCAAACTGGATTCGACAGGAAAACCCGATATTTCCTCATCTGGCAAGGTGCTTTTTTTCGTACGGCAAAAGATAATATCTCTCTCTCCAAGATCGAGAAGGTTCCTGAAATGCCTCCTGCCAATCGACCCATAACCAACAATTAGAAATTTCATAAATCAACCATGATCAAACACACCATCTTCAAGACTTATCTCACTTTGTGTAAAACTTTAAATAACCAGCGATACAAGGGCCACAGTATTCGTCCACTGCCAGGTATTCTTAATAACCAATGTTTATGTTCCTCAAATTGGGAAGCGTCTCCACTTATCCCTAATCCCAAGATAACAGCTTCTGACCTAACTTCATCTGATATGGTATTACCAAGATGCATGGCGTAGCGAATTGGTGTACTTAACCGTAAATAGCCCATCCGGTCAACTGATTCATCCAGGGCAACCAAACCATCCATCAAACTACCGCTCCAGTCCGGAGAAAATGCCTTGCATATAATTTCCTTTGGAGTTACAAATTGGAAATGTTTTGCAGATTGAACAGATTCAACTCCTTTATATGTGATGTGGATGTTGGGTGTTTTCTTGATAGCTGCTAAATGTTCTGTCACAGATCTTCCAGTGCTGATCGCCCAGCTCTCTTCCCATTTATCCACCCGGGATTTTTCAACCACAATCAAAT
>CAYUXO010000197.1:0-1588 GCA_964448865.1 uncultured Anaerolineales bacterium
GTTGTGCTTACAGCGGGTGCATTAAATGCCTATATCTCCAATTTGCTGCTCACTAACGGAGGAGATCCATTAGATCAAACGCATTTTATCCTAACCCTGATGTACGAAGAAACATTTGGCAACTTGGAGTTTGGCTACGGGTCTGCCATCAGCTATCTATTGACAATTATTGTTTTTATTATCTCCGTGATTCAGATACGTTTGTTGCGGAATCGGGAGCAAATATAAATGAACAGCACCAGGAAAAATCTACTTTCAAAAAGCTTGATATATTTTCTACTGCTGGCAGGGACAGCGATTGTCTTACTGCCGTTCTGGTATATGTTAATTACCTCCCTCAAACCACAGGCCTTTATCTTTGAGATTCCCCCCCGTTTATGGCCCTCCGAAATATCCCTGATAAATTATCAGAAAGCCTTACAAACTGACCAGTTTGGCCTTTATTTTATGAACAGTCTTTTTGTTGCGGTTGTGACGACAGCCGCCACATTGCTGATTTCATCCCTGATGGCCTATGCCTTTGCGAGGCTCAAATTTCGAGGGAAAGAATTTCTGTTTTATTTTTTGCTCTCCGGCATGATGATTCCCCCGGTGATGTTAATTATCCCCCAGTTTATAGTTGCCAAATTTTTGGATTTACCAGACAAATTCCTTGGTTTGATCCTGGTCTATATCACTATGAATCTTTCCATGCAGACTTTCCTGTTGCGGGGATATTTTGAAGGGCTGCCAAAAGAAATTGAGGAGGCTGCCCTGGTTGATGGTGCCAGCCGCTGGAAGATCTTCTGGAAAATTGTCCTGCCTTTATCCCGTCCTGGATTGGCAGTGGTCACTATTTTCACCTTTTTGTTCGCCTGGGAAGAATTTCCATGGGCCAACGTGGCCATCAAGGAAACAACCAAACGAACCCTGCCGATTGCCATCGCTCTGTTTCAGTCTCAACATCTTACTGAATGGGGACAGGTCTTTGCCGCCTCCATTATGGGAATAATTCCGGTTGTAATTGTATTTGCTGTATTCCAGAAACATTTTATTCGTGGGATTTCTACTTCCGGGATAAAGGGATAACGATGATTGAATTCTTTCTCCTTCCCCTCCAAGGTTCTTTTAAACCCGGCCAGGATATCTTATTTCAGCTTGTTTTGGCTGACTCTGATCAGCTGGAATTCCCCCTGAAAATTAACTTAAAAATATGGCACATTTTTAACCCGGTTGATGATCTGGTTGAAATTATCAACAACGCCGGGAATCTTTCTGATTTGATCCTCAGCTGGTCCCCTCCGGCAGGGATCAAAGGCGGATTTGGTGTCCAGTGTGAATTGACAGACTCCGGGGGTTGTCTTTTGGGGTCAGCCACAACCGCTTTTGACATCCAGAACGATTGGGCTGAGTTTCCCCGCTACGGTTTTCTTAGCGATTTTTTTCCGGATCGGGATGATGTAGAACCCACTCTGAAAAAATTACTTCGCTTCCATGTTAATGGGCTGCAATATTATGATTGGCAGTACCGCCATGACCAGCTAATCTCTCCCAAAAATAACTACCTGGATCCCCTTGGCCGGGAGCTATCTCTGGAGACCATTAATAA
>CAYUXO010000198.1:0-1523 GCA_964448865.1 uncultured Anaerolineales bacterium
CAAAACAGCCCCGCGGAAGTGATTGTCCACGGGACAGTTGTTAAAAAAGTCATGTGCAATGTTTTTATTTTGTCAGATTATCAGTGAAAAATTTTATGGTTCCTGCTGCAGTTTCAGTTTGCGATAGAATGGTAAGTTGATCTCCGGCTTGTAAAGTAGAATAACCATGAGCAATATAAAGTTTTCGTCCCCGGTGGATAGACACAATCAGGCATTCATCTGGCAGGTCAATTTCGCTGATCCGCTGGCCGATTACAGCTGCATCAGTAGGAATTTGGAGATGAATAAACTCCGAATCTATTAATTTGCCTAAACGCTCTACATCCTGGGAGGATTGGTGTTGAGCTCGCTTGATGATAGCCAGGTTATAGGCCTGGATGATATCTTTACGCCTGATGACTCCAACAAGCTGGCGTTCATCATCCCGTGCTACTACAGGCAACCGGCCTACATCACGAACACCTAACTTCCGGAGTGCTGACCACATAGGCTCATCAACATTTACAACCAGTAAAGAGTCAATTGTGGCGATATCTTCTACTGATTTACCTGCCAGGCTGCTTGTATTAATTATCCGATCAAGATCTTGTATTGTCACAACCCCTGCAAGGTTTCCCTGGTCATCAACAACCGGGAAACCGTGATGGTGAGTGCGCTCGAATTCTAATGCGAGTTCGGTCAGCGGCATTTGGAGAGTAACAACGTCCAGATTGGTCGACATTGCTTCTCCCACTGTTATCGATTGCATAACATCGAGATCTTTCCCTTCCTGGAGGTGGATACCCCGGCGCGTCAGCTTAAGTGTATATATTGATTCGGGGCTTATCGCGCGCGAGACCAATGTGCTGATCACGGTTGCCAGCATCAACGGTAAAATGATCTGGTAATTGCCGGTCATCTCAAACAAGATCAAAATGGATGTCACCGGCGCGTGTGCGGCCCCGCTGAAAAAAGCTGCCATTCCAACCAATGCATAGGCACCTGGAGGAGCTGCGATTTCAGGAAAAAATTGGTTGGATACCTGGCCGAATATTTCACCCAGCATGGCTCCCATAAACAAAGTAGGTGCAAAGATTCCTCCCGACCCACCAGATCCCAGGGTTATGACCGTTGCTAACATCTTGAATAACAATAGCGCCAGGGTCATTTGTAAGGCTAACCTCCCAAATAACGCTTCAGTGATCGTTTCATATCCAACCCCGAAAACTCGCGGGAATCCGCCGATTTTTGGTGAGAGAATACCTACTAATCCCAACAGCATGCCTCCCAGGACCGGTTTTAGATATTCAGGAAACTGAAAGCGGTCCCAAACATCCTCTGAAAAATAAAGCAAACGTGTAAAAATGACTGCGGCAACTGCCGCGAGAATCCCCAACAATACATAAAGTAAGAGTTCCCATGGGCTCACCAGGGTATATTCAGGGACAGAGAATGCCCTTAAATCTCCTTCGAAAAAATGGGCAACAACATCGGCTGTCACTGCCGATATTACTACTGCGCCGAAGTAAATGGCGTGCAGTTGA